>DASVWO010000194.1:0-2798 GCA_036393165.1 Polyangiaceae bacterium | reverse complement strand
GACGGCGAGCGACGCGCCCTGGCGGCGCTGCGGCAGGAGGCGCGCGACCAGAAGCGCAAGGCGCCCGAGGCGCCGGTGCGCGGGAGCGACGTCGACCCGCGCGCCATCGCCGTGGCCAAGCAGAACGCCCGGGCCGCGGGCGTCGAGGTGCATCTCGAGACGCGCGACGTGCGTGACCTCGCGCCGCTCGTTCCGCCGGGGTTCCTCGTGACGAACCCGCCCTATGGCGAGCGCCTCGAGGTGCACGCGGAGCTGTACGACACGATCGCCCGCGTCGCGCGCGGGATGCGCGGGCACACGGTCGCCCTGCTCGCGGGGACCCCGGCCATCGAGCGCGCGATGAAGCGCAAGCCGGACCGGTGGTGGCAGCTGTTCAACGGCCCCATCGAGTGCCGGCTGCTCGTGTACGCGATCCCGTGAGACACTCCCGGCGTGGGACGCATCCGGGATCTCGCCGAGGGGCTCTGGAGCGGGTCGCTCGACCCGGCGGAGAAGCACCCGTTCGCGCCGCTGATGGACGTCGAGGCGCTCGACGGCGGCGGCTCGGCGTTCGTCTCGAGCTTCGCGAACGCGACGGCCTTCGAGACGGCCGAGGGGCTCGTGCTGGTGGACACGGGCAGCTTCCTCCTCGCGCAGCAGGTTCAGGTGTGCGTGCGCTCCTTCACCAGCGCGCGGCTGCACACGGCGGTCTTCACGCACGGGCACGTGGACCACTGCTTCGGCGTCGATCTCTACGAGGCCGAGGCGGGCGCGGGGCGCGCGCGTGTCGTCGCCCACGAGCGCGTGCCGGCGCGCTTCGAGCGGTACCGTCTGACGGCCGGATACAACGCGTGCATCAACGCGCGCCAGTTCCGCGGCACCGGCGAGGGCGCCGAATGGCCCGTGAACTTCCGCGCGCCCGACGTGACGTACGCGAGCGCGCTCGACCTCGACGTCGGCGGCGAGCGCTTCGAGCTCCGGCACGCCATGGGCGAGACCGACGACGCCACGTGGGTGTGGGCGCCGGCGCGCGGCGTGCTCTGCACCGGGGACCTCTTCATCTGGTGCTCGCCCAACGCAGGCAATCCGCAGAAGGTGCAGCGCTACCCGCGCGAGTGGGCGCAGGCGCTGCGCACGATGGCGGCGCTCCCGGCCGAGACGCTCTGCCCCGGGCACGGCCCGCCCATCTTCGGGCGCGCGCGGGTGCAGCAAGCGCTGTCGGATACGGCGGCGCTGCTCGAGTCGCTCGTCGAGCAGACGCTGGCGGTGATGAACGCCGGCGGCCGTCTCGAGGAGGCGCTCGCCACGGTGCGCGCGCCCGAGGCGCTGATGGCGCGGCCCTACCTGCGCCCCATCTACGACGAGCCCGAGTTCGTCGTGCGCAACGTGTGGCGGCTCTACGGCGGCTGGTGGGACGGCGACCCGTCGCACCTCAAGCCCGCGCGGGCGGAGCACCTGGCGCGCGAGATCGCGTCGCTCGCGGGGGGCGCGACGAAGCTCGCGGCGCGCGCCGAGGCGCTGGCAGCCGCTGGCGATCTCCCGCTGGCTTGCCACCTCGCCGAGGCCGCCTGGCTCGCCGCCCCCGGCGACGCCGCCATCGCCCGCATCCGCTCCGAGGTCTACGCGCGGCGCGTTCGTGCCGAGACGTCCCTCATAGCCCGCGGCATCTTCTCCGCCGCATCGAAGGAAGGATGGGGTGATCCCGAATGACCACCCGCTACGAAGGCGGCTGCCACTGCGGCGCGGTCCGCTTCCGCGTCGACGTCGAGGATCACCGCGCCATCACGTGCACCTGCTCGATGTGCAGCAAGATGGGCTACCTGCACGTCATCGTCCCGCCCGAGCGCTTCGTCATCCTGCGCGGCGAGGACGCGCTCGCCGTCTACACGTTCAACACGCGCACGGCGAAGCACATGTTCTGCAAGACGTGCGGCATCCACCCCTTCTACCGGCCGCGCAGCCACCCGAACGACTGGGACGTCAACGCGCTCTGCCTCGACGACGGCGCCGCCGCGGGCTTTCGCGTCGAGCGCTTCGACGGCGCGAACTGGGAGTCGAGCGTCGCGGGGATCCGCGACAAGCACTCCTGAGCTTCACATCTGCGTCGGGTCGAACTTCGGGTCGAGCCCCTCGAGGATCCCGTGCGCGCGCACCTCGACCGCCTTCTTCATCTTCGGATGCGTGAGGATCCAGAAGCGCTCCTCGTGAATCGCCGCGAGCACCTGGTCGGCGACCTCGCTCGGCGGCATCCCGCCGGCGATGAGCTGGCGCATCATCGCCTCCATCATCTGCTCCTGCGGCCCGCGCTGCCCGGCGGCCGCGCCCTTCATGTTCGCGGGGCGGTTGCGCTCGGCGTCGGCGATGTTCGTCTTGACCCAGCCGGGGCAGAGGACGCTCACCTTCACCTTGCCGCCCGCCGCGAGCGTGAGCTCGTGGAAGAGGCACTCGCTGATCGCCACGACGGCGTGCTTCGACGCGCAGTACGCGCCCATCCCCGGCGCCGAGATGAGGCCGGCCATCGAGGCGGTGTTCACCACGTGCCCCTCGCCCTGCTCGACCATCTTCGGGACGAACGCGCGGATGCCGTGGATGACGCCCCAGAGGTTCACCCCGAGGGTCCACTCCCAGTCGCTCAGCGGCTGCGCGTACGACATGCCGCCCGCGCCGACGCCCGCGTTGTTGCACACGACGTGCGCCGTGCCGAAGCGCTCGAACGTCTTCCGCGCGAGCGCCTCGATGTCCTCGCGCTTCGACACGTCCGTGCGCACGCCCACCGCATCGGCCCCGCCCTTGCCGATGGCCTCGACCGCCTCGGCCAG
>DASVWO010000193.1:0-14287 GCA_036393165.1 Polyangiaceae bacterium | reverse complement strand
CGGCGGGCGTGCGCCACGCGATCGACCGCGCCTTCCGCATCGCGAGATCCGAGCGCACCGTCACGTGCCTCATCTTGCCGAAGGACCTGCAGGAGGAGGAGGCGGTCGAGGATCCGCCGCACAAGCACAACACGGCGCACTCGAGCATCGCCTACAGCACCCCGCGCGTCGTGCCGTCGGTCGCGGACCTGCAGGCCGCCGCGCACATCCTCAACGAGGGCAAGCGCGTCGCCATGCTGGTCGGCGCCGGCGCGCGCCGCGCGACCAACGAGGTGCTCGCCGTCGCCGACGCGACCGGAGCGTGCATCGCGAAGGCGCTCCTCGGTCTGTACGTGGTGCCGGACACGCTGCCGTTCGTGACGGGGCCCATCGGCCTGCTCGGCAGCAAGCCGAGCTGGGAGATCATGCAGCAGTGCGACACGCTGCTCATGGTCGGCACGAGCTTCCCGTACTCGGAGTTCCTGCCGAAGCCGGGCAAGGCGCGCGGCATCCAGATCGACATCGACGGGCGCAACCTCGGCATCCGCTACCCGACGGAGCTGAACCTGGTCGGCGACGCCGCCGAGACGCTGCGGCTCCTCGTGCCGCTGCTCGAGAAGAAGGAGGATCGCTCCTGGCGCCGCGGCATCGAGGAGCAGGTGCGCGACTGGCGCCGCACCGTCAGCGAGCGCGCGCGCACCCGCGCCGAGCCGGTCAACCCGCAGCTCGTCTTCGAGGAGCTCTCTCCGCGCCTTCCCGACGGCTGCGTGATCGCGTCCGACAGCGGTTCGTCCGCCAACTGGTTCGCGCGCAACCTCGTCCTCCGCGAGGGGATGCTCTCGTCGCTCAGCGGCAACCTCGCGACGATGGGCGCTGGCGTGCCCTACGCCATCGCCGCCAAGTTCGCGCACCCCGACCGAGCCGTCATCGGGCTCGTCGGCGACGGCGCCATGCAGATGAACGGGATGGCGGAGCTCGTGACCGTCGCCAAGTACTGGAAGCAGTGGCGCGACCCGCGCTTCGTCATCTGCGTCCTCAACAACCGCGACCTGAACCAGGTCACCTGGGAGATGCGCGCGATGGCCGGCAGCGCCAAGTTCCAGGCGTCGCAGGACTTGCCCGACGTCCGGTACTCCAAGTTCGCCGAGATGATCGGCCTGCGCGGCATCTTCGTGGATGCGCCCGAGCGCGTGGGCTCCGCCTGGGACGACGCGCTCCGCGCCGACCGGCCCGTCGTCTACGAGGCGTACGTCGATCCCGAGGTGCCGCCGCTGCCCCCGCACATCACGCTGGAGCAGGCGCGCGCCTTCAGCTCGGCGGTGCTCGAGGGCGATCCCGAGCGCGGAAGGTTCATCCGTCAGTCGATCGAACAGCTCTTCCCGGGGGTGGCGAAGAAGAACAAACCCTGAAGGAGGCAGTCGCCATGATGCGCAGCGTGAAGGTTCTGGTGCTCGGAGCGTCGATCGCGCTCCCGTTCGCTCTCGGCGCGTGCAGCACGGCGGAGGAGCAGGTCGCGTCGGTCGGCCCGCAGACCCCGCATCCCATCAAGCCGGGGACCGTGCAGGGACCCTTCGTCCAGGCGGGGACGCTCTTCACGCTGCGGGTCGACGAGCCGATCGACACGTTCTACACGCCGCCGGGCACGCGCTTCACCGGCACGGTCGTGACGCCCCTGGTCGCGCCCGACGGACGCGTGCTCGTCGCGTACGGCGCCAAGGTGCGTGGCACCGTCGCCTCCGTGGGCGACCCGGAGATCCCGCGCATCCGCGTGGACCTGCAGAACATCGACACGGTCGACGGCACCCTCCCGCTGCGCGCCGCCGTCCGCAGCGCGCAGCACTACGACTGGGCCGGGCCGCCGACGCCCGAGCCGTACGCGTCGTACATCTATCCGTACGACTTCCTCGAGTACGGCTCGGAGACGTCGGCGCCGGGCACGTCTCCTCCGGGCCAGCCGGTGGAAGGCGCGACCATGATGCAGCCGCGCGAGGTCCGCGTCCCTGCGGGCGCCCTCGTGCAGGTGCAGATCATCGACCCCCTCATCCTGCCGGGGGCCCGTCTCGTTCACTGACGCTTCAGATCACTACTTCTGCGCCGTGGCGGCGGGCGGCGGCTTGATGACACCGATCTGGGTCAGCAGCTCGACGCCGTTCGCGTACGACCAGTAGTGCGTGTACTTGCCGCCGCTCACCGACCCGATGTCGACGAAATGCATCGCGACGGTCTTGCCCGACGCCTTGAAGGGCCCGAGCTGCCCCTTGTGCGTGCCCTGGGTCACGCCCTCGGACACCGTGTAGGGGCCGATGGCCCACTGGTTGGCGAGAGGCAGCTGGTGCACGTCGGGGATGCCCTTGAACATGCCGCCGAGGTAATCGGAGCAGCCCTTGGTGCCCTTGATCGGGCCGGGGCCGGTCATGTCGTCGAGCACCATGTCGGCGGAGCCGTTGCCGCACACGTCCTTCGCCTTGTGGTCGTCGAAGGACTGGTACATCCCCTTGGCGACGCCGAGATTCTTGTCCTCGTCCGGACCGCCCGCGCTCACCGTCTCGATCTGCGTGGCGAGCGTCGGCGGGGCGCGGAAGCTGCCCTTCTTCGCCTTCGGATCGAGCTGCTGCATCAGCGTCCCGAAGTCCTGGTAGACGTGCAGCTCCTTGATGAGCCCATCGTCGCCGAAGACGGCGACGGTCGCGCCGCTCAGGCCGACCGGGCGGCCAGTGGGCTTGGCGCCCATGAAGCCTCCGCTGTCCGTGCCGGTCCAGTCCCAGGTCGTGACGCCGACGTTGCCTTTCCACATCGCGCGGCTGAAGGCGAACTTGAGGTCCGGGAACGCCGTGAAGACGCGCTGGATGTCGGCGGCGATCGCGTCGCGCCCGACGTTGTCCGGCATGCCCGGCTGCTTCCCGACGCCGTCCGTCGCGAAGGCCGAGGCGTACTTCTGCGCGTCGTGCGCGTTGAGCGCGTCGGTGACCGTCTTGAGCGAGGCCGTCTGCATGTCGGCCATGGACGGCTTCGGCGGCGGAGGCGGCGTGGTGTCCGCGGGGGGAGGAGGCGTCGCCGCGGCGGTGGCCGGCGGCGGGGGAGGCGGCGGAGGCGCCTGCGGTGCGGGAGTGTCCTCCCCGCAGGCAACCAGAGCGAGCATCGAGGCACAGAGCGCTGCAGAGAGGATTGTACGCATGGGGCCGGCATTAAAGAGGGAAGCTCGGCCGTTGGGAAGCGTCAGCTGTCCCGGCCGCAACCCCTCTGGATCTCAGGGGAAGTCGCAGCCAGAGCAGTGCCGCGACGAATATCGCCGGCGGGACGGCGAGCGTGAGCACCCCCCAGACGACGTCGACCTGCCAGACCTCGGCGCGGAAGGCTGCCGCGATGCGGTCGTCGAGCGCGCCCATCGAGACGAAGACGAGGAACAGCAGGCCGCTCACGCCGAACGCGGTGCGGAAGGGTCTGCGTGACGGGTGATCGAGAAGATGGTGGTCCCTCCGGGGCGTGCGGTAGATGCGCGCGTCCACGAACGGGTACACGGCGCAACCCCCGAACACGAGGAGCGGCAGGACGACGGCTCCGTAGAACGGGTTGGTGAAGTTGGCGCCCACGAGGTGGAAGCCGAGCTGCCGGGGGATCAGGCGGTACGCGCCTTCGATCCACATGAGGAACCAGTCGGGCTGGAGCGGCGGGTACGACGCGTCCTGTTGAAATGGGCCATAGACGGCGACCGACTCGACCGGCAGGAACGCCGCGAGCAGCGCGGCCCAGCCGAACACGAGAAACACGAGGGCCGTCGATCGCGCGGTCTGCTCCGGCCAGAGCGACGCTCCGACCTCGATCTCTTCGGTGCGTCCGCGGCCGGGGTAGTCAGTGTGGGTCAGCCGCACGACGAGCAGCAGGTGCAGCGCGAGGAACGCGGCGATGAGCGCCGGGACGAGGAAGACGTGCGAGAGGTACAGGCGCCCGAGGATGAAGGGGCCCGGGAAGGGCGCGCCGAAGGCGAAGGTCGCGAGCCACCCGCCCACCCAGGGGATCGACGCGAGCGTCGTCATCGACATGCGCGTGGCCGTCCCGGCGCGCATGTCCCACGGGAGACAGTAGCCGCTGTAGCCGTTGACGATGGCCAGCGCGAACAGGGTCAGGCCGATCCACCACGTCACTTCGCGGGGCCGCCGGAACGCTCCGGTGAAGTAGACGCGCGCGGCGTGCAAGACGAGCGACCCGAGAAAGAGGTGCGCCGAGAAGTGATGGAACCGCCGCACCACTTCGCCGAAGGGAACTCGGGTGGAGATGCCGACCACGCTCGCGTACGCGTCGCCCGGATCGTAGAAGAGAGCCAGGTAGGTTCCGCTGAGCACGAGGGCGACGAAGGAGAAGAGCGCCATCTCCCCGAGCAGGAACGACCACGGGCTGGGGAACAGACGACGCAGCGCACGCCGCAGCGGGTCACGGAACCGGAGGCGGTACTCGAGCGCGCTCGCCACGGCTCATCCGACCACCGGCCCGATGGGCCGATCGAAGTCGCCGTCCGCGACCAGCCATCCGTCGTCGTCGACGGCGAGGGGCAGCTCGGGAAGCGGCTGGCTCGCAGGGCCGCTCAAGATGCGCCCGCCGTTCGAGGCGTCGAACGTCGAGTGATGACACGGGCAGACGAGGAGCGAGCGATCCGCGCGGAACACGCAGACCGAGCAACCCGCGTGCGTGCAGATTCGACTGTAGGCGTGGACCTCGCCAGAGCCCCGCAATCGGACGAGCGTCGCCGCAGAGTTGCCGTCGTCGCGGGAGGAGGACGGGACGACCGGCGTGGCGCTCCCGAGCGGAAGGTCGGCGAGGCGCAGCGGGGTCCCATCCGTCGTCACCAGGCGCACGCCCCGGCGCCAGGCGGTGGCGTGCAGCACCTCGCGCGGGCGGGAGCCTAGTGAACGGAGCGGCAGCAGCACCACGGCGACGAGACTCGAGGCGGCTGCGACGAGCAGCGCCAGGAAACTCTTGCGCGACGACCGCGGGACCATCTCGACGGGATCGGCGCTCTGCGCCGGCAGCGGCCTGGCGCCCTGGACGCTGCGAAAGGCGAAGGTGCCGCGAAACGTGGTGAGGATCGCGACGGCGATCGAGAAGAGGAGGATCGCCAGCGCGAGCGCGAGCTCCGGCGTGCGCGCGCGCGTCGCGTACTCGGCGTAGGCCCAGACGGCGGCGCCGAACGCGACGGTCACCGCGGCAGCGGCAAGCACGAGCAGCCGCGGTCGAGGTGCCCTGACCTCCAGGACGCGCTCGTCCGGGGCCATCAGTTGCGACCCTCGGCGAAGAGCCACGAAAGCGCGCACACGAACAGCGCGAGCGCACCCCAGACGAGGACGCCCACTGCGAAGGGGTCGAGCGCTCTCGGCCCGATGCGCCCCGGCGGCTCGGGCGGTCGCGCGAGCGAGCCCTGCACGTAGGCACCCAGCTGCGCAAGCGCGGCGTCCGGCAGGGCCGCACGTGCGAACGCGGGATCGTGTGCCCCCGGCTGCCTCACCACGAGAGCGACCCTGGCGGCCGATTCGCCGGCAATGGCGGGCGGGTGGAAGTCGGGCGCGTAGTAGTCGCCCTGCCCCGACACGCCGTGACACTGGGCGCACGCGCGGTCGTAGAGAGCACGCGCCTCCATGACGGAGCTGTGAGGAGCGCGCTCCCCAGGTCAAGCGCTCGCGGCGGGCCTTGCGCTCGCGCCTGCCGCCGCCGCCCGCGGAGGCAGCTGCGGCCGCATCCTGCCCACGAACATGAACATGAGCAGCGCGTCCATCACGCGCGGGAAGAAGCGCTGCAGCAGCGAGACCAGGTAGCTCTGCACGCCGCAGTACACGTGGCGTCGACCCGCGATGAGCCCGTGGACCGTCCGCCGCGCGACCCGCCCGATCGAGACGGGCGGGACCAGGCTCCAGCGCATCATCCCCGGCTCGCTGCGCTTGGCGTCCTCGAAGGCGCTCGTGCGAACCGACGGCGGCAGCACGGCGGTGACGCGGATGTCGCCGAGCCGACGGACCTCGCGCTCGATGGCCTCGCTGAACGCGAGCAGCCCCGACTTGGCGGCCGAGTAGACGGCGAACCCAGGCGAGCCCGTGATGGCCATCATCGACGAGACGTTCGCGATCCGGCCCCAGCCCGAGGCCACCATGTGCGGGAGCACCATGCGCGTCAGGCAGATCGCACCGGCCAGATCGACCGCGAGCGCCTTCGCGATGCGTCGCGGATCCTCGTCGGCGAAGAAGCCGGCGCCGGCGATCCCGGCGTTGTTGACGAGGACGTCGATCGGGCCGTGCTCGGCGCGGATGCGGCGAACGGCGTCTCGCCTCGATTCATCGTTCGCGACGTCGAGCGCCACCCAGTCGACGGCTCCCAGGCGCTGCAGCTGCTCGCACGTCTGCCGCATCTCTTGCTCGACGATGTCGCCGATGACGACGTGCGCTCCTGCGCGCAGGAGCTCCACGGCGATGCCTCGGCCGATGCCGCGCGCTCCGCCGGTGACGAGCGCGATGCGGCCCTCGAGCGGACGTCGCGCAACCTGACGGCGGACGCGCTCCACCTCGATCCTGCGTTCCATCTCCATGGCGCGATGCGCTGCAATCGGAGCGCCCGGGACGCCGGTCCAGCCCCGGGCGCACCGGTTCTTGCTTCGCAACACGTGCGGAGGTGACACGATGGCAACCCCGTTCGTAGAAAACAGACCAGTCGTCGCCCCGCCCCTGCACCGGAACCGGGCCGGCGGCGCGGTCGAGGCGCTCTGCGCCGTGGCCGGCATCGTGCTGGCGATCATCGGCCTCGCCGGCGCTTCGCGTTTCTTCGACGCGATCGCCGACATCGTCGTGGGCGCCGCGTTCCTGTTCGAGGTGTGGACGCTGACGGCACGAGGCCACGACGACCGCGGTATGTGGGCAGAGCGTGCCGCAGGCTGGACCGGTGTCGTGCTCGGCATCCTCGCGCTCCTCGGTCTTGCTCCGACTGTGTTCGCCCCGATATCGGTCATCGTGTTCGGCGCGGGTCTCATCTTCGGCGTAGGCTTGCTGAGCCGTGCCGCGCGTGTCGTGGCAGGGCTCTGTGCCGTCGTTCTCGGCATCCTCGCGCTCCTGCAGCTCGACCCGCGCACGCTCACGAACATCGCCGTCATCGCCGTCGCCGGCATCCTCCTCGTGACCGGGCCCGCCGTGGCGAGGAGCACTCACGGCATGCGCGGCATGCGCGCGCCCGCCATCTGAACCGGGAGCTCGGAGCGAGGATCGGAGGGCAGCCGTGAACTCACTTCGCGAGGGACCATCCGGGGCTGCCGCCGGTCCAGAGCTCTCGTCGCGCCAAGATCCGGGATCCGTCCTCGGACACGATGCGCGACTCGAGCGGTGCCATCGACGCGGCCGACGTGGCGATCGCTTCCATCAAGCTCGGCGCGTGCACTCTCGTGAGCTCGACGCCCTCACGCGTGAGAATGCGATAGGTGCGCACGGTCCCTCGCGAGGGTTTCCATCTCTCGAATCGCCGTCACCGTCTTTCGTGCAGGCCCCCGGACGACGGCAGGCACGTGACGCGTCGACCACGCAGCCCCCAGGATGGGCAACGCCTTCCACCAAGGGCGGCGACGCGCCGCCTCGAACGCGCCCCACACGGCAGCGCCGTAGACGAGGTGCGCCGCCAGCGCGTATGCGTGCTCGGCGAGCGACCGGCGGTTCGGCCAGGCGCTCAGCCTGAAGAAGGGGAGGATCAGGTTGTCGCTCGCCATCCAGAGCGCCGCTCCGAACGCGAGCCCGCCCGCGGCAGTCCGGACGGGAGCGTAAGACTCGGCGGCCAGACCGTAGGCTGCGCCCCAGGCGGAGCCGTACGCGTAGTGGACGATCCTGCCGGCTCGCCACTCGTCCTCGAGGAATTCGCGGCCCAGCATTCCCTCCACGGCGCGGCGGGCGATCGTCTGCGCCGGCGTTTCGCTCCTCTGCTCGGGCTCGGGCGGCTCGAACGCGGCGACGCGCTTCTTCGGCTGCATCCGCGAGGTCAGCGCGAAGAAGGCGTCCTGCGCCAGACTCCCGAGGGCGCCTGCGGCCGCGCCGGCGAGGAAGGCTCTCACGGGGGTCATGCGTCTCATCCCTCGACCTCCAGCGCGGGGGAGTTGCAAGACGAGCGCCCGTCGCGCGCCGGAGACCGCAAGGCACGCGCGGTGCACCGAGTCGTCGCATGCGCAACACAATCTCGAGCGCCGCCCTGCTGCTCGTCCTGGGCCTCGGATCGCCTCTCGCGGCGAGGGCCGCTGCCGGCGACACGGGCCAAGCCGCCAACGGAAACTTCGAGGGGGACGTGACGATGCGGATCTCGACCGACCGGAGCAACGGTCCGCAAGACGTCACGGTTCACGTCAAGGGCGACCAGGTCCGCTACGACCTTCCGCCGTCGTCCAACCAGCAGCACGAGCCGATGCAGGCCATAGTCGATATGGGGAAGAAGCGGGTGATGCTCGTCATGCCCACCCAGAAGACGTACGCGGTGCTCGACATGAACAAGATCCCGCCGGAGTCGAAACAGGCGGCCGCCCGGCGTCTCGAGGGCGCCGCCGCCGACTGGACCGCGTCGCCGAACGGGACGCCGCAGACCGTCGCAGGTCGCAGCTGTGACCCGTGGCAGGCGACCGACACGAAGACGAACATGAAGATCGACGCGTGCCTCGCGCCGAGCGTGCGGATCGACTTCGACCGGCTGCTGCCGTCGTCGCTGCTGCCGCCCGCGTGGACCGACAAGCTCCGCAACGGCCAGATGCCGATGTCAGCGACGGTTCACTCCGCCGACGGCAAGCAGACCTTCGACGCGCGGGTGACGAGCGTGACGCCGAAGACGGTGCCCGCTTCGACGTTCGCGGCTCCCGCCGGGTACAAGCAGGTCACGCTACCGCTCACTGCGTTCGGCGACATGCTGCCTCGCCAGTGACACCGATGGCTCCGGCGGCTCTCCCAGCACGTCCTCGACGTACATGGCGCGGACGAGCATCACCACGACGACTGCCATCGGCGTCGCGAAGGTGAAGCCCAGCACGCCCCAGATCGCCCCGAGCAACACTTGCGCGGCGATGGTGCAGACGGGGGGCAACTCCACGGTGCGACGGGCGACGAGCGGCGACAGAACGTAGCCCTCCAGCCCATGGGCGATGGCGAACACGACCACGACCCACACCACCGACCACGGTCTCATGGAGGCACCGTCCCGGCGATGTCGTCGGCGATCCGACCGGTCGCCTCGTCGAGAGCTCCGGAGAAGGCCGCGACGACGTCCTCGAAGCGGCCGCCAGCGACCGGGCGGTCAATCCGGATCGTTCTCTCGGCCAGCGCCGTCTCGTTGCGGCGGATCTGGTAGTGGACTTCGACGCGCGCCGCGTGCAGGGGAGGCATGCGGAGCTCTTCGAACGCGACGACCTCGAGCTCCAGCGTGGGCGCCGTCCCACCCGTCATGCGCACGAACCCTCGCTCCTCGAAGAGCTTGCGCACGAGCGCCCGCCGCACGTAAGCCTCCGGCCGCTCGGTCCACGCGCGGTCGTCGTAGAAGCCGACCTCGTACTCGGAGTCGCGATGGGCGATGCGCTCGCGCAGGTACGGCGCACCTCGCACCCGTCCGAGCCGGATGGCCGGCCTCGGCCCCTGCGCCGACGCGGATCCCAGCGTCGAGCGAATCGGCTCGGGGCTGAAGTACCGCACGGAGAGCACTTCCCCCCGCGACACGAGCGCACATCCGTAGGCACCCATCACGATCGTCGCCATCGCGAGAAGCCGGTTCATCGCGATCCTCGCGTGGCGCGCCCTTTGAGGAGCATGTCCGGATCGCGGTCGAGGTCTTCGGCCAGGACGCGGATCGCCTCGGCCGTGTCCCTCAGCTCGTCGAGAGCCTGGTCGACGTCCCGCGTGGATCCCGAGACGCCATCGAGGACGCGGCTCAGCTTCGCGAGGGCGCTGCTCACGTCCCCGAGAGCCGCCGTCGTTTTCTCGGGCACGCCAGCATCGTCGAATCGCCGCATCGTGGCGGTGAGCGTCCTCAGCGCCGCGTCCGCGTGCGCGAGGGTCACCGCCGCCTTGTCGGGAAGGTGGCCGCGTGCGACCTCGTCGAGCATCGCTTCGACGCGCTCCGACGCCCTGGCCACCGTCTCCGCGATTCCCGGCATGCGATCCGCGGTCTTCGTCAGCGCGTCTTCCAGGGTCTTCATCGTGCTCGTCGCGGCCGGAATGCAGTTGGACGCGACGGCGAACGTCATGATGGGAGCCGGATGCTTCTGGGGGTCGAAGAGGTCGATGGACACGTTCCTGACCCCCGTGAGCCCGTTGCCTCCGATCTGTGCGCGCAGCTCGGGCGGTACGGCGTAGGGGCCGCCGTGGTCGCCCCCGAGGATGGTGATCCCCATCTTCCGAAGGGCGTCCGCATCGAGCCCGTAGGAGACCTGCACATGGCGGTGATCCGGCGCGATCTCGATCGCCGAGACGGTCCCCACCTCCACGCCGCGGAACACCACCCGCCCGCCGGTGGTCAAGCCGCCGACCGACTCGTCGAAATAGGACACGAACGGCACCGTGCTGCGGTGCGTGGTGCACTCGCCGAGCGCGATCACCGCGCCGACGACCGCCCCCACGACGAGCAGGGTGAAGGCACCCAGCCTCCAGTGGCTGCTCGACACCCTCATCGGGGAGCCCTTTCCCGTGCGGACACGGGGGCGGGATGGAAGAAAGCGTGGATCCGCGGATCGCCGCTGTCGCGCATGCGGCGCGGGTCGCCGACGGCGAGCACGCTCTTGCTTCGAGCGTCGAGCACGACGCACCGGTCGGCGATGCGGTACACCGACTCCAGCTCGTGGGTGATCATGACGATGGTGACCCCGAGGGCCCGGTTCAGGGTCACGATGAGATCGTCGATCTCGGCCTCCGTCCGGGGGTCCAGGCCCGCCGACGGCTCGTCGAGGAAGACGAGCTCCGGATCGAGCGCGAGGGCGCGCGCGATGGCGGCGCGCCGCACCATTCCGCCCGACAGCTCCGCGGGCAGCTTGTCGATCGCGTCCTCGAGGTCGACCGTCCGCAGCTTGCCGCGAGCGATCGCCGTGATCGCGTCCGGGGGAAGGTCGGTCCATTCCCGCAGCGGCAGGCGCACGTTGTCTCCGACGGTCATGGACCCGAAGAGCGCGCCCGACTGGAACATCACGCCGAACGGCGGAAGCCCCTGCTCGAGGTCCGGATGGCCCCGGCCGGCGACGTCGACGACGCCCTCGAGCGGTTGCTCCAGTCCGATGATGAATCGCATGAGGGTGGTCTTGCCGCTGCCGCTCTCGCCGAGGATGGCGACCACCTCCCCGCGGTCGACGTGGAACGTGACGTCTCGCGTCACCACGCGATCCCCCCAGCCGATGGTCAGCCCACGCACGTCGACGATGGGCCGGGAGGCGACGCGTTCGGGTTCCACGTCATCCCCCGAAGGACTCGTAGATGACGGTGAGGACCGCATCGACGACGACGACGAAGAACATGCCGGTGACGACGGCCGATCGGGTGCGACGGCCGACGTCCTCGGGGCCGCCGGACACCGCGAACCCCTGCTGGCACGCGATGAGCGCGATGGCCAGGCCGAACGCGGCGCTCTTGATCATCCCGCTCCCGACGTCCCAGAGGGACACGGCCGACCTCAGCGCGTGGACGTAGACCGGCAGCGTGAGCCCGAGGCGGGTCACGCCGACCAGCGCACCACCGGCGCACCCGAAGAAGTTGGCGATGATCACGAGCGCAGGCACGACGAGGACGAGGGCGATCGTGCGTGGCACGACGAGCCATGCGAACGGCTGGAGGCCGAACGTCCGCAGCGCATCGATCTCGTGATCGATCTTCATCGAGCCGATCTCGGCGGCGAAGCCGGCGCCCGATCGGCCGGCGACGATGAACGCCGTCATCACGGGCGCGACGTCGCGCGCCATGGCCCGCCCCACCATGGTGGGGCTGAGCAGTCGCTGGCCCAGCTGCTTCAGCGTGTCCGCCGTCGCGTAGGCGAAGATGAAGCCCACCACGAACACGACGGGCAGGACGATCGTCATCGCCTCGGCGCCCGTCTTCTCGACGAGCGAGACGATCTCGCCCCAGCGCACCGCTCGAGAGCGGCGCTTCCCGCCGAACCCGGCGAGCGTCAGCGAGCCGAGGAAGTCGAGTGCCTGCTCGACGTGCGCGACGTGAGCGAGCGTGGCCGCGCCTACTTGCGCGACGAGGCCCTCTTGTCGCGCGCCCCTGGCGGCTACGGGTGTGCGGTCGGCGGCATAGAGCTGGGCGAGCTTCGCGACCGGTTGACGCATGCGCGTGAGCTCCGCCTGGGCGCCGCGAGCGGCGATCTGGCCACGCAGCTCGACGAGCAGCGCCATGACGTCACCGTCCACGGCGGGAACGGCGGACATATCCATCTCGATACGCGTGCCGGACCGCACGTCGCGCGCGGCCTCGCGGAGGGCCGCCCAGAGGACCGTCGCGTCTCGCGTCCGAAGCGCGCCCGACAAGCGGATGCAATCGCCTTCGCGTCGGACGGCGCTCGCAACAGCGCCGTGTGAGTCGTCCAGGGCCGAGCTCGTGCCCATCGATCGAAGCACGCATCGCGCCAGTGCTCAGACCGGGACGACGGGCCTCTGCTCCAGTCCGATCTTCTGGAGGACCGACTCGTCGACTCTCAGGTGCGCTCGCACCAGCTCGTGGGGTGTGAGCGCGAGCCAGTGTGCGAGCGAGACGTCCTCGAACCGATCGCTTCGGAAGGTCTCGAGGAACCGCAGTGTGCTGCTGCCGGTGTTCTCGATGTAGTGAGGCATGAGCTTGGGCACGTAGCCCACGTCCCCTGCCTGGAAGTCGAAGGTTCCCGCGTTGTGGGCCGAGGCGTACACCGTCATGCGGCCTTCGCCGCTCAGGTAGTACTGCCACTCGTCGCCGTTCGCGTGGTAGTGCATCTCGCGCATCCCGCCGGGCTCGATCTCGACGAGCGCCGCGGCGATCGTCCCCGCGGCGCGGAAGTTCCTCGAATCGGCCACGCGCACGCTGCCGCCCGCGGTGCGCACCGGCGACTGGGCCATCAGGGGGAAGGCGAACCAGTCGGGGACCTGTCCGGTGCCCATGAGGCGATCCGCCGTGAGCGGGCCCGGCACGTTCGCCTGGAAGATGTAGAGCTCGCGGTCGGGGATGTTCGCCAGAGCGCTCTCCGGGACGCCGAAGTTCTTCGCGAGAACGTGTCGCGGCGTGTGCGTGAGCCAGTCGCTCAGCAGGAACGTGCCGTTCTCGTCGAAGGCACCGTCGTCGAAGACGAGCAGGAACTCGCACCCGTCGTCCGGCAGGCCCTGGATCGAGTGCGGCACGCCCTTGGGGAAGAACCAGAGGTCGCCCTCGCTGACGTCGTCGGCGAAGGTGCGCCGCGCGTGGTCGACCGCCGTGATCCGTGCTCGGCCCTTGATCATGTAGGCCCACTCGGCCTGCTTGTGGAAGTGGAGCTCGCGGACGGCTCCCGCCTTCAGCCGCATGTTGACCCCCGCGATCTCCGTGGAGATCGGCAGCTCGCGGATCGTGGTCTGGCGCGCCCAGCCGCCTTCCTCCAGCCGCATGCGGCTGTCGGCGAAAGACCACCTCAGGTTCGGCATGGTTCCGCCGTCCGTGCGTGGCGGCACGAGGACGTCGGGGTTCTCGGCCTCGCGTGACGCGTTGGTCGGGCCGAGGATGAGCGCGCCCTCTCCGTCTCGGATCGGGCGAACGGACTGGGACGACGTGCGCGCGCGCTCCTGGGTCATGTCGAGCTCCTCTCGGTGGGATCGGCAGCCCAGCCGTTGCTCGCGGCGTGCCACTACGCCATCAGGCGCACCAGAAGGGCCGCGTTGGCCAGGCCCACGAGCGCGGCGCACGCCCACCCGCCCGCGGTCATCCATCGGGGCGTCGCGCACGCTCCCATGCGACGCCTGTCCGCCGTGAGCAAGAGCAGCGGCACGATCGCGAACGGCAGCTGAAGGCTCAGCACGACCTGCGATCCCACGAGGAGACGGCCCGCGGACCGCTCGCCCGCCACGAGGATGACCGCGAGCGCCGGGACGATCGCCAGCGCACGCGTCGCGAGACGCCGCTGCCACGGCGCGAGCCGGAGCCGCACGAACCCGCACACGATGACCTGACCGGCGACCGTCGCCGTGATCGTCGCGCTCTGGCCCGCCGCGAGAAGGGCGACGGCGAAGATGACGCTGGCGAGCGCCGTCCCCAAAAGCGGCGTGAGCAGCCGGTGAGCGTCCTGCAGCTCAGACACGTCGTGTCGGCCGGTGGCGTGGAAGACCGAGGCTGCCAGCACG
>DASVWO010000192.1:0-12483 GCA_036393165.1 Polyangiaceae bacterium | reverse complement strand
ATTCACAAAAGGGGCACCGGTCCGCCCCGGCGTGGGCTTCGCCGACCCTCGCGATCCTCTTCGCCATCCCCGTCGCCATGCCGTGGCCCTTTCGAAGTCACCTTCGCCATTCGCCGACGACAAATTCGCCATGGGCGCGCTCGGCTTCGCCTTCATCGAACGTGCGGTTCGCCAAATGTGCAGGGGGAGCCGCCCGTTCGGCTCCAACCCGTTCGCCAGACCGCAGGGGCGATGCGCCAGGGATCACTGCGTCAGGCGGTACATCGCGTTGAAGGCGCCCTTGGGCAGCTGCTTCGAGTCGTGCGTCACCGCGCCCGCGGAGGTCATCGCGAGCCAGATCGGGTCGTTCTTGCCGCGCGCCTCGAAGTAGAGGACGACGAGCCACGCCTTGGTGCTGTGCGTGTACCAGAGGTCGAACGCGTTGGCCTCGTCGTTCTTGTAGAAGGGCATGAGCGCCTCGTGCGCGGCGTCGAGCACGTCGGCTTCCACCTTGCCGTCGTGATCCACGTCCTTCTTCTCCTTCGGCAGCGCCTTCCACGCCGCGCGCAGGGCCGCCGTCTGGGCAGCCTCTGCGGGCTTGGGCTTCGCGGCGGTGCGCATGCGGACGCGCTGGCGCGTGGCGAAAGAGACGACCGGGTCCCTTCGTCGCTCCAGGCGCGCGATGGCCAGGCTCGACGACACGATGCCCACGAGCAACAGCGCCACGAGCAACCCCCGCTCGCGGCGCAGGTGGTAATGCACGACCGACGTGACGATCGGCATGAGGAACATGAGCACCACGGCCGTCTCGATGGCGAAGGTGCCCGCCGCGATGGGCAAGAAGGAGCGCACGCCGAGCTCCGGCGGAAACGCCGTCAGGTACTGCACGACGAGCGACAGCACGAGCAACGCGAAGCTCGCCAGCGTGTAGCCCTTGAAGAGCAGGAACTCGCGCCGCGCCTCCGGCTGGAAGATCCAGTACGGCGCGAGCACCGGATAGAAGACGTAATAGAGGAAGGTCCGCGGCGGGTGCTCGCGGTAGTACGCCTCGAACTCGAGCTGGCTCGAGATCGCCCAGCCCACGAGCTTCGACCGGGCCGAGAGCCGCCGCAGCGCTTCCCCCGCGAAGAACGCGGCGAGCCCCAGCGCGACCTGCGCGAGCGCGCCGGTCACCGGAAAGAGCGCGGCGACGAGCACGAGGACGAACGGAACGGTCGCGAAGAACGCGAGCCGCAGCAGGAAATCGAGCGCGCCCTTCACTGTGGCGCCGGGCCGAGTGGCACCGCGGGCTTCCCCGTGAGGCGCTGGGCGACGTGCGCTCCCAGCTCGTCGGCGAACTCCCGATCACCAGGGGAGGTGTTGCTCAGCACGACGACTGCGAAGTCCGCGTCCGGGTTGAAGATCGCCATCGCGCTGTAGCCGCCCGTGGCGCCATTGTGCGCGTAGCTTCCGGACTCGTCGTTCCGGACCCAGTTGAGCGCGATGTGCGCGCCAGGCATCGCCTCGCCCCGCACGACGTGAGACGCGGCAAGGGCCGCGGCGAGCGTCTTGCCCTCGGGCGTGGCGCCCACCGCGCGCGGGAGCTTGTCCGGGTGGAGCTGCGCTTCGAGATACGTGAGCATGTCGGCCGCCGTCGATCGGATGCCTCCGGCGCCCGCGAACGCGTCCAGGTCCCAGGCGTGCGCCGGCTTGTGCTCGCCGTCGTGCCCGGCGATGAAGCGCGCGCGAAGGGCCGGGCCAAGCGCGATCACGGTGTCGCGCAAGCCGAGCGGACCGGTGATCTCCTTGCGCAGCAGCGCTTCGTACGTCGTGCCGGCGCGCTCCGCCAGCGCCTGCCCGAGCAGCCCGACGCCGAGGTTGCTGTACAGGAACTCGGGCTTTGCGGGCATCGCGACGCCGTGGCTGGCGATGAAGGCGTAGAGCGCCTTCTTGTCGTAGTCGGCGTACGGGTTGGCTTCGTCGGCGGGCTTGAAGTTGTCGGGCATCCGGGGCAGCCCCGAGCGCTGCGCGCTCAGATCGAGCAGCGTGATCTCCGGTCCGGAGGCGGGCGCCGCGACCGTCCCCGCCGGCAGCAGGGCGCGCACCGGCTCGTCGAGCCGCGTCTTCTTCTGCTCGACCATCTGCGCGAGGAGGAGGCCGGTGAACGTCTTGGTGATCGATCCGATCTCGAACAGCGAGTCCGGCTTCGCGGTGCCGTACGAGAAGATGCGCCGCACTCCGTGCTGGACGACGCCGATGGTCACGCCGGCGTCGTTGGCGGGAGCGAGCTCCCCCTTCGCGAGGGCCGCCGCGAGATCCTTGTCGAGGACGTCCTTGAGCTTTGCGACGTCCACCGGCGGCATCGCGGCGTCCATCGGAGGAGGCGGGGTCGGCTCGATGGGCGCCGCCTGCCGCGTCATCACCAGGGGGAGCGGCATGCCCTGGGTCCACGTGCCGTCGAGCGTGTTTCCGTCGGCAGAGAGGTTCGCCTGCAGCGAACCGTGCACCGCCGGCACGTCGATCGCGAGCGTGGCTCCCGTCACCGATGCCGTGCACGGGATGCCGCGGGCGTGCTGATCCAGACTGTCGAGGCTGCACGACGGGGGGGTCTGCGCGAGATCGAGCCGGAGTTGCACGCGCAGGTCTTTGCCCGCGTGCAACGTGCCCAGCCAGATGCCGGTGGCCGAAGGCGGCGGCGGCGCAGGCGGGGCAGGCGGGGGAGAAGAGGCCGACGCGACCGGTGCGACCGCTGGCGGGGGAGGGGGGCTACCGCCGCAGGCGGCGGCAGCGAGAGAGAGAAGAACGAGAGACGGAAGCGCTCGCGGTTTCACGGGGAGCCATCTTAGCGATCCCCTTTGCGAGCGCGGCCTCGACTTCGGCGACCGAAGAGCGCGAGGGGAACGAGCAGGCCGCCGACCGCCCAGGCCGGAACGTCGCCGGGCGCCGACGAGCAACCGCATCCACCGCTCGATCCGGAGCCCCCGGAACTGGCCCCGTTTCCGGCGTCGCCTTCCGCCGACGCGCCGCTGCTCGAGCCCGAGCCGGAGCTGGCGCCGCCGCTGCTCCCGCCACTGCCTCCGCTTCCGCTCCCCGCGCCGCTGCTGCTGCCGCTGCTTCCACTTCCACCGCTCCCGCCGCCCGTGCCCCCGTCTGTCGCGCTTTCGAGCGGGTTCCACTCGTTTCCGCTGAGCGTGAGCAGGTAGAGCGTGCGCAGCGACGCGCCGTAGTAAGTCCCGTTGTCGTCGTCGATGCCGACGAAGTTCGTCGCGAAGGCATCGACGATCGACTGGCTGCTCGCCATCGCCCCCGCGGCGAAGCCGCCGACGAACGCGTTCATCTCGGGGTTCGTCCCGGTCGGCGTCCCGTCGGCGTTGTAGCCGTCGACGAGGTTCCCGACGCCGACGCCGTTGGCCCATGTCGTCAGCTTGGCCGCGGTCTGCTTGGCGCCCGCCGTGCCGAACCACAGGTAATCGAGCACGTCGCGCCAGGGAATCCGGCAGCTGTTGTAGTCGTACGTCTCGCCCTGGATGGGCATGCCGTTCTCGTCGAGCTCGTTGACGATGATGCCGGTCGTCGAATTCGCGCCGAGCCCGTAGAGGGTGACCGCGTCGTCGGCGGCCTTCGTCCAGAAGGCGTCCCCCGTGAAGGCCGCGAAGACGCGGTAGTAGCCAGGCATCCAGTACGACGTGTTGCTGCCGCCCGAGCACGCGTCGGTGCCCGACTGCCAGCTTCCTGCGTTCGCCAGGATGCGCCCGGTCGTCGGGCATGTCTCGAAGTCCACGCTCTTGAGCGTGGCGAGATACGTCTTGGCTTGCTGCGCGTACGTCCCTCCCCACTGCGCGGCGGCGACGATGAGCGCGAAGCCGATGTCGGTGTCCCCGTCGGTCGCCGAGTTGTCGCCGCCGTCGGACGACGTGGGTCCGCCACAGGTCACGTGCCAGCCCATCAGCCCACCCCCGCCGTAGTTCTTCTGCGCGAACGACCAGAGCCCGTCGAACTGGGCCTTGTCGCCGAAGTACGCGGTGAGGACCATGCCGTAGCCCTGGCCTTCCGAGAAGGTGCTCCCATCTCCGAGCGCGTTGTCGACGCGGTAGGCTCCGCTGCCGCAGTCGCCGAGCAAGTACTTCGACTTCCAGTTGGCGTACGACGACTGCACGACCGCCGTGGTGACCGCCGACGGCACGAATCCTTGCGCGTAGTGAGCGGCCGTCGGGAAGGGGTGGTTCTGCGCCAGCGCAGGCGCAGCGACGAAGATCGACGACAGCACGAGCGCAGCAGGCGCGGTCCGACGCACGGTGGAGTTCGTCATGGGGCGGGCAGCCTACCATCCGCGTGTTCCAGTTCAGCAACACGCCCCGTTTGTTCACCGACGCGACATGAGGTAGTCCGCCGTCATCCGATGACCCTCGGCTTGATCGCCTTCATCGCCGCGCTCGGCACGTGCATCGGAGTCGCGGGGGGGCTGCTCGGTGTCGGGACCTCGGTATTCACGGTTCTGCTGCTGATCCACGTGGCGGGGCTGTCCATGGGCAGCGCGGTCTCGACGTCGCTCGTGATTGTCGCGGCGACGAGCGGCGTGGCGCTCATCCCCTACTGTCGCGCCGGCGCGGTGATGTGGAGAGCAGGTGCCGCCTTCAGCGTGGCCTCCATGACCGGCGCGTTCGTCGGCGGTCTTGCGTCGGGGTGGATGCCGACGCGAGCTGTCGTGGCGATCTTCTCGATGGCGATGGTGGCCGCAGCGATCGCGATGCTGTGGACGCCGCGCCCACGAGCGTCTGAAGACGAGCGCGGCTCGAACCCGTCGATGCTGGCGGTGGCCGCTGCGGGCCTTCCGATCGGCGGCATGACGGGCCTGGTCGGGCTCGGCGGCGGATTCGCGGTTCTCCCGCTGCTCGTGCTCTTCACGAGCACGCCCCTCCGCTCCGCCGTCGGCACGACGCTCTTGGTGGTCGCGCTGAACACGCTGGCTGGTCTCGCCGGGCACTTCCCCCACGCGGCGGTCGCCTGGCGGCTCGCGGTCTGCGTGGGCGTGGCCGCCTCGGCCGGCAGCTTGCTCGGTGCGCGGCTCGGCAGGGGTGTCGACCTGCGCGTTCTGCGGCGCGTGTGCGCGGCCGTCATGATCGTCGCTGCCGCCGCGGTGCTGGTGGCCGGCAAGTCCGGCGGATGAGTCGTCCTCAGCCGACGAGCTCCCGGACCACCTGCGCAGCGGGCAGAACGTCGCGGATCTCGCGGACGCACTCTCCGGCGTAGAGAGGTGACACGTCGAGCAGGCGCTCCTCCGTGGGAACCATGGGCGAGTAGAGCGGAACCGAGAGCCGCTGCATGCGCGAGAGTCTCGCGCCGGCGCTCATGGGGAGCAGACGCCCGGCGAACCCGCTCATGCGAGTCAGGACGCCGCCGCTGCCCCACCGCTCGGTCGCGGCGTTGGGGACCACGCGGTGGCGAGCGGGCCAGCCGAAGCCGAAGAGCGTCGTCACCACGGTGCGCTCGGCACCGAGCACGCGCGCCTTGTAGCCGGGGATGGCGCGCGACTCGTGGGTCAGGAGAAAACGGCTTCCACACAACACGCCGCTCGCGCCCGCGGACAGAGCGGCGCGGACGGCGGCCGAGTCGGCGATGCCACCCGCGGCGAACACGGGCGCTTCGTCTGCCACCTCGCGCACGCGAGCCAGCGCCGCGAGCGCGGGCTGCACGCCGAGCAGGTGACCGCCCGCCTCCAGACCCTGGGCGATGAGCGCATCCGCGCCGTCGCGCAGCGCGCGCCGCGCCTCCGCGGGCGTGCCCACCTGATGAAGCACGAAGACGCCGGCCTCGCGCAATCGCGAGACGAAACTCCGCGAGTGACCGAAGAAGAGCACCGCCGCCGTGACCCGCTCCTCCACGCACACGTCGACGTGGGCGCGCCGCACGAACGGCATGAGCAGGTTCACGGCGACCGGGCGCCCGGGCGCCAGCTCCCGCGCGCGGCGAATCTCGGCGCGGAGTGCTCTCGCGCCGACGAGACCGACGGTGCCGAGGGCGCCCGCTCCGGACACGGCGGCGGCGAGGTCCGCCCCAGCCAGCCCGCCGGCGAAGCCCGCCTGGAGGATAAGGTGCTCCAGGGACAACCGATCGCGGAGGTCCACGGGTCTTTGTTGTACGCTGGATTCTGATTGGCCTTCCACAAGCTCGCTCTCCCGGAGCGGTTCGAGGTGGTTCGCCGGATCGGTGAAGGCGGGATGGGGGTCGTGTACGAGGCGATCGACCTCGAGCGCGGCGAGCACGTCGCGCTCAAGACGATCATCCACCACGACACGGACACGATTGCCCGCGTGAAGCGCGAGTTTCGCGCCCTGCAGGACATCGTGCACCCGAACCTCGTCGCCCTGCGCGAGCTCGTGGCGGACTCGGACGACGTGTTCTTCACGATGGAGCTCGTCGAGGGGGTGGATCTCCTCACGTGGGTGCGCGGCGAGGCTGCGCGGCGTGCCCCGACCACGAATCCGACGGCCGTCGACCTTCGCCCGAGCGTGACGGATGTCGACACCGACCGCGACGTGGAGCCGCAGCAGCCGACGCCGATGCCCGAGTCCGCGTCGAGGCCGAGGCATGCGCTCCCGCGGGCGTTCGACGAGGACCGGCTTCGCGACTCCTTCCGGCAGATCGCCCTCGGTCTGGCGGCGCTCCACGGCGCGGGCAAGGTGCATCGCGACGTGAAGCCCTCGAACGTGCGCGTCTCCGCCGACGGCCGCGTCGTGCTTCTCGACTTCGGCCTCGTCTTCGAGGTGGACGCGCGGCATCTCACCGATGCGAACGTCGTCGGAACGCCGGCGTACATGGCCCCCGAGCAGGTCTCGTCCAAGACCGTGGGACCCGAAGCCGACTGGTACGCCGCCGGCGTCATGCTCTACGAGTGCCTCTGCGGGCGCCGGCCGTTCGAGGGCGCCTCGGCCCAGGTGTTGCTCGCGAAGCACTACCAGAACGTCGTGCCCCCGAGCGCGTTCGTCGCCGAGGTGCCGCGGGACCTCGAGGAGCTCTGCCTCGCGCTCCTCCAGGTGGAGCCCGCGGCTCGTCCGGGTGGCGGCGACGTGCTCCGCAGGCTGCGCGCCCGCGCGAGCGATCGACCGACCAGCCTCGCGGCACCGTTCGTGGGACGCGGCTCCGAGCTGAGCGCGCTCGCCCGCGCGCTGAGCGACGTGAGCGCCGGCCACCCGGTCGTGGCGCTGCTGCAGGGCGAGTCGGGCGTCGGCAAGAGCAGCATCGTGCGGCGGTTCCTCGACGGCATCGACGCGGGCCGCGGCAACGTCATGGTGCTCGTCGGCCGCTGCTACGAGCGCGAATCGGTTCCTTACAAGGCGCTCGACGAGGTCGTCGAGGCTCTGAGCCGACACCTCGCGCGCATGCGCAAGGAGGAGTCCGCGGAGATCGTCCCGCCGGATCTGCAGTCGCTCGCAATGGTGTTCCCGGCGATGGCACGCGTCCCCGCGCTCGCGGCGCGTGCGAGCGTGCCCGATCGCGATCCGCTCGAGCGAAGGAAGGCCGCATTCCGGTCGCTCCGGGCCCTCCTGCGTCGCCTCGGAGAGACGCGGCGCCTGGTCCTGGCCATCGACGACCTGCAGTGGACGGACGCGGACAGCCTCGCGGTGCTGAACGAGATCCTCCGCGGGCCGGACGCGCCCGGTCTCCTGCTCGTGGGTACGGTTCGCACCGGAACCGCGAATGCCGCGGAGCTGGTGCTTCCCGGAGACGTGCGCGTCATGCAGCTCGGGCGACTCGCCGCGGAGGATGCTCGGCAGCTCGCCGGCATTCTCCTGGCTCGCACGGCGAAGGCCGCCGACGCGGATGCCGATGCCATCGCGTCCGAGGCAGCGGGGCACCCGCTCTTCATCGACGAGCTCGTGCGGCACGCCGCCGTGGCGCACGAAGCCGCCGGCGACCGCGTGCGTCTCGACGAAGCGCTCTGGAGACGCGCCCAGCGCCTCGAGCCTCCCGCGCGCGCTGTGCTCGACGCTGCCTGCCTTCTCGGCGTTCCGGCGCCCCAGGAGGTGGTCGCCAACGCGGCTGGCATCGAGCTGTCCGAGCTGGCCGGGATCGTCGCCCTGCTGCACGCGACGAACTTCGTGCGCACGCACGGCGCGCGCGTCAACGACCTGATCGAGCCGTTCCACGATCGCGTGCGCGAAGCGGTGGTCGCGCGCCTCGGCGAGGAGACGAGGCGAACGTGGCACGGACGCATTGCAGCGGCGCTCGAGCTCGCGAAGGGCTCCGACCCGGAGGTGCTGGCGACGCACTGGGCCGGCGCGGGCGAGCCGGCGAAGGCCGCGGGCTACGCGCTCATCGCCGCGGAACGTGCCGCCCAGGCGCTCGCGTTCGACCGCGCGGCACGGCTCTTCGAGCAAGCCCTCGCCATGCTGCCTCGGTCGGATCCGAGGCGGCGCGCGGTGCGCGAACAGCTCGGCGACGCTCTCGCTCGCGCCGGACACTGCGCACGCGCCGCCGAGGCCTACGAGCGCGCTGCCGAGGGCGCAGGGACGGTCGAGGCGCTCGACCTGCGCCGCCGTGCCGCCGATCAGCTTCTGCGTGGCGCCGAGATCGCACGGGGGCTGGAGGCGGCCCGGTCGGTCCTCGAAGCGGTCGGGCTCCGTACGCCGCGCTCGACGCTGGGCGCGCTCGCATTGCTCCTCTGGCTGCGGCTGCTGCTGCTCCTTCGCGGCGCGCGCTTCCGGCCCCGCGATGCGCAATCCGTGGCGAAGGAGGCACTCACCCGCGTGGACGTGTGCTGGTCGGTGTCCTTCACGTTGCCCTACGCCGACGCGATCTTCGCTGCCATCAGCCAGGCGCGCCACGTGCGGCTCGCCCTTGCTGCGGGCGAGCCGGTGCGCGTCGCACGTGCCGTCGCCACGGAGGCTGCCTACCAGTCGTCCACGGGCTTCCACGCATGGCCGAAGGCAGAGCGTTTGCTGCGGATCGCGCATGCAGCCGCCGACCGGAGCGGCGACCCATACGCACGCGCCGTGGTGCAGGGCTTCCACGGCATCGCTCAGTGCGCGGCCATGCGCTTCGAGGAGGCGACAGCGAGCCTGCGTGGCGCCATCGACGCCTTCCGCGCGCAGGTCCCCGGCTCGGCCTTCGAGACGACGACGATTCAGTTCTACCTCTTCGTCGCGCTCGCGTACGGCGGTCGCTACGGGGAGCTGCGGCCGATGCTGGAGCAGGCCGTGTCCGACGCCATCGAGCGCGGCGACAAGTACGCCGCGATCATGTTGCGCCTGGGCATCCTCAACAGCACGTGGCTCTTCGCCGGCGATCCGGGGAGGGCGCGCAGGGAGCTCGAGGAAGCGCGCCGCAGCCTGTCGACCGACCGCTTCCGCGCCGTGCACTACCAGGCGCTCGTGGCCGAATGCTACGTCGACGTCTACGAGGGGCTCGACGAGATCGCGTACCAGCGCCTGCACGACACGCTGCCGTCCATCCGGCGCTCCTTGATGCTGGAGCTTCAGGTGTATCGCTCGGAGCTCGCTGCGCTTCGGGGCCGGATCGCCTTCGCTCTCGCCACGCGAAAGAGAGGACCGGAGCGCGAGCGGCTGGTGCGCGAGGGCCTCGCGACCATCAAGCACGTCGCTGTGATGCCGGGGCCGCTCGGACGGGTCAACGAGCGCGTCATGCGCGCCAACGCGGCCGCGCTTCGCGGAGACTCCGTGGGAGCGCTCGCCATCGTCGAGAAGATGGCTGCCGATGACGCGAGCGACGCGTACCTGTCTCGCCAAGCCGCGCGCCTCGTGCTCGCCGAGCAGCGCAAGGATCCGGCGGCGCGGGCTCTCGCGGAGCGCGATCTCGCGGAGCGCGGCGGCGCCGCGACGCGCGGGCTCGTGCGCCTCTATCTGCCCGCGTACGAACCCCAGGTGTCGTGACGTCGCCGGAGCCCGGCGCGTGTAGCCTGCACGCTCTTGTCTACACCGCGGCACTTGCCGGATTTCCAGGAGTGACGAATCGAGCCCGTCTGCTAGGGTCGGCGGTCTCCGTCTGGGTGCCCTTGACCTGACCCCCTCGGGGGCGTCGTCGGTCGCCATCACAAAGCCTCGCGCGAGCGCATGCGGGGCGGACATCCGGAGCCGGACCGAACGAGCAGCCACCCCAGCAAGGTGGCCGCCCTCGCGCGGGAGATCCGAATGATCAAGGCCCTTACGAGTTACCTTCTGGCTGCAATGACGGCGTGGATGCCCGTCCGGAACCACGCGCGGAGCGAGGCTCCCGAGGTGACCGAGGCGCGGTACGAACAGATCGCCGCGGACGTCGCGCAGATCGCGCTCGATCCCGACGAGACGCCGCTGTTCCAGGGCGAAGACGGGCGCGTGAAGACCGCCCTGCTCCTCCTTTCTGTCGCGCTCCACGAGAGCGGCTACCGCGGCGACGTCGACGCGGGCCGGTGCAAGCCCTACGAGTGCGATCACGGCAAGGCGTTCTCGATCTGGCAGCTACATCCCGAGGACGGGCTGATATTCGACGCGGACGTCTTCACGTTCGCGCGCAATCGTCCTGCGACGTGGCGCGAGGAACACGCGAGCGAGATCTTCGACGGCGCCTCCCTCGTGCGCGATCGCAAGCTCGCCGCGCGCATGGCGCTGCACATGCTGCGCTACTCGATGAAGAACGCCCACTCGCTTGCAATCTACACGGGTGAGCCCGGCAACGGTCCGAAAGCGAAGTTGAGGATGCAGACCGCGCTCTCGTACATCCGCGAGCACCCGTACGGCGAGGAGCTCTCGGCGGCGGAGTAGAGGGAAGGTGCGCACCGCGGCGCCCGTACCAGATGGGCAGGAGCGGAGAGGTATCGATGCGCACCCTCAGGCTCGCCTTCTGGACCTACGCGACCGTCACGGCCACGCTCCTCGCTTCCGGATGCTCGGGCAGCTCCGGCGGCAACACCGTCAACTCGGAGTCGATGGACGGCGGAGCCGATTCGGGCTCAGGGAGCGGTGGCATCTCGGGATCGAGCAGCGGCAGCGTCTCCAGTTCGAGCAGCGGCAGCAGCTCCGGATCCGGCAGCGGAAGCGGATCCGGATCTGGGAGCAGCAGCGGGTCCGGCTCCGGGAGCGGAAGTGGAAGTGGCTCGGGATCCGGCAGCGGCAGTGGCTCGGGTTCGAGCAGCGGCAGCAGCTCGGGTTCCGGGAGTGGAGGCGGCTCTGGTTCGAGCAGCGGGAGTGGCTCGGGATCCGGCAGCAGCAGCGGTTCCGGCTCGAGCAGTGGCAGTGGCTCGGGCTCCGGGAGCGGCGGAGGAGACGCGGGTTCGTCCTCCGTCGGCTACGTCGAGTTCGATCAGTGCATCTCCGGTTTGTGCGCGACGTCTCCGTTCTTCGACTTCCAGGCCGCCTTCTACGACACGAGCTCCGGCAGCTCCGGGTGCACGGTCACCACGTCCGGCGCCTGCTACGCGTACTCGTGCGCGGCGGACGCCGGCAGCGGGGCATCGGCCGTCAGCGCGGGCACCATTCACATCGGCGGCGGTAACCTCGGCGCCGGACAGTCGGTCGCGCCGGGAACGGGCGGTACGTACTACTACTCCGCCAGTGCCGCGGACTACTCGGCCGGGCAAACGCTGACCGTGTCCGCGACCGGAGCGACGGTGCCCGCTTTCGGCGCCCAGTCCATCTTCGCTCCGTCTCTCATCGACCTCACGGCCCCGGTTGCGGGCGACGCCGGCGTCTACACCATCCCGACGTCCAGCGACCTCCCCGTGGCGTGGACCGGCGGGCAGAGCGGCGACGTCGTCACCGTGCAAGGCACCGACTCGACCGGTTACAACTTCTTCACGTGCAGCTGGGACGCCACCGCCGGTCAGGCGACGATCCCGCGCACGGTGCTCGCCGTCGTGGCCGGGCAGAGCAACGGAGAGCTGATCTGGGCGCAGGACTCGCAGATGTCGTTCTCGGCAGGCAGCTACACCGTCGACGGCGTCAGCTCCCTCTACGGCGCCGCGTCGGCCAACTTCCAGTGACGCGTCAGCGCTTGTCGCTGCCGAAGAACAGATCCTCGAGCTTGTCGGCGTTCACTGCGACGTTGAGCAGGCTGTTCGCGAACGTCACGGTATCGAGGCGGCGCCGGCGCAGCAGCATGTCGACGAAGATGAGCTCCGGATCGTTCGCCTCACCCTTCTGCAGGATCATCCGCACGTTGAACGTGGGCGACAGGAGCCGGATACCGCGCGCCAGGTCGAGGGCGTCCGAGTACGGACCCACGAGGCTCTTGAGGTAGATCCACGCATCGCCGGGTCCCCAGCCGGTCACGCGCACCACCTGCGACCGCGGCGTGTTCGGATAGTCCTTCGAAGGCGGGGTGCGGATCTCGAACCAGTATCCCGTTCCGTCCTTGATCTTCTCCATCTTGCACTTGAGTCGCGCCTGCGCTGCCGGCGCTAGCTCGTCGAGCGAGAGCAGCAGCGTCGCGAGCGCATCCTCGTGCTTGCGGGCGAGATCCTTGATGTCGTGCAGCGGCGCGTCGGCGATGACGCGCTTGGCGCCGAGGTGCTTCGCGAGCAGGTCGTCGAGC
>DASVWO010000191.1:0-9887 GCA_036393165.1 Polyangiaceae bacterium | reverse complement strand
TCCACCGTCCCGCCGCCTCCGCCCGCCCGAGACGACAGCGAGCTCTTGGCCTGCGTGCGCGCGGGCGACACGACCGCGGCCGCGGCTTTCCACGACCGCGTCCGACCGCAGGTGGATCGAACAGTTTGCCGGTTGCTCGGCTCGACCGACCCTGACCGCGAGGACGTCGCGCAGACGGCCATGATCGAGCTGGTCACCACGATCGACCGCTTCCGCGGAGACTGTTCCCTCGACGCGTGGACGAGCACCATCGCCGCGCGCTGCGTCTACAAGCACATCCGCCGTCGCAAGACCGAGCGGCGGGCGTTCGGCGTCGTGGACCCGGAGCAACTCGATGAATCGCGTTCCCCCGAGCGCGCCGGGCGCGAGGCGGTCGTACGAAACCTCACGCGCCGCGTGCTCGCCCACCTGAACGCGATGGACGAGAACAAGGTCTGGACGTTCCTGCTGCACGACGTGTGCGGCTACGACCTGCGCGAGATCTCCGACATCACGGGTGTCGGCGTCGCGGCGGCCCAATCGCGTCTCGTCCGCGGCCGCCGCGAGGTGCACGAGCGCATCGCCGCCGATCCGGAGCTCGCCGACATGCTCCGTGGACTGGAGGGGGAGCCATGAACACTCCATTGTATGCGCGGATCGCGAGCAAGCTGCTCGCGCGCCAGGAGCGCACGTCGGCGTCGCCGCCGACCGCTGCCAACCGGGCGGCGGCCATCTCGGCCATCGAGCAGGCCATCGCTGCGCGTGCGCGCTCGCGCCGGCGCAATCGTTGGCTGGCGAGTCTCGCCGTGGCCGCGACCGTGGCCCTGGCTGCGGCCGGCGCGGTGCACGAAATGAGGCATCGGTCGCAGCCCTTGGCCAGCTCGCCGACGGTGCCTTCGACCCCTGCGGCGGCCGGCGAGGCACAGGTGGTCGGCTATGCCGTCGCGGGCGCGGCGAGCGTCGTGTCTTCGGGGGGAAGCGCGCCGCTGTCGGAGCGTCGGATGCTTCCTGCCGGGAGCCGCGTCGTCACTCCACCGGGGGGCCACGTGATGCTCGCCTTTGCCACGGGAACGGACGTGGCGCTGGGCGAAGCCGCCGACATGACCATCGCGGAAGAGGGCGTGACGCAGGCGCTGCGGCTCGATCACGGATCGCTCGACCTGCACGTCGCCAAGCTCTCGGCCGACCAGCGGTTCCTCGTGGAAACGCCGGACGCGGAGGTCGAGGTGCGTGGCACCGCGTTCAAGGTGTCGCTCGTTCCGCCGGACGCGGCGTGTGGAGCGGGCACGCCGACGCGCGTGACCGTGGGCGAGGGCGTGGTCGTCGTGCGCCACGCGGGGGTCGAGTCGCGCGTCGAGACGGGGCAACAGTGGCCCTCCGGGTGCGCGCAGCCCGTGGCCGCGACGCGTCCGGCGTCGGGGTCCTCTGCGGCACGTGCCCTCGGCTCCGTGGCGCCTGCCTCGTCGCTCGGCGAGCAGAACGACATGTTCGCCGACGCCATGGCGGCAAAGCGGCGCGGCGACTCGGGAGAGGCCCTCGCGGACTTCGATCGCTTCCTCGCCCGGTATCCGGCGAGCCCGCTCGCCGAGAGCGCGACGGTGGAGCGCATGCGGCTCCTCCGCGGCGCAGACCCCGGGCGCGCCGCGGTGGCGGCGCGGCAGTACCTCGGTCGGTATCCGAACGGCTTCGCGCGCGCCGAGGCGGAGACGATCCTCGGCGGGACATCGGCTCCGTGAAGAGAAGCGCCCTCGCCCTCGTGGTCGTTCTGTCGGCCGCGTGCGGCGCGCAAGACTGGTCGTTCGGTGACGCGCTCGAGGGCGGATCGCGGGGCGATGCCGGTCACGACGCGACCAATGGTTCGAGCGGGGGCGGCAGTGGAAGCACCAGCGGTGGGAGCAGCGGGTCGTCGGGCAGCTCCTCGGGAAGCGTGACGCCGGGTGACGGAAGCGCGTGCGGCGCGCTCGGCACGCCGTGCTGCTCCGGTGGCGTGTGCGGTCCAGGCGCCTACTGCCATCGTCCGAGCGACGGGGGCGCGGGCATCTGCTCCCCCTGCGGAGGCCCGGGCGATCACTGCTGCTCGGGCGGCACGTGCAGCAGCGGCGGCTGCTGCGCCGACAGCACTTGCGTTGCGCCCGGTTCCATGTGCCAGGAGGTCGGCGGCGGGGTCTGTCAGGCCGGAAGCTGCGGCAACTGCGGTGCCAACGGGCAACCCTGCTGCCAGGGAAGCTGCACCGCCGGCAACGTCACGTGTCAGAGTCAGACGGGCACGTGCGTCCCGTGCAGCTCCGGAGGCTGCGACAATTGACGCGATACGATTGGTTTCGATCCATGCCAACGCTCCTCCTGATCGCCTCGGTGATCAGCATCCTTGCGTTCTTCGGTTGCAGCAGCACGCCTCTCAAGGTCGCAGGGACGGCGTGCGGTGCCGACTCCGATTGTTCGGCGGGTCTCTCGTGCCGGGCGCTCGGCGCGTTCACCGATGCTGGATGCACGACGGGCGCCAAGGCATGCACCAAGCCGTGCACCATCGATACCGATTGCGCGTCCCTCGGAGGCGCCTTCAAGTGCTTCGAAGCCTGCGACGGCTCGCGCGCTTGCGGCGCGACGCAGTAGTCGGCCGCCCGCTTCACCCGCTCGGGTGGCAGCCGGAATTCAGGCACGTCGGTGGCGAGGTGAGCATCGATCCCGGGTAGCCGGCGACCCCTGCGTGCACCGTGTCGATCGCGGGACTCGCGTGCGCACCGATGTGGCAGTGGACGCAGTCGCAGTTGAAACCGTTGGCGTCCGTGCCGCGCGACGCGATGTGGCAGTCGGCGCACCCGATGGCCTTGTTCGCGTGCGATCCCTTCGTGATGGGGAACTTCGCCTCCGGATGACCACCAGACGCGGGGACCCACGCCGTGGTCGAGTGGCAGTCGGAGCACGTCGTGGGGTAGACGCCCGCATGCTTGGGCGTCTGAACCACGTGGTACGCGGTGGAGTGGCAGTCGTAGCAAGCCTTCGTGCGAGCTGCGTCCGTCTGGTGGACGTCGTCCGTCCCGGTGCACGCTGCGACCGACAGCGCCGCGACGGCGGCGAGAACGCACGTGACCGCGAGAGCGCCGGACCCGGGCTTCATCTCACGCCTCCCCCCTCTTGGTGACGACATGGATGCCGAAGCTCTGAAGGAGCTCGGCCGGCGCCGTGCCGCCGATCTGCACGATGACCGCGTCATTGGGGACGCGCATCTCGCGACCGCCGTTCGTCAGGACCACATCGCGCTCGTTGATGCTCACGATCTGGCTCGGGAGCAGCGCTCGTACCTTGCCGGACTGGATCGCATCGTCGATGCGAGCGCGATTCTCGGCCCGACAGCGCGCGAAGACGTCGCGGCGATAGCTGATCGCGACCGAGGCGCACCGTCCGAAGTCGGCGAGGGTGAGCGCACACTCGACGGCGCTGTTGCCGCCGCCGACGACCAGCACGTGCTTTCCGGCGAAGGGCTGCGGCTCCAGCAGCGTGTAGTGCACCTTGGCTTGCTCTTCGCCTGGCACCTCGAGCTTGCGGGGTGTTCCGCGGCGCCCGAGAGCCAGGAGCACGTTGGCGGACCGCACCGGTCCGGCGCTCGTCTCGAGACGCCACATCCCGTCGGGCTCCGGCTTGACCGCCTGCACCATGACACCGGTTCGCGCCGGCAGGCCGTGCTTCTCCATGATGGCCTGCCAGAGCGCGACCAGGTCCTCTTTGGACATGGTGCGCCGCTTCACCGAGCCGAACATCGCGAGGTCGAGCGCGCCGGTCATGACGACCTTGGCGCGCGGGTAGTGCATGACGGTGCCGCCGATCTTGTCGCGCTCGAGGAGCACGACCCGCTTGCCCGCCTCCATGAGACGCAGCGTCGCGCTGACGCCCGCCGGCCCGGCGCCGACGACGGCCGCGTCGTACGCGTCGCCAATTCCGCGACGCCCGGTGCTCATCACGTGATCGGCCGCCTGACGGCCCTGCCGGACCGCGTTCCGGATGAGGCCCATCCCTCCGAGCTCACCGATCACGTACACGCCGGGGCGCGTCGTCTGGAAGTTGGGGTCCAGCAGTGGAAGCTCGACCCCTCGCTGCGCGGTGCCGAAGACGAGCTTGATCGCTTCCACCGGGCACGCCGACACGCACGCCGAGTGGCCCACGCAAGCGAGGGCATTCACGAGCTTCGCCTGCCCTCCGACGATGCCGAGAACTTGCTTCTCGGGGCATGCGAGGACGCACGCGCCGGAGCCGATGCACCTGTCGAGGTCGATGACGGGGTGGATCGTGTCCGGCACGACCTCGCCGAGCGCGGACAGGTCCTCGAGCGTCGCCAGCACCTCCTTCTCTTCCTTGCGCGCGCGGCGCGTCCACACCCCGTAGACGACCACAGTCACCAGCAGTGCGGCGGCGATGAGGATGATCTGCGGGTAGGTCTCGATCAGATCCATCAGGTCGGCCTCCTCACAGGTGCGGCCGCCAGGTGGCGGTCCCGAAGATGGTCAACGCCTTCGCGTCGTCCCCCGTGATCCCCTCTCCCTGCAGCGTGAAGAGGAGGTCGGAGCTCGGCAACACGACGATTGTCCCCCCGATGCCGTCCTGGAGAAGCGAAGCGCCGTCGGAGCGATACTGCAGCACCGAGAGGCGGTAGTACGCGTACACGTCGAGCGTGTCTGCGATGAGGCTCAGCCCGGGGCCCGCGCTGCCGCCGAACAAGTTCATGAAAGTCGAGTGGGAGTAGTTGCCGGACGCCTCGAAGCGGAGCACGCGCGCCAGGCGCAGCAGGCGCGCCGTCGCGAAGCCGCCGACCATGTTCGGCTCGCTCGTCTGCGTGACGTCGGTGATCCCGAGCCCTCCGAGCGTCAGCGAGAGGTGCTCGATCGCGAAGCTGCCGTCGATCTCGCCGAGCGCGCGCGTGTCGATCTTCCCGTTGCACGCCTCCGGGGCCGTCGGGTTGGAGCCGGGCGCCGGAACCGTCGTGCAAAACCAGGACTGCGGGAGGTACGAGGCGAGCCAGCGCGACATCTCCGGCTGGCGCACGTCGACCCGCGCCCCCAGCTCGAAGCTCCCGAGGCGGACCGAGTTGTCGATCCCCGCGGCCGTGAGGGCGATGGCCGGCTGTTTCCACGGGTTGTCCGCGTCGAAGCTGGAGACCTCGAAGTACCCGCCGAAGCGCGAGGGCCCCGGGTAGAGGCCGAAGACGCCCGACACCCTGCGCTCGTCGAGTGTTCCGCCGAACGTGGAACCGTGGACCACCAAGGCGGCCTCGGGACGAAGCGCGAGATCCGGCCGGCCGTAACGCGCCTCGACCCCGAAGCGCTGCGCGTCGAGCGAGGGGGCGCCGCTGAGCGCATTGGGCAACAAGCCGCCGAACGCGCCGATGGAGAATCCCTCGCCGAGCCCCTGCTGCACGCGGGCGCCGTCGAGGGTCCCGAGCGTGCTGGCGGCGTAGCGCATGCGACCGATGCCCGCGTAGAAGCTGCCGACCGTGTAGCCGGCGAGGAGCTCTCGCACGTAGAGGAGCGGCCGGCTCGGCCCTCCCACGCGATTCGAGAGATCCGCGGCGGCCCACCCCTGGAGAGAGGCATCGAGATCGAGCGTGACCGGGGCGGCGAACGGCTCGGCGTGGAGTCGCGCGTTCAGCTCGCCCATCGAGAGTGCGCTGCCGACCTGGCCGCCGAGCGGGATGATCCCGCCGGCGGCCAGTGTGAATCGCACGTCGAAGCGCCGGTTGCGCTCTTCTCCGCCGAGCGGCACGAAGCGCGGCTGCTGCGCTTCTGCCGGCGCCTCCTCGGGCGTCCACGCTTGCTGCCAGGTGCTGAGGGGGTGCGGCACCGGGAGCTCCACGGCCTTCTGCTCCTCCTCGGCGACCACGGTCGCGCGCCCTTTCTCCTGCTCGTGCAGCGTCTCGCCGTTCGTCTCGACCACTGCATACGAATCGCTCGCGTCGACGACCGTGTAGTCCTTGCCGCGGATCGTGATCGTCGAGTTGCGGCGAACTCCGGCCGTCGCCCCGGGCTGCACGTACGCGCGTGTGCCGGCCGTCTCGACCACGGTCACGGCGACGGCGTTCGGAGCCGTCGTTTGCGCCGGTGCTTGCGCGGGGGCCGTCGGCTTGGCCGGAGGACGCCGCTTCTTGGGCTGTGCGCCTTCGGCCGAGATCGAGGTGCACAGGACGACCAGTCCCACCACCCGCGCGAGGAGCAAGCGTCTCATCGCCGCGCACCTCCCGGGTGGCAGCTCAGGCAAGAGGCACCGTCGGTGGGGACCGGCGTCCGGTGTTGCTGGGTGACCAGCACCGGGTCGTGCGCGTGGCAGCCGATGCAGCGGACCGCGCGAGGTACCGCGAGCGTCGCGTGGCAATCGCTGCACGCGGCAGTGCGATGGGAGCCGAACGCGATCGGGAAGCGCACGTCGTGGTTGCGCGGCGCGACCTGCGTCTGCAGTGGGCTTCCAATGGTGCCGAGCAGTGAGCTCGGCACGTTCGCAGGCACCCACGCGACGGCCCGGTGACACATGCTGCAGTCGCGGGGTAGGGGCGCCGCCGTCGAGCTGCCGACGTGCACCGGGAAGATGCCGGGCCGACGGTAGTCCTGCTCGTGGCACCCGTAGCAGTCGACGGGCGCGTCGGTGAACTTCTGCTCGCTCGCGCGCAGGTGGCACTGCGTGCAATCGGCGAGCACGTGCATCCCCGTCAGCGGGAAGCGCGTCCGCCGGTGAATCTCGAGTGGCTGGGTGACCCTCCAGCCCGCGGCCGAATGGCACTTGTCGCACGACTGGCCCAGCCGTCCCCGATGGGAGTCCTCGTGACAGCTCGCGCAGTCCCGTTTCAGTGGCCGGCTGCTGCTGTGGCAGGCCACGCACGACGCGTGCTGGTGCTGTCCGGTCAGCGGGAAGCCCGTCTTCGCGTGGTCGAACTTCACCGTGCCGCTGCTCGTCTCGGCGTCGGACGAACGCCACGCTGTCGTGGAGTGGCACGCGCTGCACGAGACGGCATCGCTGAAGCCGTGCCCGGCCGGTTGCGGGGAAGCCGTCGCCGGAGAGGCTGCGGCGACCGAGAGCGCCGGCGTCGTTCGCTGCTCGTGCGGGTTGGCGTGGCAGAACCTGCACTCGGTGGACGGCCCGCGCCAGCGGACCGTCGCCTGCCCGCCGGCCACGCTGGCCATCGAATGGCACTTCGCGCAATCGGTCTTCGCGTGCGCACCGGTCAGCGCCCATCCGGCGATCGCCTTGTGATCGAAGTCCTGGATCTTGAACCCCTTGGTCGAGTGGCAGTGGTCGCATTCGTAGGCCGGTTGCGTCAGCCGGAACTGCCCGAGGTGCGCGTCGTCGTGGCACCCGCTGCAGTTGCGCGGCACGCCGCGATAGCTCGCGCCGTGGCCGGCCTTCTTGTCCTCCGGCGTCGGGTGGTGACAGCTCTCGCATTGCGCCGTCGCGTGCGCACCGATGAGCGGCCAAGTGCTGTGGTCGACCTTCGGCAGGTCCCACCCGCGCGGGTCGTGGCAGTGCGCGCAGCCGCCCTGCGCCATCTCCTTCGCGAACTGATCGCCATGGGGGTTCGCATGGCAGTCGGCGCACGCTTGCTTCGCGACGTGCAGGTCCGTCCGCGGTCGAGGGGTCGTGTGGCACGCGGAGCACGCCGACGCGATGTGCTTGCCGAGGAGCGGGAACGCCGTGCTGGCGTGCATGTCGGCGCTGAAGAGCGTCGGCCGGAAGCCGCTCGTGGCGTGACACGGTCTGCACTCGCCGCGGTCCAGCGAGGCGAACTCACCGCGGTGCTGATCGGCGTGACAGTCGGCGCATCGCGCGAACGCGAGCTTGCGGAAGCGCTGCTCCGCGGGCAGCCCCGGCTGGTGGCAGCTCGTGCATGCGACGGCGTCGTGCTTGCCGGTGAGCGGGTACACGGTCCGCGCGTGGGCCGACAGTCCCACGCTTCGTGGCAGGCCGAGCCACTGGATGGTTCCGTGACAACTTCCGCATCCGCGTCCGAACGGCGCGGCGTGCACCGGCCGGTGGCAAGAAACGCACTCGGTTCCCTTCGAGGGAGCCGCGAGATTTCCGCGATCGTGACAGGCGCCGCACGCCACGCGCGCGTGCCCGTTGGCGAGGCTGACGCCGGGGTGCCTCGCGCTCGCGTGGCTGAAGGTCACAGGCTTCCACTTCGTATCCTCGTGGCAGTCGGCGCACGCCGCGCCGAGCCGTCCCGAGTGCGGGTCTTTGTGGCAATCGCCGCAGAGCGCGAACTTGAGCCCCACGTACTTCGGCGGGTCGGAGTGGCACTTGGCGCACTGCACGGTCGTGTGCGCGCCGCGCAGCGGGAAGTGCGCGAGATCGTGGTTGAAGTCCTGCAGGCGCAGGTCGGTCCACGCGGCTTCGTCGTGGCAGCCCGTGCAGGTCGCCCCGAAGCGCCCGTCGTGCTGGTCCTTGTGGCACGAGGTGCAGTTGCGCGAGAGGCCGAGGAACGTCTGGCCGCCGCTCTTGTCGACCCGGTTGTGGCACTTGGTGCACGCTGCGGTCTTGTGCGCGCCGTTCAGCGGCCAGCCGGTTTGCGCGTGATCGAGGCTCTGCGGTCCGCCGCCCGGCCAGCGGATCTGACTCGTCCCGACGCCGAGGTGCTCGACGTGACACCCTTCGCAAGCTTGACCGCGATACTGCAACCCGTGCAGGCCCTGTCCGGCCGCGATGCGTGCGCCGAGGTCCGCGTGGCACCGGAGACAGAGCCCCGCGTCGACACGCTTGCCCGAGCTGTGGCAGTCGCTGCAGTGGGCGTCGCCTTCGAGCGACGCGTGCGCCTTCGAGAGGGGGCCGGGCGAAAGAAGCTGGGCCGAGGCGGAGCGAGCGAGCAGCAGAAGCAGCACCGTTGCCACCACGGCGCACAGAGCCCGGGCGAGGCGCGCGGGGCTCATCGGTCGAAGATCCAGCGGAAGCCGTAGTACCAGGCCACTCCGATGTGCACCGAGACGCTGACGAGCATCAGGATCGCCAGGAAGCGGTGCAGCGAGCGCCAGGACCGCATGAGCGCCGCTCCGGCGTTCGTGTCGACCTCCTTCGCGGCCAGGTCGCCGAACTCCGCGAGAAACGCGCGTGCGAGGGCCGGCTCGTTGTGCTCGAGGACCCTGAACATCTTGTCGGCGCGGGCGGCGGCACGCATGCCGCGTCGGCGAGCGCGCGCCTGGAGCACCCATCGCGGGACCGTGAACAGGGTGCGGAGCAAGGACGCGTCGTGGGGGAGCGTCGTCACCGGCGCTGTCTTCACGAAGTCGTCGACGCGCGCGGCGAAGCCGGGGAGGAGCGGCTGCAGTTCGGCGAGCCTTTCCCTGAAGGGCTTGAGCCCCGACTTGGGCACGAGGGCGTGCAGATAGAAACCGATGAGCCCCGTGACGACGACGATGGCCAGGCTCGCGGAGGTCAGCGCCGCGATGGGCGTGCGGAGCTGGAATGCCGAGTGGAAGACGACGAGCAGCGACCCGAGGAGCCCGGTGAATGCGTGCGCGTTGAGCCAGCCTTTCACCGAGCCGAGGCGGTCCGAGATGTACTTCGCGAACCTGCGGCGAACGAGATAGAGCAAGTTCGTGAAGATGAGCGCCGTGCCGGCGATGCCGTAACCGTGCCCGAGGAAGCCCGCCGGATTGAGCGTGCGGTAGTCGGGGTGCATGGGGCGCTCGGCGATGCCCAGCTTGTAGAAGCTGTACCCACGCCACGTCAGCTCCGTGGCCAAGGTGACGAGGACGAAGATGGTCACCCACCGACCCAGGCGACGTGGTGCCGCAGGCGGCGCCGTGGGCATGGCGGTGTGATTCATGCGATCAGCGAGGCGACTGCCGCTTCCATCCCTTCTGCGGCTTGGTGGGTTTGTTGGTCGAGGAGATCGTGTCCGGCGCCGCGCTCGAGATGACGACGGGAGGGATGAC
>DASVWO010000190.1:0-9603 GCA_036393165.1 Polyangiaceae bacterium | reverse complement strand
CTCTCGTCGCGTGCCCGCCATCGCATGGCTCGTCGCCGGTATCGTCCGCGACAAGCCATCGATGCCCAAACCACGAAGTGCGTCTAGGCTGCGGAGGGTGCGGCCGAAGACGATCCTCATCACTGGCGCCTCGAGCGGGATAGGCAAGGCGCTGGCGCTCGAATATGCCCGGGGTGGGAGCAAGATGGCCCTCTGCGCGCGCCGCGATGCGGAGCTGGCGGACGTCGGCAAAGAAGTGAGGGACCTCGGGGGCGACGCGATCTGCATCAAGCTCGATGTGCGCGACGTCGACGCGGTCGCCGAGGCAGTGAAGCGCGCCGACCGCGATCTCGGGAGCCTCGAGATGGTCGTCGCCAACGCGGGGCGCGGGGACACGAAACTGTCGACGCGCATGACGTGGGACGACGTGGGGCCCGTGCTCGACGTGAACGTTCGTGGCGCTCTGGCGACGCTCGTTGCGGCGATTCCGGTCATGGTCGCGCAGCAGGGGGGGCATCTCGTGGGCGTGTCGAGCCTCGCGGGAATCCGCGGGCTGCCCACCTCCGCCGCGTACAGCGCGAGCAAGGCGGCGCTCAGCACGTTCCTCGAGTCGCTGCGCATCGACCTCTCGCCAGTCGGCATCCGCGTGACCGACGTGCAACCGGGCTTCGTCGCCACGCCCATCAACGAGAGCGCCGACTATCCGATGCCCTTCCGCTGGCCAGTCGAAAAGGCCGCGCGCCACATCGTCCGGCGGCTCGAGCGCGGCCCCGCGGTGCTCGCGTTCCCGTGGCCGCTCGTCCTGGCCACGCGCATCGCGCGCGTTCTCCCTGCGTGGATGTACGACCGAGCCGTGCGCTCGCGCGTCTAGCCGTCCTTCGGACCGACGGCCCGCCTTCGGCGGAGCCTATGGGCCCTCCCGCAGCTGACGGTCTCTGGTAGCATTTGCTCGGATCGCGTCGCCGCGCTAACCCCATCAACCGACGTTCGATGCCGACCACGCAACCGCTGCCGCCCAAGAAAGAGGTCGCGCTCGCGCTGCTCGAGCGGTCGAACGACAAGGGCATCTACGTGCACCTCGATCCGCGGCAGGCCGCGGTCGTCGTGCCGCCGTGGTTCAAGAAGCAGCCGCAGCTCGTGCTGCAGATCGGCCTGAACATGGCCATCCCCATCCCCGACCTTCGCCTCGACGACGAGGGGATGAGCTGCACGCTGAGCTTCAACCGGTCCCCATTCTTCTGCGTCGTCCCCTGGACGAGCGTCTTCGCCATCGTGGGTGACGACGCGAGAGGCATGGTGTGGCCCGACGACGTGCCCGCCGAGATCGCGCGACACGCGTCGCCGTCGCAGCCCCAGTCCTCGCAGGCGTCCCGTCCCTCTCAGGGTGGCCCCGCCGTCCGAGCGGTCGACGGACCGGCGAAGGGAAAGGGCGGCGGAGCCGCGGTGCGCGACGCGAAGGCGGACGGGGCGCGCACGTCGACGAACGGCGCCGGCGGCAAGAAGCACAAGAAGCGCCCGCCGCTCGCGGCGGTGAGCGACGCGGAGCCTCCCAAGGGCAAGCAGGGGCGCGGCGATCACGCCGGCCGGGCGACGAGCGCGGCGGCGGCGCCCCCGGTCGTTCCGGTGCCGCCCGCGTCCAAGCCGGCGATCGGGACTCCGCGAAAGAAGCGCGAGCTTCCGCCGTATCTGCGCGTCGTCAAGTGAGCGTCCGCGTCTGGGCTCCCCTCGGCGCCGTCTGCGTGCTCGCCGTGGGGCGCGCCGTCACGGCCTCCCCACCCGCGCGCGCCCCCGATGCGGACGATGCCCTGATGCACCGCGCCTTCCAGGCCGTCGCGTCGCAGGAGACGGTGCTGCGTCACGAGTCGGCCAAGTCGTTTCCCACCGACCCGTGGTCGCGGGACGACGACTTCCACCGCCGTGAGCAAGACAAGGTGCGGGACTGGGCGGGCGCGCACCACGTCCCGCGCAGCGCGGTCTATCGCGCGATGGACGAGGGCATCCGCGCGCACTGGCCCCAGACGAACGGCGCGCCGCTCGTCGTGACGGTGCCTCCATGCCGGCCGCGCGCGATCTACTGAAGCGAATCACGAGCATCCCGGCGGTGCTCGCGTGGGGATACCGCGCGGCGCGTGCGGCGTCGTCGCGTCTGCCGTGGAGGCTCGCGGTCTTCGCGGCGCTGGCCCTGTGCGCCAGCTGGCCGCTGCTCTCGACGGCGCCGGCGCTGAACGAGTTCCGCGACGCGCACGTGCTCGCCCACTACGAGACCGCCGCGCGCGAGGCGCTGCTCCGGTGGCACCAGATGCCGCTGTGGGACCCCTACTACTGCGGCGGCATGTACCTCCTCGGGACGCCGCAGGCGCGCTTCGTGTCGCCGACGTTCCTGCTCACGCTCATCTTCGGGGAGCAGCGCGCCGAGGCGCTCAGCGTGTTCGCGATGATGCTCGTGGGTCTCGAGGGTGCGTATCGCTACGCGCGCTCTCGCGGTGCCAGGGGTTTCGGGGCTCTGCTCGCGGCGCCGCTCTTCGCGCTGGGCGGGATCTTCGCGGTGTCGCCCGGGCTAGGCTGGATCGGGTTCTTCTCCTTCGAGCTGCTGCCGTGGATTGCGCTCGGTGTGCGCCGTGCTCTCGCGCGGGAGCTCCGGGGCGTGGTGATAGCCGCCGTGGCGATGGCGTGGTGCATCGGGATGGGTGGAACGTATCCGGCGCCCATCGCGGCGGCGTGGTGCCTGTTCGAGGTGATCGACTTCCTCGTCAGGCGTGCCCGTCGCGGACGGGGTGCACAGGTCGCGATTGGTCTGTCGCTCGTGGCCGCCGCGGCGCTGCTGGCGGCGGGGCTCGCGGCGGTGCGGCTCTGGCCCATCGCCGACACGCTCGCCAGCGCGCCACGCGTCATCGCCGGGACCGCGGGCAACTCGCTCGGCAAGCAGCTCGGGATGCTCTTCCTCGGCCCGCAGGACAAGACGGAGAACGGCTCCTTCTACCTCGGCGCGCTCGCCCTTCCGGCGGTGATCCTCGGGCTGTGGCGGCGCCGGTCGCTGCCGGTCGTGATCGCCGCGTCGCTGTGCGTGTGGTTCGCCGGCGGCTACGCGATGGAGCCGTCGCTCTTCGGTCTGCTGCGCGATCTCCCCATCTACTCCTCGCTTCGGTACCCGGAGCGCTTCCTGGTGCCGTTCGCCCTCGCCGCGACCGTGCTGGCGGCGCGCGGCATCTCGTCGGTCGAGGCCGGCGTGCGTGCAAGGCGACGCCGCTCGAAGGGGCGCCCCGGACGCGTGCGGCAAGGGATGCTCGCCATCGCTTCGCTCGCGCTCGTCGCGAACGTGGTGCCCATGGCGCTCCAGCACGCGCGTCACGACGGCGATCGCCCACTCAGCCCCCCGCCCGACGAGAGCGAGGCGCGTCCGTTCCATCAATCGCGCGGCAACCGCTGGGGCCTCGCCTACTACGAGCCCATGCAGCGCGGGTCGCTCTCGTGCTGGGAGGCCTATCCGGTCCCGCAGTCACCGCTGCTCCGCGGAGACATGAAGGACGAGGAGTGGCTGGACGACGCGGGCGCCGGCAAGCTCGTGGAGCGCGCGTGGTCCCCCGACCGCATCGAGCTCGAGGCCGACCTGACGCGCCCTGCGACGGTGCTCGTGAATCAGAACTGGCACTCGGGCTGGCGCGCGAGCGTCGGCGATGTCGCCAGCCGCCACGGGTTGCTCACGGTCGCCATGCCCGCCGGCCAGAACACGCTCACGCTCCGCTTCGCGCCCAAGTCGGCCACGGGTGGAGAGCTGACGTCGCTCGTCGCCCTGGTGGCGCTCGGGCTGCTCGTGTGGCGCGCGAAGCGTCGGCCCACGGTCGAGGCATTCGATCTTCGATGGATCTCGGTCGTGCTGCTTCCCGCGATTCCCGCAGCTCTCGTGGCGACCACGGTGCACGAGCCCAGGTTCAACGAGCCCCTCATGGCGATGGACGGCCGTCCGGTGGTCGTCGACGAGCTCGACGAGGGAACGGTGCGCATGGACGCGCGCTTCGAGGCGGGCGTGGTCCTCGAGGCGGCGACGCTCTCGGACGCGTCGCCTCGTCCCGGCACCGACCTGAAGCTCGAGCTCGACTGGCGCCGCGACGCGCAGATCGAGAAGGGACTCGGTGTGTTCGTCCACATCACACCCATGAGCGGCGACGGCATGAACGGCGATCACGTGCTGCTCTCGGGCGTGCTCGACTTCGGGGACGCCCCGCCGGGCAAGACGCTGCGCGACGTCCTGCCTCTGTGGGTCCCCGATGACGCGCGCGGCAAGTCCTGGAAGGTATGGGTCGGCCTCTGGCGTGTGCGCCAAGGCGGCGAGCGCGTCCCGTTGACCGACCCCGGCCACGCCGAGGTGGACGCCAATCGCGTTCTCGCCGCATCCTACGTCGTTCGCTGATGCAGGCTCTCGAGCGGCGCCTCGGTACGTTCTCGGCCACCACGATCATCGTCGGCTCGATGATCGGGTCGGGCATCTTCATCGCGCCCTCCATCATGGCGGGCTACGTGGCGACGCCCGGCGTGTGGCTCGGCTTGTGGCTCGTGGGCGGCGCGCTCACGCTGCTCGGGGCGCTCGCGTACGCCGAGCTGTGCGCGATGATGCCGCGCGCGGGCGGGCAGTACGTGTTCCTGCGCGAGGCGTTCGGCCGGCTGCCGGCGTTCCTCTACGGGTGGACGCTCTTTCTCGTGATCCAGACGGGCTTCAACGCGGCCGTCGCCATCGCGTTCGCCAAGTTCCTCGGCGGGGTGGGGCTGCGGGTCGGCGAGACCGACGTGGTGCTGGCGGTGGGAGGGTTCACGCTGTCGCGCGCGCAGATCGTCGCGGTCGCGGTCATCGCCGTGCTCACGTGGGTGAACGCCCGCGGCGTCCGCGAGGGGGCTCTCGTGCAGAACGTGTTCACGGTGCTCAAGGTCGGGGCCATCGTGCTGCTCGTGATCGTGGGCTTCGGCAGCGGCAAGGGGTCGTTCTCGCACTTCGCGCCGGTCTTCGGCACGGAGCTCGGCAAGAAGGGGCTCGAGATGGGCTTCCTCGCGGCGGTCGGCGTCGCGATGAGCAAGGCGCTCTTCGCGTACGACGCGTGGAACACGGTGACGTTCGCCGCCGAGGAGGTGCGCGACCCGCAGCGGAGCCTCCCGCGCGCCCTCATGGCCGGCACGATCGTGACGACCCTGGCGTACACCGCCGCGTGCGCGGTGTACCTCTACGTCCTGCCCCTCGACCGCATGGCGAGCGTCGAGGAGAACCGCGTCGCTGCCGACGTGGCTTCGGCGCTCATGGGGCGCGCGGGCGTGACGCTCGTGTCGGTGGCGATCCTCGTGTCCACCTTCGGATGCGTGAACGGGCTCATTCTGGGAGGCGCGCGCGTCCTCTACGCCATGGCGCGCGATGGCCTCTTCTTCCGCATTGCAGGCGACGTGGACCCGCGGCGCCACACGCCGCGGGGCGCGCTCGTTCTGCAGGGCATCTGGTCCGCCGTGCTCGCGCTCTCCGGCAGCTACGACCGGCTGCTCACCTACGTCACGTTCGCGTCGCTCGCCTTCAACGCGCTCACCGTGGTCGGACTCTTCGTGCTTCGCCGCAAGCGACCCGACGAGCCGCGCCCTTACAAGACGTGGGGTTACCCCGTGACGCCCGCTGTGTACCTGGCAGGCGCCGTCTTCTTCCTCCTCTACATCTTCGCGGGCGACCCGAAGGACGCGTGCGCCGGACTGGGGCTCGTCGCCGTCGGCGTGCCCGCGTATCTCGTCTTCCGCCGTCGCGGCGCTACCGCTCCCGCTTGACCAGCGTCTTGCCGCAGCGGAAGCCCAGGCCGCTGCCGCGCGTCAGGGCGAAGTGCCCCGCCCCGCGTGACGCCGCTCTTGCCCACGCGCCGTCCGTGATCCAGCTGCCGCCACGTACGCGGCGCATCGGCGAGTTGCCCCGCGCCGTGCCGGGCGGCGGCTCGGGCTCTGCCAGCAGCTCTTCGCTGGATCGCTCGCCGAACGCGTCTCCGACCCACTCGCGGATGCATCCGGCCATGTCCCGCACCCCGTAGGGCGATTCGTCCGTCTCGAACGTACCGACCGGTTCGGGCTGCTGGGCCCAAGCTCGCGACTCGCGCATGTGGCAGAACGTCGGATCGAAGCGGTCGCCCCAGGGGTAGCAGCGTCCGTCGGTGCCGCGCGCCGCCTTCTCCCACTCCGCCTCGGTCGGTAGTCGCACCGCCGCGCCTTCGCGCGCGCCGCGCCACCGGCAGAACGCGGCGGCGTCGAACCAGTCGGCGAGGTACGCGGGCACGTTCCACTCGTGGCCCTCGCCCGCGGGGAACATCTTGCGCGCCTCGCCCTCGATGATCGCGGGGTCCGGCTCCCACTTGCCCGATGCGTCGCGGCGCGTGCGGAAGGCGAGGTCGCCGCTCATGTCGCGAGGGGCTCGCTTCTCGGCGAGCTTCGCGTCCTTCGCGTCGAGCTCGTCGAGGAACGCGCAGTACTCGCGCATCGTCACGGGGAACCTGGCGATCGCGAAGTCTCCCACCATGACCTCTTGCCGGACGAGGGGCTCGATGGCGTCCGAGTCGCCGCCGAGGATCGCCACCCCGCCGGGCACGTAGAGGTAGCCCTCGCCGATCTCGTCATTGGTGTAGAGGTTCACCTCCGCTTCGTGATGCGCCCCGCGCGCGAGCACCACGGGGTAGCGGACGTCGGGATAGCCCGCGGCCTTGAGCACGAGCAGGTAGCTCCCCGGGTCGAGGCGCACGTCGGCGATCGGCGTGCGCCCGAGGTAGCGCTCGTCGGTCGGCACGAGCACCCGATCGCGCTCGGCGTAGCGGTAGATGACGACGTTCGCCCCGGGCGGGTTCGTCGTGATCGAGAGCCGTCCCTCGGCGCGCAGCAGGGCCGCGTACTTGCCCTGGTCGTGATCCGTGACGAGCGCCTCGTAGTAGACCTGCACCGCCGGCTGGCGATCCGTCTCGGCGCGCCGCGCGCTGCCCCAGTAGAGGTCCGCCAGGCCACGGTGCGCGTCGACGCACTCGGCGTCGTATCCGAGCGCCTTCGTGTAGAGCTCGATCGCCTCGGCGAGCGCGCGTCCGCTCTCGCGCTCCGCCTCGGCGGCGCGGTCCTCGAGCGCCCACCCGGAGCGCTTGCGCTCGACCGGCTCCCAGCCCTTCACCTGCTTGAGCGTCTGCCGCGCGAGCTCGGTGAGACGCTGCCGGTCGGTCTCGAGGTGCTGGTAGCGGAGGATGGGCTCTCGCGCGCGCTCGCACAGCGTGAGCGCCTCGGCCTTGCGCCGCTCGCGCTCCTTGGCACCCTCCAGGAACGCTTCGATCTCGGACGCGACGAGGTCCGCCGACTTCGGCCGCTCGTCCTTGTTCTTCGCCAGCATCTGCAGACACAGATCCTCGAGCAGCAGGGGGCAGCTCGGCACGAGGTCGCGCGGGCGCTTCGGGGTGCGATCGATGGTCGCGAGGATCATCGCGCCGGGGCCCGTGCCGACGTCGAAGGGGTGCACGCCCGTCAGCAGCTCGTAGAAGACGACGCCGAGCGAGAAGATGTCGGCCCGCTCGTCCACGTCGGCCTCGTGGCGCAGCATCTCGGGCGCGATGTACCCCGGGGTTCCGCTCGTCTGCGACGACGTTCCGTTCGAGCGCGGCGCAGGCGGAGCCGAGGGGCGCTTCGAGGGGATCTCGATGGCTGCCTCGCGCATCGGCCGCGCGAGACCCCAGTGGGCCAGGTACACCTCGCCGAAGTCGCCGAGGAGCACGTTCTCCGGCTTGATGTCGTTGTGCAGGATGCCGCGCGCGTGCGCATACGCGAGGGCGCGCGCCACCTGCAGCAGCGCGCCGAGGAGACGCACCAGCGGCCACTGCGCCTTGAGCTCCGCGCGTGCGAGCACGTCTCGAAGCGACTGCTTCTTGACGATGCGCATCGTGTAATAGGGCTGCCCGTCGGGCAGCCAGCCCATGTCGTAGACGGGCACGATGTTCGGGTGCTCGAGCTGCGCCGTGACGTGCGCCTCGTCGATGAACCGGCGCGCGACGTTCGACTCGGACTCCCGGCCCTGCTTGAGCGTCTTGACCGCCACCGTGCGCCCGATGGTCCGGTCGAGCGCGCTCGTGACGAGCCCCACGCCGCCCGCGCCGAGGAGCTCACCGATCTTGTACCTGGGCCCGGGCGGCTGCGATGGTCGTGCAGGCCGCTCACTCGGCTTGCGTGGCTGCGTCTCGCGCTTCTTCGTGTCGCCGGTGTCGGTGGAGTAGGGGATGGTCTCGGCCTGCTTGGTCGACTCGGCCACGAGCGAAGCGAGCCGCAGAGGGTCGAGCGAGGAACCCTCGAACAGCTTGTCGGTACCCTGGGTCTCTCCCGTGCGCGCCCAGCGCGCCGCGAGCTCCCACAGCTCGGCCGCGGACATCCAGCCGCGCGCGACCGCTTCGAGGGCAATCGCGCGCGCGTCCCGGATGCGCATCGAATCGTCGCGCGGCCGCTACTTGGCGTTCGGCGCGATGGTCGTGATCGGCGGCGGCGAGCCGCTGGTCGAGGTGATGGTCGCGCTGCACCGGTTCTGCGCCATGAGCTGGATCAGCGCCTCGTAGATGCCGCGGCTGTCGGTGCGGAACGCGTGGTCGTAGTGGATCGTGAAGTTCCACAGGCGCGTCAGCTCGTCGCACGGATCCGGCGGCTCGAAGCGACCGAGGGTCCCCTCGAGGTGAATCGTCTGCGGCGTGTGCTGATAGAGCGCCACGTTCCCGTTCTGCGGAACGGCCCACAGATGGCCGCTGCTCTGGTCGAAGTCGACCAGCTCGTTGTCCGAAGACTTGGAGCCCCCCGAGAAGGCCGCGCCTGCGATCAGCGTCACCGCACCAATCGCGAGCGCACTCGACACGATTCGGATCTTCATGGGCTCCTCCGAGACGCGCGCGGGAACCTCGCAATCCCGCGCGGCTGACGCACCAACCCTGTCATGAGACTACCACTGCAGTACCGCGCAACGCACGAGCTTCATTGAAGAAAGCTCGCACCGAGGGATCCGAGGTAGGTCCGCTGCGGGCCCTTGCGGTCGCATGTGAGAGGCGAGTAGGGTGCGCGTGCCGCGATATGTCGAACAAAACCGTTCACCTGCCGATGGCCGCAGCGACGCTCCGCAAGGACGCGTGGTGGGTAGGCCCCGTACTCACCGTCATCGTTCTGCTCGGTTTCATCGTGTACGCCACCATCCGCGCCTTCGAGGGCGCGAATTACGAGTGGCAGGCGTACCTGTCGCCCTTCTACTCGCCCTTCTTCGACGTCTCCTGGGCGAAGGCGTGGGGCCTCGGGTTCTTCACGCCGGCGATGCTCATCCTGCCGGGCCCCGCGTCGTTCCGCTTCACTTGTTACTACTACCGCAAGGCGTACTACCGCGCGTTCGCGTGGGATCCGCCCGCGTGCGCCGTCGCCGAGCGCGGCTCGGGACACGGGTACAAGGGCGAGACGCGCCTGCTCCTCTTCCAGAACCTGCATCGCTACGCGATGTACGTGGCGGTCGTGTTCCTCGTCATCCTCTGGAAGGACGCGATCGAGGCCGTCATCGGGTGGAAGGACGGCGTGCACGTCGGCGTCGGGACGCTCGTGATGTTCGCGAACGTGCTGCTCCTCAGCGGG
>DASVWO010000189.1:0-2806 GCA_036393165.1 Polyangiaceae bacterium | reverse complement strand
TGAGCGCTGAGATGTCGCCGCGTTGGCCCGGGACGGCCTTCCTGTCGTCCCTCATCGTCCTGGGCGCCGTCTGTGCGCTCGGCGCGGGCGGCGCGCTGGTGCTGCGCGCCGAGGCAAAGACGAACCGCGTCGCGCTCTCGGCCAAGCCCCGGCCCGTCTCGTACGTCGAAGCAAAGCCCGCCCAGTACCGCGCTTCTCGCTCGTACGTCGGCACGCTGCATCCCTGGGTCGAGGCCAGCGTCGGCCCGCAGCTCGTGTCGGCCTACGTGGATTCGGTGCTCGTCCGGCCCGGAGCGAAGGTGAAGCGCGGCGACGTGCTGGCCACACTCGACTGCCGCAACGCCAGCACGTCGCTGAGCGCCGTGGCGATGCAAGCGCGCGCCATCGAGGCGAGGCAGAAGGCGGTCGAGGACGAGGCCCTGCGGACGCAGAAGCTCCTCGATGGCGGGTACGCCTCGACCAACGAGGCCGAGCAGGCGCTCGCCCAGAGCGCCGCCGAGGCCGCGCAGCTCGAGGCGCAGCGCGCGACGCTCGCGCACACCTCCCTCGAGGTCGGCGACTGCGTGCTGCGGGCACCGTTCGACGGCGAGATTGGCGACCGTTTGGTCGACCCTGGCGCCTTCGCGCGGCCCGGAACGGCCATCGTGTCGGTCATCGACCGGAGCACCGTGCGCTTCGCTGCCGACGTGCCGGAGATCGATTTCGCGGTCGTAACACCGGACGTGCCCGTGCGCATCCACGTGGATGCCTCCGGGCAGGACCTCGAGGGACGCATCGCGCGGCGCTCCCCGCACGCCGATCGCGACGTGCGCACGGTTCACTTCGAGGTGGACCTGCCGAACCCCGACCGCGCGATCCCGGTGGACACGACCGGCGAGGTTCGCATCGAGTTCGGCGACCCGGTCGCAGCCACCCAGATTCCGCTCTATGCGGCGACCGTTCGCGGCGCGCGCGCCGCCGTCTTCACGGTGGACGGGGAGCTCGTGCATGCCCGTACATTCGCAGTCCTCGGCGAGATCGGCGCCGACCTGTTCGTCGATCAGGGCCTGGCGCCCGGCAGCAGGGTGGTCACCGAGGGCCGAGCGTTGCTCTCCGACGGGGACCGCGTGGCATCCGCCAAGCAGCCATGACGGCTCTCTCGATGCGCAATCCGGTCGCAGTGCTGATGCTCTGCATCGGCCTGGTGGTCTTCGCCGTGGTGGTGACGCCGCGCATGAGCGTCGACACGTTCCCCGAGCTCACGCCGCCCGTGCTCGTCATCGGTCAGGTGGCCCCGGGGCTGCCGGCCAAGGAGGTCGAGAAGGCCGTCACGTGGAGGATCGAGCGCTACGTCGCCGCCACCGCGGGCGTGGACCACGTCGAGAGCCTCTCTCGCAACAACTTCGCGCTCGTCTACGTCTGGCTCAAGTGGGGCGTCGATCTCGGTGCCGCGCAAACGCTCGTGCAGTCGGAGGCCGGCTTCGCCATGGCGGGCGCCCCGAAGTCGCTCGGGCTCCTGCCCCCTTTCGTATTGCAGTACGACCCTTCGAACGCCCCGGTCTGCCAGATCGTGATCACGGGGGCCGGCTACACCGGACCGCAGCTCTACGACTACGCCGAGAACTACGTCGAGCCGCAGATCGAGGGCATCGACGGCGTCGGCAGCGCGCCGGTGGACGGCGGCCGCCCGCGCCAGATCAACGTGGTCGTCGATCCGGTCAAGGCGCAGTCTCGGCACGTCACGGCCGAGGAGGTTGCCGCCGCCGTCAGCCGGTCCAACGCGCTGCTCCCGTCCGGCGAGTTCATCACGCCGGGGTTCGACGCGAACGTCTACACGAATGCGGTTCCCGAGGATGTGGCGCGCATCGGACAGGGGACGGTGAAGGTCGTCGACGGCAAGCCGCTGCTCATCCAGGACGTTGCACGCGTGGTCGACGGCGGCATGCCGCAGACGCAGGCCGTCTCGGTTAATGGCCAGGACGCGGTCTACCTCAACGTACTTCGCATCCCGGGCGGCAACACGCTGCGCATCGTGGAGGCCGTCAAGGACAAGGTGGCGCACCTGGGCAACCTGCCTCCCGGGATGCAGGCGCACGTCTACTTCGACCAGTCGACGTTCGTGCGCACGACCTACGAGGGACTGCAGCGCGAGATCCTCCAGGCGCTCGCCCTCATCGCGATCGTCATCCTGTTGTTTCTGCAGAGCGTGCGCGGAACGCTCATCGTGTCGGTCGCGATCCCGCTGTCCTTCGCGATCACGCTCATCGTGCTCTACGCGTGTGGGCAGACGCTCAACGCGATCACACTCGGCGGGCTGACGCTTGCCATGGGGCGCCTGGTCGACAATGCCGTCGTGGTGCTCGAGTCCATCCACCGGCGCCGCAAGGCCGGCGCCGATCCGTACGAGGCTGCGCTGCACGGGACCGAGGCCGTAGGGCTGCCCGTGCTCGCGTCGACCCTGACGACGATCGCCGTTCTGCTGCCGGTTCTGCTGCTGGCCGGGCTCTCGAAGAAGCTCTTCGCGCCGCTCGCCCTGACGGTCGCCGTGGCGATGGTCGCCTCGTACTTCGTCAGCGTCGTCGTGACACCTGTAGCCTGCGAGCGCCTGCTGCGGGGTCACCACGATCCCGGGCGGGTAGCCCGTTGGCTCGAAGCGGCGATCGAGCGGCTCGCCGCCGCCTACGCGTCCGCGTTGCGACGCGTGCTTCCGCTGCGTTGGACAATCGTCGCGACGTCGCTCGCGCTCGTCGTCGGCAGCGTGTGGGCCGCAGCGCGCCTGCCGACGACCTTCTTTCCCGAGATCGACGAGTCGATGGACATGATCTAT
>DASVWO010000188.1:0-5553 GCA_036393165.1 Polyangiaceae bacterium | reverse complement strand
CGACGCACCCGCGGACGCGAACGGCACGGACTGACGCTCCGCGTGAGCGCGTGCCCGTGCTCGGTCACGACCATGCCCATGCCCGCACGCAACCATGCCCAAGTCCGAGCATGGCCATGCCCAGGTCGGAGCATGACCTTGCCCATGCCCGAGCATGACCGTGCCCGGGCCCGGTCACGATTCTGCCCGCGCTCGGTCATGACCTTGCCCAAGCGAGGGCACGGTCTTGCCGTGGCTCGGTGAGACCTTGCCCGGGCCCGGGCGGGCTCTCGCTCGGGCTCGACGAAGCCTTGCTCGCGCGAGGGCATGCTCTCGCTCCCGCCCGGGCGACGATGTGATCGGGCATGGGCAGGCATTCGCTCCTGGCGAGGCAAGCACCTGCCCGGACATGGGCACGGTGGTGCCCTCGAACGGGCATCCTTTCGCTCTCGCGAGGCGAGGTCGTGACCTCCGTCGGGCACGTGTTCTACCGGCGGTGGGCACGGCGCTGCCTGGGCCCGGGCAGACTTTCGCACGGGTCACGAAAATAGAATGTCCAGAAACGGCCTCGCCCAGCAATGGGGGGGGTGAAGGCGGATGGAGTGAGGAGTTTTTCGTTTCATCCGTCCACACCCTCATCGAAAGGTCCGTGATGTCTTGAACAACCTAAACAAGCCGACCCTTCAAGCGCGCTGCAAAGCAGCGAGCGCGGGGGTCACCAAGTACTTCGGCAGCGCCACGCAAGTGACGCTGCGCGGAAAGGCTTGGAAACCGACCGACATCGACGCGGCGCTCGCGGCCGCCGTCGCTGACGGTGACGCCACGGATGCAGCCAAGGCGGCTTGGCGATCCGCGGTGACGACGGGGAAAGCCTCGAGGGCGGTTGCCGTAGCCCTCCTGGCGGCCCTCAAGGCGCTGGTGCTGGCCACCTACGGGGATGACCCGAAGGTGTTCGGCGACTTCGCCTTCGAGGTCCCCAAGGGGCGCGGCAACGTTCCGGCAGCAGAGAAGGCGGCGGCGGTCCAAAAGGCCAACGACACCAAGAAGCTGCTGGGACCGACGGGCAAGAAGCAGCGCAAGAAGGCAGCGAAGCATGCGGCGACAACGCCGCCCGCGACGACGCCGGCTGCGCCTGCGACGGGCTCGACCCCGAAGCAGTAGCCGCGCGAGCTACGACAACGAGGGCGGGCGGCGAGGCGGAAGACAGTACGCCTCCCCGCCCGCCCGATCTCATGGCTCCTCGTAGAAGGATTCGCCCTCGCCCTCGGGCTTCGGCGGCTCGCTCGTCCCCGGCGCCGCGGTCGGCAGCGCGATCGAGTCGAGCTCCTCGTCCAGCGCCGCGCGCAGGCGGTCGAACTCGTCACGCTTGCCGCGCGGGACCACGCGCACGCCGTCGAGGCGCAGCGTCATCGGGTCGACGAAGACGCCGTTCTTCTTGATGCCGAAGTGAAGGTGCGGGCCCGTGACGCGCCCGGTGGCGCCCACGTACGCGATGAGCTGGCGGCCCTCGACGTGCTGGCCCGCGTGAAGGCCGGGCGCGAAGCGCGAGAGGTGGCAGTAGACGCTCACGATGCCGTTCGGGTGCGCGATCTGCACCGCGTTGCCGCACGGGCCCTCGTTGCCGACGCTGATCACGTTGCCCGCCGCCGTCGCGTAGACGGGCGCGCCCGACGGCGCCGCGAAGTCGACGCCGTTGTGGGGCATCACGACGTGCAGCACCGGGTGCATGCGGTGCGGGTTGAAGCGCGACGCGATGCGCGCGAAGGGGATCGGCGTGCGCCAGCCGCCGTGATAGGGCTCGCGGCCCTTCGCGTCGAACCAGCCGTGGTGCGAGTCGTCCTCGCCGAACCAGTACACGCGCACCGGCGGCGCACCGGCGGTGGCCGGGAAGTACTCGACGGCGTCGAGCGACGTCCATCGCACGAAGGCGCCGTCGACGCGCTCGAACGTGGCGACGAGCCGGATGCGCGCGCCGGCGCGGATGTCGGTGAGCTCCGCGTGGCCGTCGAGCGCGTCGTCGAGCATCGCGAGCACGTCGTCGATGGGCGAGAGGCCGGCCTCGGCGAACGACGCGCGCAGGTCGGTGCCGACGAGGACCGCCTTGCGCACGCGCACGCGCTCGCTCGGCAGATCCAGCTTGTGCGTGACGAGGCGCGGCGTGCCGTCGGCGTTCTCGTCCTCGCGCGCCTGCCACACGTCCTGCGGCGAGCTCGCGATCTCGTACGCGACGACGCGGCCGCTCGCCTTGTCGCGCGCGATCGAGAACGTGTCCTTCGGGTCGAAGCGACTCACGTCGCGCACGGCCTCGAGCGAGGACACGATGCGGTGCGACTCGACGCGCGGGAGGCCCGCGTTGCCGAGCGCCGCGAGCAGCGTGTGCTTGCCCATCGTGCCGTCGACCATCGTGACGGCGGGATCGTCGGCGAGACGCGCGACGCGCCACACCGTGGGACGCGGGGGCGCGGCGTCTTCCTCGGCGGCGCCCTCGGCGGATGCATCCGCCTGCGCTTCGTCGCCGGCCATCATCGCGCCGGAGACCGACGCCGCGATCGTCGCCGCGTTCGCGACCGTCTCCGCGTTCCCCTGCCCGCCCGCGAGCGGCGCGACGATCGCGCCGATGACGGCGATGCCTCCGGCCACGGCGAGCGCCGCGCGGAAGCGCACGTTGGCCCAGAGGCCCTTCAGGCCCTTCGCGGGGGCAGGCGGCGCATCGCGATCGGACGTCGTGGACGCCGGAGCGGCCCGCTCGGCGAGAGCCGGAACAACCGCGTCCCCGGCGAGGGGCGGGACGACCTGTGTCTGGGGGGTCTCCCCCGTGCTGTCCGGTACGTCCACTGGCCCTCCGCCTGTACCGGCTGTCCGGGCTCAGTGCAACCCAACGTGCAGGCTGCACGTGAAATCAGGGCTCACGCTCCGGCCACGTTTCGGCATAACTTATGGCGAATCCGCGAGTGGATTCCCAGAGGTAAGAGCCAAGCATGGACGAGCACATCAAGCAGCTCTTGCTCCTCGGCCGGGAGCACTACCAGAAGCGGGAGCTCGACAAGGCCGAGCCCATGCTGCGGCAGGTCCTGGAGCAGGATGACCGCCTCGCCGACGTGCACGACATGCTCGGCGTCATCTGCCACTCGCGCGGCAACTTCGCCCAGGCCGAGTACCACTTCGAGCGCGCCCTCGCGATCAACCCGAACTACACCGAGGCGGCGCTCAACCTGGCTGTCACGTACAACGACCGCGGCAAGTACGAGGCGGCGCGCCAGGTGTACGCGCGCATCAAGGGCTCGCCGGGCGGGAACCTGCAGGGGCTCGACCCGTTCGCGCGCGGCAAGATCGCCAACATGCACGCCGAGGTGGGGCAGGCGTACGCCGACGCGGGCCTCGTGCGCGAGGCCATCGCGGAGTTCGAGAAGGCCGTGGGGCTCTGTCCGCAGTTCGCCGACCTGCGCACGCGCCTGGGGACGCTGCTGCGCGAGATCAACGACATGCCGCGGGCGCGCGAGCAGTACGAGGCCGCGGTCGCCGCGCGCCCGAGCTACGTGCCGGCGCGCATCCAGCTCGGCGTGACGCTCCTCGCGCTCGGCGAGGCAGCGGCGGCGCGCGAGCAGTGGCAGAAGGCGCTCGAGATCGAGCCGGAGAACGTGCGCGCCAAGATGTACCTGCGCATGATGGCCAACACGGCGTCGCGGCCCCCTCCCCCCGCCGCCACCTGAGTCAGGCCGTCACGGCGGACCGGAGGCCATGGTCGCGTCGGCCTCGAAGACGCGCGCGAAGTGAACGACGCTCGCGCGGGCGACGTCTTCCACCGATGGCGCAGCGACGCCTAGCGCAGCGAGCGAGGTCACGCCGTACTGCGAGATCCCGCACGGCACGATGAGCCGGAAGCCGTCGAGCGCGGTCGTCACGTTGAAGGCGAAGCCGTGCATGGTGACCCAGCGCGAGAGCCGCACGCCGATGGCGCCGATCTTCGCCGGCTTCGCGGCGCCGCCGGGCTCGCGCGGGTCGCCCGGCCACGCGCGCGGGCTCGACTCGTCGACCCACACGCCGACGAGCTTCGCGTCGCCCTCGATGAAGCTCGCGCCGATCCCGTGGTCGGCGGCGAGCGCGATCATCACGCGCGCCAGGTCGCGCACGTAGCGGCGCACGTCGAGCCGGTCGGGGTGCAGGTCGAAGATGGGATACGCCACGAGCTGCCCGGGTCCGTGGTACGTCACGTCGCCGCCGCGCCCCGTCTCGTGCAGGTCGATGCCCCGCCGTGCGAGCTGCTCGCGCGGGAGCAGCACGTGCTCCTCCTTCGCGCCCTTGCCGAGCGTGACCACCGGCTCGTGCTCGAGCAGCAGCAGCTTGTCGCCGATCTCCTTGCGGATGCGCGCCTCCATCAGGCGCTCCTGCAGCGCGTGCGCCTCGGCGTACCGCACCCGACCGAGCCAGTGAGCGGTGAACGCGCGCATCGCCCGCGCCTCAGGTCCTGAAGTAGTTCGGCGCTTCTTCCGTGATGAACACGTCGTGCACGTGGCTCTCGCGCAGCCCCTGCGACGTGATGCGGATGAAGCGCGCCCGGGTCCGCAGCTCCTGGATCGACTTGCTCCCCGTGTAACCCATGCCGCTCCGGAGCCCGCCGACGATCTGGTAGAGGATCGACGCGAGCGATCCGCGATGCGGGACGCGGCCCTCGATGCCCTCGGGCACGAGCTTCTCGTCGGCGGTGCCGGCCTGCCCGTAGCGATCGCGGCTCCCCTTGCGCATGGCGCCGAGGCTGCCCATGCCGCGGTACACCTTGTAGCTCCGGCCCTGGTAGAGCACGAGGTCGCCCGGCGACTCGTCGGTGCCTGCGAAGAGCGAGCCGATCATGACGCTGCTGGCGCCTGCCGCGATGGCCTTGGTGACGTCGCCCGAGTGCTTCACGCCGCCGTCGGCGATGACCGGCACGTCGTAGCGGTCGGCGACGCGCGCGCAGTCGGCCACGGCGCTGATCTGCGGCACGCCGATGCCGGCGACGACGCGCGTCGTGCAGATGCTCCCCGGGCCGATGCCCACCTTCACGGCGTCGACGCCCGCATCGACGAGCGCCTCGGTCGCTTCGGCCGTCGCCACGTTGCCGGCGATGACCTTCACGCCGGAGAACTCCTTCTTCGTCGCGCGCACGGCGTCGAGCACGCCCTTGGAGTGCCCGTGCGCGGTGTCGACGACGAGCACGTCGACCCCGGCAGCGACGAGGGCCGCGGTGCGCTCGTGCCGGTCCGGCCCCGGGCCGATGGCAGCGCCGACGCGCAGGCGACGCTGCTCGTCCTTCACGGCGCTCGGATACTTGTCGGCCTGGAGGATGTCCTTGATCGTGATGAGCCCCACGAGCTTGCCGTCGCCGTCGACGACGAGGAGCTTCTCGATGCGGTGCTTGTGCAGCAGCCGCTTCGCCTCGTCGACGCTCACGCCGGGCGGCACCGTCACGAGCTCCTTCGTCATGAGCGCACTCACCGGCTGGTCGAGGTTCTGCTCGAAGCGGATGTCGCGCGCCGTGAGGATGCCGACGGGCCGATCGCCCTCGACGACGGGGACGCCGCTGATGTCGTGCTCGCG
>DASVWO010000187.1:0-8275 GCA_036393165.1 Polyangiaceae bacterium | reverse complement strand
AGCATCGGAGCGCTCAGGGCGGCCAACGGCGGCGACTACCCGGAGGCCCCCGACATCGGCCTCGCCACCGCCAACGGCCTCTCGTGGCGCACGGACGCCACCGTTGCGCGCCTCGCGTTCTGGGTTGCAGACGCCCCGCAGCACGACCAGTACGCCGGCGCCATGGCGCAGGATTTCTCCGACGCGCGTGCCAAGGGCATCCATCTCTACCCGGTCTCCGCGAGCGGCGCCGACGAGCTCCTCGAGTACACGATGCGCAGCGGCGCGCAGATCACCGGCGGCCGCTACCTGTTCCTCACCGACGACTCGGGCATCGGTGACCCGCATCTCGTTCCGTCGATCCCTTGCTACTTCGTCACGAAGCTCGAGAAGGCCATCATCCGCATGGCTTCCATCGAGCTCTCCGGCATCTACGTCGAACCCGACGCCGCAGACGTGATCCGCACCGGCGGCAACCCGCGCGCGGGGCAGTGCTCCCTGGGCGACGCGGGTGCAGTGCACGTGTTCTGAGCGCTACGGCTTGGTCACCGAGCCTTTGCACGAGGCCACCTCGGCGCGGAGCTCGGCGATCTCCTTCTCCTGCACCTGCATCGCGGCGACGACCATGCTGACGTACCCGTACATGTCCACGCGGTCGTGCATCGGATCCACCGCGGGCGTCTGCAGGTTGTCCTCGACGATGAATCCGAAGTGCGTCGGCCCGGGGTCGGCGACCTGCGGCTTGTACTGGTAGGTCGCGAGGCGAATGCCCATCGTCTCGTCGTGCAGCTGCCGGAGCTGCGTGTCGTTCACGTACTCGATGCCGTTCTTGTACTTGCGCGTCGAGATGGGGCAGCCGCCCGGGCCCTGCTTGGGATCGGAAGCCGCGCAGACCATGACGACGCCGCAGTTCGATTGCGACGCCGTGCCGCACATCTCGCCGGCGACCGAGCAAGGCGTCCCCTCGGTGGGACACGCCGCGCCCGAATCCGTCGTGTCGCCAGCGTCGAAGCTCACCACGCCGCCGTCGGCGGAGCCCCCGCCGCACACGGGGTAGCCGCACGACGTGTACCACTGGAGCTGCGGGCCGGAGTCGCCTCCTCCGCCGCACTGCCCGGTGACGACCTGGTCGCAACCCTGGCCGCACGTCGTCGAGCTCGCGCATCCGAGCTGCGGGTTGTGGCACGCCTGGCCCGCGCCGCCGTCGGGCCACGTGCACGCGTAGAGATCCCACCCGGCGGGGCAGCAGTTGCCCGCGTCGACGGTGCCGCCGCACGTGGGGACGCCGTTGGAGCACTCGCCCTGCGTGCCGTCGGGACACGTGATGGAGCAACTCGTCTGCCCGTTGGCGCACGCGCAGGCGAGGCCGGCGTCGCCCTGCGTGACATCGCAGTACGGCTGACCGTTGCTGCACGATCCCTGCGTGCTGTCGGGACACACGAGGTTGCACGTCGTCGCGCCGTTGGGGCAGGCGCACGCCCAGCCCGTGGTGAACTTGCCGTCGAGGTGGTCGTTGCCGGCCGAGATGTTCGAGGAGCTGCAGGCGGCCGCGAGTGCGGCGGCGACGAGGGCGAGCGCGCCCGTCGTGGCGAACGTGCGATTCATGGTGTCACTCCTTGTTCGAAGCTACTGACCCGTACGTGGGCGGGGCGGGGCACTTCCGTCACGAAAAACGACGGCGCCGGGGCAATCAGCCCCCTCCGCAGGACGCGCGTACGCGCGCCGCCTGCGGAGACCGGGGATGGTCGCGGAGGAAACGGCCCGCGGCCGCGCGCGCTTCGTCGGTGCGGCCGAGCGCGCAGAGCACGACGATTCGCTCCGCCTCGCGCTCCTCGACGAGGATGCCGTTCGGGTATCGCGCACGATGCTGCTCGAGCAACGCGAGCGCGCCTGCCGCGTCGCCGCCCTTGCGGGCGACGTCGGCGCGCCGGAGCAGATCCGCCTCGGCATCGAGCGTCGTGGGACCTGCGGGCAATGCCGTCGTGGGAGCCGGCACATCGGCGGTGACGACGGGAGCAGGCGGCGGGCTTGCTGCCGTGGCGGGAGACGCCGGAACGTCGGTCCACTCGTGGACGATCGGTGACGGTGCGACGTCACGAGCGCGTGCAGTCACAGGAGCCGGCGGATTCACCGGAGCGAGGATCGCGGTCGCGGTCGCGGTCGTGGTCGTGGTCGTGGTCGTGGTCGGGGTCGTGGTCGGGGTCGCGGTCGGGGTCGCGGTCGGGGCCAGCGCCATTACCGCCGGCACAGTCGTCGTCGGCACCGCCTTCGGGGCGTTGCGCCAGTGCTTCACCCCGGCCGCGCCGCCCCCCAGCGCAGCCACCACCGCCACGGCCGCAACCACCTTAACGACGAGCCCCGACCCCACGACCGCCGTCGTCCCAGCAGCCACTCCCGTCCCGACGCCAGCCCCCGTCGCCGATCCCGCGGTCGTGCTCACCCCGATGGCCACGCCGAGCTGCAGCGCCAGCTTGCGCTTCACCCGCGCATGGTCGTCCGCCGTCGGCGCGTCGGCATCCCTCGCGCGCTGGAGCAGAGCCTCGTCGTCCGGCGTCAGGTCGGTCATCGCATCCTCCAACCATCGGCTGCGCGGAAGCGCGCCGCCGCTTCGGCAAAGGCTTCGCGCGCGAGGCGCAGCCGCGAGTACACGGTGTTCAGCTTCACGCCGAGCGCCTCGGCGATCTCGGGCGCCGTCAGCTGCTCGAGCTCTGCGAGCACGAAGACCTCACGCTGATCGTCGTCGAGCTGATCGAGCAGCGCTCGCACGATGCGCGCGGCCTCCGCGTTCTCGGCGCGCTCGTCGGGGCGGCTCGCGTCCGGCGCGCGCAGCTCCTCCGGCTCGAGGGCACGCGGCGCGCGCACGCGATGGGCGCGCGCGACACGCAGCGCAATGCCATAGAGCCACGTCTTGAGCGACGAGCGTCCCTCGAAGGTGCCGAGCTTGCGGTGGACGACGACGAAGACCTCCTGCACCACGTCGTCGGCCTGGGCGAGCGGCACCCCGAGGCGCAGCGCGCTGCGCCAGATGTAGGGAAAGTAGGCGTCGTACACCGCCTCGAACGAGGGCGTCTCGGCCTGCGCGGCGGCCGCCGCGGGGCCACCCTCGGTGGAGGGCAGTGTCGACACGCCGAGCATCTCCATGGAGTGGGAGCGGCTCGGCGGTTCCGTCACGGAAAATGCGCCTCCACCCCAAGCGTAGCCGTTCCACCGACGTCCCCCACCGTGTAAAGGGGCTTCGACGCATTGGTGTCGTTGGTCACGACGAAGGTCGGGTGCGCGAGGGGTGCTTCCACCCCCACGGTCGCGCGCAGGGACAACGGCCCGGCGAGCCGCCAGGCTGCGAGCAGATCCGCGTGCAGGGTCATCCAGTCGCCGGAGTTGTGTGCCGGCTGGAACGTCGATGACGCGGGGTATCCATCGCTGGTGGCAAGGACGAGCCCTGCACCCAGGCACGGATCCAGCTCGAACCGCGGATCGAGTCGCCACCGGAAGCAGGCGCGCAACCCCGCATCGAGGAGGTGGACCTTCGCGCCCACTGCATCCTGCAGCGGTCCCTTTCCGGAGATGTCCTGCGTCCCCCAGTAATCGCCCGACAGCTCGAATCGAAGGGGCCCGATGAGGGCGCCCAGGGCAACCTGCACGCCTCCGCCGGGCGATTGAAGCGTGCCCACGTCGCCCATGCCGCTCACGGCCACGACGGCGGCGAGTGGAAGGGGCGAGGACGCCGGCTGCGGCGTTCGATCCGGCGATGGTGTCGCCGCGGATGCGGGCGCGGGCGGCGCGGGCTCGGGCTGCTTCGCGGCCATCGCGGCGCGCGCCTTCACCGGGTCTACGGCCCACGCGAGGATGAGCGCCGTCGCATTCGCGAGCGACGCGCACGAATCGGCGTCCAGGGTGCGCTCACCCAGCGTGCCGTCGACGTCAGTGACGACATGAACCGACCAGTGATCTGGACCGAGCTGCGTCACTTCGGCGCGCGCCGTCACCCGGTGGGGCGTCGGCCCGCCGAGGATCGCTTTCACCTCGGCGAGCACCGCCTCTCCCGCGGGGCAGCCTGCGGGCGCGTTCCACGCGAGACTGACCGGCTCCTGTGCCCGAGCCACCGGGGCGATGAACATGACGCCGGAAGCGAGGATCAGCGAGAGCTTGGTCAACCGCATGCTGGACAGCCCGCCGGGCACGTCTGCCCCTGGACGCACTGAGGCGGCATGCTCGGCCCGGGTCCGTCGATGTAGCAACAGCGCTCGCTCGGTGCGCACTGCGTGGCGCACGCGGGCGGCGTGCAGTGGCCGCCGTTGCACATGGTGTTCGGGGCCGTGTTGCACCCCACGCCGCAACCGCCGCAGTTGTACGGATCGTTCGTCGGATCGATGCATGTGGTCCCGCAGCACGTGAGCCCCCTCGTGCACGTGCCGTTGGAGCACGGTCCGCCACCGCTGTCGGGGGCACCCGCGTCGGAGCCGCCGCTCGACGACCCGCTGCCGCCACTGCTCGACGACGAGCCGCTGCTCGATCCGGAGCCGCTGGACGACCCGCTCGATCCCGATTCGGTCGATGCGTCCGAGCCGCCCCCGGTGGAGCTGGATCCGCCGCACGCGAGCGCCGAGAAGAGCCCGACGAGGAGCCACGTGTTCTTCAAGGAAGCAGCCATTGTGTCCTCCCTGCGCCGTCGAGTCTGGACCTCGCTGCGGCCGCGCGCCAGCGTGACTCGTCGACATGCTAGCGCGCGGCATGCACGGGCGCGTCGCTCGGGCGCTGGGCTTCGTCTTCGTCTCCGCGTGCGGCTCGCGCACCGTTTCCGTCGGTCCGGACGCTGCGCCCACGGGCGACTCGTCCGGCGGGTCGTCATGCGCCGTCGCATGCGACGGCGGGTCGGTGTGCATCCACGAGTACTACACGCACGACCCTCCCCCGCCCCTCACGGACGGCGGCATGTGCACGAGCGGAACGCAGCGGTTCGACCGCTGCTGGAGCGTCACGGATCGATGCGGCGCCCTCCCGCAGGGATGCGTCCTCGCAGGCGCGTCATGCTCCTGCCCGCCACTCGGACCCCCGAGCTGGCCGGAGGGCTGTGCGTGCCACGGCGACGGCACACTCGACTGCTACTCGATAGGCAAGTGACGCGGCGCGAACGCCGTCACTTTGCAATCTTCATCACTGCACCGCGTCCCGTGCCTTCGGCCACGGTCGTCCAGTAGACACTCGTGTCGTCGACGGCGATGGCCAAGGGGGCGGGCTGCTTCGCCGCCAGGGTCGACGGAGTGCCCCCCGCGAGGGGGACCTCGTTCACGCTCTGGCTCTGGGAGTCGGTCCAGTAGACGTGAGCCCCATCGACGGCGATGCCCTGAGGAGCGCCGCCGGAGACGAGCGTGATTGGATCCGCGGCGGCCTTGGGGTCGAGCGGCGTCTTCATCACGCGGCCACTGTTGCTGACGTTCGGGTCGCCCTGGTCCACCCAGAAGACATCCGTACCCTCGACGGCGACACCGACGGGCATGTCCTGCGCCACGCCGATGCCGTCCACGATTCCACCGCCGCCCATGGGCGTCTCCAAGATCGATCCGCGCTCGGAGTCGACGAAGCCGGAGGTCGTCCAGACGGCTTTCCCACCGCCGAGAGCCAGACCGAGCGGCCCGTTCTGCGCGGAGGCCAGGATGACCATCGAGCTGCCATCGAGCGGCGCCTGCACGATGGTGCCGTCATCCGCATGGGTTCCCCACGCGTCGATCCAGGTCATGCTCGCGCCCGTCACCGCGATGGGGCCCGGATGATTGCGCCCCTGCACCAGCATCGTGGGCGTCCCGCCGGCCACGGGGACCTTCCAGACCGCGCCGTCGTCCTCATCGGGGTTCCAGGGATCCTGCGTCGTGAAGTACAGGCTGTTCCCTTCCACCGCGATGCCCGCAGGCACCAGCGTGGGCGATCCGAGCGTCGACGTGGTGACGAGCGTCGTCGCGGAACCCCCGCACAGCGAGACCTCGTTGACCGTGCCGAGAGCGGAGTCGACCCAGTAGACGTGGGCCGCATCGATCGCGATGGCGCTGGGGCTCGTTCCCGTGGCGAGCCGCATCGGCCCCTCTGCGTCGCTCGGGCCGCAGGGCTGGCCCCCCGTGACTGTCCCACCGCCACTGCCCGTCGTCCCACCCGCGCCCGGGGGATCGACCCAGGCCTCGTTGGTCCCTCCGCACGCAGTGACCGACAGGCTGACTCCGACTGCAACGACTGCCGCCCACTGTCTCGCCACGATTTCTTCGGAGAGCATCCCGCGTGCCCGCCGCTTTTCGCGTACTTCCCGCGGGCACGGCGGCACCAATACGGAAGATTTCCCTGGGCCGAGACTTTTTCCCGGTTGGTCTATCGTGCGGTAGCGAATGACCATCGCCCCGACGGCCGCGCGACGCCGGCTCGAGCTCGTCGCCCTGTTCGTGGCATCGGGATGCGCGGTCCTCTATCCGCACGTCATCGCATGGCGCCGTTACGGGGATGCGGCGCCGTTCAAGTTCTTCGCGAACGATGCGTTCTACTACCTGAACGTCGCGCAGCGCTCGACCGGGCTGCCCGTCTTCTCGTACGACGGCGTCCACCCCACCAACGGGTTTCACCCCCTCTGGCAGTGGGTCCTCTCGGGCGCGTTCGGGGCTGCCCATTGGTCCATCGGGTCGCGGCAGGAGCTCTTCTTCGCATACGCGGCGTGTGCCCTTTTCTGCGCGGTCGGCACCGGCCTGACGGCCCTCGCGATCGAGCGCTGGACGGGGTCGCTGGCCCTCTCGCTCTTCGCTGCGGTGCCCGGCTTCTACGATCTCTTCCTCGCGCGGATCACCACGTCGACCGTCGATCCGACCGAGAGCGCGCCGTGGTCCTTCGTCAACGGCATGGAGACCGGGCTCTCGGTCCTCTTCTTCGGGGTGCTGCTGCTGTTGCTGGCCCGAAGTCCGGCGATCGGTCGCATGTCGCGGGCGCGGCTGCTGGTCGTGTCGGCCCTGGTGTCCGCCGCGATTCTGAGTCGCCTGGACGACGTGTTCCTGCTCGTCGCGCTGTCGCTCGCCGTGTGGAACGCGGCGCGCACGCGCAGTAACGAGGAGGTCGCGACGCGACTCGCGCTCCTCGGCGGCCTCCCGGCCGCAGTGCTCGCGGCGTATCTGGCCTACAACGTTCGCACCACCGGGATGCTCCTGCCGGTGAGCGGCGACACCAAGCGCAGCTTGCACGCCCTCTCGGAGAACCTGCACGCTCTCGCGCAGGTGTTCATCCCGACGCTCCAGTGGCGAGGGTCGAACCTGGCCGCCTGGGACGGACATGCATGGCGCGCCGTTCAGCTGGTCGCCCCTCTGCTCGTCGCGTCCGTCTACCTCGTCGCGCATCGACGAGAGCGCGCGCATCGTCCGGAGACCGAAGGCACGCACGTGGCCCTTCGGGCCCTGGCGACGTACGTCGTCCTGAAGGCCGCATACGACTTCGTGCTCGTTCCGGTCGCCGCCCAGGGACACTGGTACTTCCCGCTGGCGATCGTGACGACGAACGTCATCGTGACGACCTGGATCGCCGAGCGCGTGAGCCCGGCGGCCTTCCACGGTCGGCTCGATCGCATCGGCGCAGCCGTCGCCTGCCTCTTCGCCGTCGTGAGCGGCAACGCCGTGGTCAACCAGAGGGTCGACGGCCACTACGGAGACGTCGCGTACACCTTCTGGGCGGCACGCGATCGCATCGACGCGGAGATCGCCGGCATGGGAGCGAGTGGACACCTGTACGAGTACGACGACGGGATCCTGGGCTTCTCTCTGAAGGATCCGACGATGAGCGCGACGGGGCTGGCGGTCGACCGCGAAGCGTCCTCGCAGTTCCGCGCCGGACGATGCTTCGACGTGGCCTACGAGCGACACTTCGACGTCATGTCGTCGGTCACGTACTGGAGCTACCTCGACGAGCAGCAGCAGGGCTGGGACCACCCCGCGGACGAAGCGGGGATCCTCCGCGCGACGCTGGGCCCCGAGGCCGCCTGGTTCACCGGTTGCGGCGCGGCGCGCTTTCGCTTCCGGCTTCTCGGGAACATCCCGCTCGGCCGCACCGAGATCCATCTGGTGAAGTTCGAGCCGAAGTCGTCGTGACTCACGTGCCGTCGAGCGCGGGACGGATGCGCCAGATGTGGAAGTGGTCGTCGGTCGCGTTGGCGTGGAAGTAGACGAAGCCGTCGCGCGCCCAGTCGGGTCGGCACGCGAGCCGGTCGCCCTCGGTGAGCTGCTCGAGACCCGAACCGTCGGAGTGGACGACGAAGAGGTTCGCCTGCATCCACCCCGCG
>DASVWO010000186.1:0-3251 GCA_036393165.1 Polyangiaceae bacterium | reverse complement strand
GGTTGCCCCCCGAGAGCGCCGCCACCGTCGCCCCGAGGTCCGGTGGCACGACGTGCGCGCGCTCGAGGCGCGCCGCCGCCTCGCGCTCCAGCGCCGCCGCGTCCACGATGCCCGCGCGCGACGTGAAGGACGCGAGCTCCCCGAGCACCAGGTTGTCGCGCACGCTCGCGCCGAGCACGAGCCCCTCGGCGTGCCGGTCCTCGTGCACCACGACGACGCGCCCCGCGCGCACGGTGCCGCTCTCGGGCGACTCGAGCCCCGCCAGCACGCGCACGAGCTCGCGCTGCCCGTTGCCCTCGACGCCGGCGACCCCGACGATCTCGCCCGCGTGCACGTCGAGGGTGACACCGCGGAGCGTCCGCCCCATGCGCAGGTCCCGCACGTCGAGCGCGACGCGCCCCCGCTCGCGCCCGCGCCGCTCGACCGGCGGCGGCGGGTCCTCGCCCATGATGTCTCGCGTTACGTCGCGCATCATGGATTCGCGGTAACCGGCCGACATCACGTAGCTTGCGACCAGGCGCCCGCGCCGCATGACGCTCACGCGCTCGGCGTGATCCCGAACCTCGTCGAGCCGGTGCGTCACCACGACGATGGCCCTCCCGGCGTCCGCCATGCGCCGGAGCGCGCCGTAGAGCTGGTGCGCCTCGCCCGGCGTGAGCACCGCCGTCGGCTCGTCGAGGATGACGACGCGCGCGTCGCGCACCAGCGTGCGCACGATCTCGAGCCGCTGCCGGTCGCCCACGCCGAGCGACTCGACCGGCGCGTCCCACGGGAGCGACACGCCCATCTCGCCCGCCACACGCTCGGCCCGCGCGCGCGCCGCCGCGCGGTCGAGCCGCCCGAACGAGCGCACCGGCTCCGCCCCGAGCATCACGTTGTCGAGCGCCGAGAGCACCCCCACGAGCGCGAAGTGCTGCTGCACCATGCCGACGCCCCGCGCGATCGCCTCGTGCGCCGTGTGCGGCGCGAGCCGCCGCCCCGCCACGTGCACCTCGCCCGCGTCGGGCACGACGACGCCCGCGGCCATCTTGAGCAGCGTGCTCTTGCCCGCGCCGTTCTCCCCGACGACCGCGTGCACCGCGCCGGCCTCGAACGCGAGCGACACGCCGCTCACGGCGTGCACGGCGCCGTAGCGCTTGTCGAGGCGTTCCACCGAGAGGACGGGAGGCACGAGGACGCCAACTTATCCCGCTTTGTTGACCCTCCGGGGAAGCCCCTGTTATCGGGTGGACGTTACAAGGGTCGAATGGACAAGAAGCGCATCGGGGTTCTGATGGGGGGATGGAGCGCGGAGCGCGAGGTATCCCTCCGCACCGGCGAGGGCGTCGCTGCGGCGCTCGAGGCGCGGGGCCACCGCGTCGCCCGCCTCGTCTGGGACCGCGACGGCGCGGGCGTCGACGAGCTCGTGCGCGACGCGCGGGTGGACGCCGTGTTCCTCGCCCTGCACGGCCGCGGCGGCGAGGACGGCTGCGTCCAGGGGATGCTCGAGCTGCTCGGCGTGCCGTACACCGGCAGCGGCGTGCTCGCGAGCGCGCTCGCGATGGACAAGCTCAAGGCGAAGGAGATGTTCCGCCTGCACAACGTGCCGACGCCGCCGTACTACGTGGCGACGCGCGCCGACCTCGACGAGCTCGAGGAAGTGCACGGCAGCTTCGGCTTCCCGGTCATCGTGAAGCCGCGGCGCGAGGGCTCCTCGGTGGGCGTGACCAAGGTCGGCTCGATGGCCGAGCTGGCCGCCGCGATCGAGCGCGGCCTGGCGCACGACGACCACGTGCTCGTCGAACGCTTCGTGCGCGCGACCGAGGTGCACGTCGGCATCCTCGGCGGCCGCGTCCTCGGTTCCGTCGAGGTCGTGCCGGAGGGCGGGATCTACTCCTACGACGCGAAGTACCTCTCCGGCCGCACCCAGTACTTCTGCCCCCCGCGCATCCCGGCGACGCGCCTCCGCGGCGTGATGAACCTGGCCGAGCGCGCCGCCCGCGCCCTCGGCTGCACCGGCGCCTGCCGCGTCGACCTGCTCGTGACCGAGGGCGAGAACGAGTACGTCCTCGAGGTCAACACGCTGCCCGGCATGACGCCGACCTCGCTCCTGCCCAAGATCGCCGCCGCCGCGGGCATCGACTACGGCGCGCTGTGCGAGGCGATCCTCGACGACGCGCGCCTGCACGCCGGCCTCCCGTCGGCCGACGAGCGCGAGGCCGCTTCCCGCCGCCGCCCGCCGCAGCAGTCCGAGATCACGCTCGACGACGAAGAGTCGGTCCCGCTGGCCCGCCGCGCCGCGGGCTGACAGCTGACAGCTAATCGATCTCCAGCAGGATCGCCGTGATGTTGTCCTTGCCTCCGCGCTCGTTCGCGAGGCCGATGAAGCGCTGCACCGCCGCGCTGCCGCCCATCTCCACGATCGGCGGGATGTCGTCGTCCTTCAGGTAGCCGTGCAGCCCGTCGCTGCAGAGCAGGAAGCGCATGCCCGCGCCGAGGCGGATGCAGCGCGTGTCCACCTGCACGTACTCGCGGTTGCCCACCGCGCGCGTGATCACGTTCTTGTGCGGTGACCGCGCCGCCTCGGCCGGCGTGATGAGCCCCTGCTTCAGCTGCCACGCGATGAGGGTGTGGTCCTCGGTCACCTGCTCGACCGTGTTGGCGTCCAGCTTGTAGATGCGGCTGTCGCCCACCTGGGCCGTCACGGCGTAGTCCCCCAGCACGAGCAGCGCCGAGATGGTCGTCCCCATCCCGCTCTTGTCGCGGTCTATCTCCGCGATCGAGAAGACGAAATACGTCGCCGCCTGCACGGCGCTTTCCATCAGCCGGCACGCGGCGCGCGCGTCGCGGTCGGCCACGGGGTCCACCAGCTCGTGAAGCTCACCGATGCCGCGCTTGACCATGCCGTACAGCGTGTCGACCGCCTCACGGCTCGCGACCTCGCCGGCTGCGTGCCCGCCCATGCCGTCGGCCACGATGTACAGCCCAAGCTCGTCGTCGAGGAAGAACGCGTCCTCGTTCGACACGCGCTTGCGCCCGAGGTCCGTCAGGCCGTAGCCAGTGCGCCGCAGGGGCGGCGGCGCGACGTCCCCCGACCCCGTGGCACGCTCGCTCGGTCGAGCATGCGCGCGTGACGTCTTGGCGCGGTCGTCGTGGGACATCGAGGGTCCACCGGCCAGTATACGTCGCTCGAGATGGGCAGTGCACCGACTTTGCAAAAGGGCCCCCCTACATCGCAGCCTCGAAGGGAGGAGCTCACATGATTGCAAGGA
>DASVWO010000185.1:0-2435 GCA_036393165.1 Polyangiaceae bacterium | reverse complement strand
CGACTGCAGCGTCTCGCGCTCCACGAGGCGCACCGACCGCAGGTCGAACCGGAAGGACAGCGCCGAGCTCGCCCCCACCCCGAGGCGCACGTTCTTCCAGTCCTCGCCCGACGTGTTGTCGACGATGGCCCACCCCACCATGTCGACCTTCTTGTCGTCGCCGAGGACCACGCGGTAGCTCGGCTTCCACGCCGGGGCCTCGGTCACGTACGAGAGGCGCAGGTCGTGCGGGCGCTTGCCGGGAAGCTCGATCTTCATGTCGACGAGCCCCGTGCCCGTCTCGTTCGCCCCCGGGTCGGTCGGGTACGACACCGGGGTCGGCTCCCCCGTCTTGGCGTCCACGACGGTGAGCGACTTGAGGAAGTCGTCCACCTTGTCGGCCGGAACCGCCAGCGTCAGCTTGTCGTCATCGACGTGCGCCGTCCGCTCGAAGTACGCGACTCCGTTGCGGTAAACGACGACGCGCCCCAGCGTCGTGTCCGTGTGGACGTAACTCGTCGCCCCTCCGCACCCGACCAGGGCCAGGGCAGACATCGAGAGCAATACCTTGCGCATGGAAGCCTCCAGAGTCGCGACACGCGACACGCCTGACGGCTTTGACGCATGGGCTTCACGGACGATCTGCGGGTAGCGAGGCGCGGCGACCGCCATTCGTCGCCTGGGGCTCTCCCCACGTCGCTCGGTTGCCTCCCCGCGTCGCTCGGCTGACTTCCCGCGCATCACGGGGCCCTCCCCGCGACGCTTTGCTCCCTTCCCGTGTCGCTCGGGTCCCCATCCGTGACGCTTCGTCGTCTTCCCGCGCATCCTGGGGCTGTCCCCGTGACGCACGGGGCGACAGCCGAGACGCTCGGGAAGGCAACGGAGCGTCACGGGGAGGCAGCCGGTTCAACCGGGAACAGCCCCGGGCGTCACGGGGACAGCCCCGAGATGCGTGGGGACACAGCCGGTCGAACCGACTGCCTTCCCGCGTCGCTTTGCTACGTCCCCACGTCGCTCGGGGCGCTTACCGGAGCTCCGCGACCTGTTCGCCGAAGACCCGTTCGATGCCCGAGAGGAGCGCGTCGCCCACTTCGACGCGCCAGGCTTCCGACAAGGTGAGCACGGCCTCGGCGCCATCGGGAAAGGCGACGTACATGGCGACCGGGCAGTTGCCCTTGGCGCCCGCGAGCACCTTCGCCAGCTTGTCGAGGTCGGCCGGCCGGGTGCGGTCGGTGCGCACGCGAATCGCGATGGAGCGGGTGTCGGCGCGCACGGCCTCGGCGAGGGGGCGCACGTTGTTGAGGAGGATCGTCGGCTCACGCGGACCCTCGGGCTCCTCGGGCTCGTCCTCGCCTCGCTGGGGGAAGCTCACCTTGCCCTCGACGAGGACCGGCTCGCCGGCGGTGAGCACGGGTGCGTACTGCTCGATCTCGCGCGCGCGCACCTTCACGCTGATGCGGCCCGTCAGGTCCTCGAGCTCGAAGAAGGCGATCTTGCCGCCGCCGTCCTTGAAGATGCGCTCGCGGTAGCCCTCGACCATGCCGGCGATCTTCACGACGGCCCAGTCGTCCTTCTTCGCGCAGTCGCCGAGTGGCGTCGCGCCGATCTTCGCCAGGCCCGCCTCGCCCTTCACGTAGCGCTCGAGCGGGTGCCCCGAGACGTAGAAGCCGAGCGACTGGCGCTCGCGCACGAGGAGCTCGCGCCGGTCCCACGCCTCCGCCTGCGCATAGTCGCCGGCGCTCGGAGCAGCGGTCGCAGTCTTGGGCGCAGCGGCGTCGAACATCCCGAACATCGAGGTCTGGCCCGCCTCACGATCGCGGCTGGCCGCGCGTGCGCGCTCGAGAGCGATGTCGACGGAAGCGAACGCCCGCGCGCGCGAGACGCCGCGCTCCTCGAGCGTCGAGTCGAACGCGCCGCACTGCACGAGCGCCTCGAACACCGCCTTGTTCACGCGCTTCGCGTCCACGCGCGCCGCCAGGTCGAAGAGATCGCGGAACGGCCCCTCCTGCCGCGCCTCGAAGACCGCCTCGAGCGCCGCCCCGCCGAGCCCGCGCACCGCGCCCAGGCCGAAGCGGATCTGCGGCCCGAGCGCGTCCTTGATCCGCTCGCTGCGCCGCAGCGGCTTGTTCCCGTCCGGGTGCGTGTAGACGACCTTGAAGTCGGTGTCGCTCTCGTTGACGTCGGGCGGCAGGACCGTCACGCCCATCGACCGAGCGTCGGCGATCGTGCGCACCACCTTGTCGATGCGGTCCTTGTCGCTCGTGAGGATCGCGCAGAGCAGCTCCACCGGGTAGTGCGCCTTCAAGTAGGCGGTCTGGTAGGTGATGAGCGCGTACGCGGCGGAGTGCGACTTGTTGAAGCCGTACCCCGCGAAGAAGGCCATCAGGTCGAACACGCGCGCCGCATCCGCATCCGAGTGGCCGTTCTTGAGCGATCCCTCGATGAAGATGCTCTTC
>DASVWO010000184.1:0-8639 GCA_036393165.1 Polyangiaceae bacterium | reverse complement strand
GTCACCTCGGCCACCACCGCCTGCGCCTGCGCCACCTGCGACTCGAGCTGCCCCAGGTCCGCCGCGAGCTGCTGCAGCGCGCCCGCGAGCTCGCGCGCCGCCTCGGCGCCGCGCGAGGACTGCGCCCGCACCTCGTCGCTCACGAGCGCGAGCTGCCGGCCCTCGGCCTCGCCGACCCGCGCCCCCTCGAGGCCCGCGTTGAGCGCGACGAGCCCGAGCCGCTCGAACGCGTCGAGCACGCGCCCGAACCCACCCTGCACCTCGCCGGCGCGCGAGCCGAGCGCACGCGCGCGATCGGCCACGCCGTCGATGGACGCGCGCTGCCTCGCCGCGTTCGACGCGATCCGCTGCGCGGCGGCGCCGGCGTCGCGCGCGCGGACGAGGGCGCGCTCGTGGGCGCTCCAGAGGGCGCTCTCGTCGGCGGTCGATCGCTCGCCGACGACGCGCGCGCCTTTGGCGGTTCGGCGCAGGAGGCCCAGGAGGCGTTGCTTCGGAGGGCCGGAAGACGGCATGGGCGCCATCATAGCCGCGGGGGTAGAATTGCGGTCATGCGAGCTGCGGTCCTCCTCGCTCTCGCCGGCGCCTGCGTCGTGGGCGGCGGCGCGGCGTGCGGTTCGGGCGGGAGCGCCGGTGCGGGTGACGACGGCGGCGGTGCCGACGGCAGCAGCAGCAGCAGCAGCAGCAGCGGCGCCAGCGGCAGCAGCAGCGGGGCGAGCGGCAGCGGCAGCGGCGGCGCCGATGCTGGGCAAGACGGTACCGGTAGCGGCAGCGGCGGGAGCAGCGGCAGTGGCAGCGGCAGCGGTAGCGGCGGGGGCAGTGGCAGCAGCAGCGGCGGCGACGCGGGCAATCCGAACCTGCACGTCGAGGGCAACCAGCTCTTCTACCAGGGGAAGCCGACGCGCCTGCTCGGCGTGGACCACTCGGGCACCGAGTACGCCTGCATCGGCGGCTACGCCTTCTACGAGGGACCCGACCCCGACACGATGGCTACCGCGATGCTCACCTGGGGCCACGTCAACACGGTGCGCGTGCCGCTCAACGAGGACTGCTGGCTCGGCATCAACGGGTCGCCCGCGATGTACAGCGGCACGGCGTACCAGCAGGCGATCCTCGATTACACGTCGAAGCTGCACGCGCACGGCCTCTTCACGATCGTCGACCTGCACTGGAACGCGCCGGGCACGCAGCAGTCGAAGGGCCAGCAGCCGATGGCCGACGCCGACCACGCGCCCGCCTTCTGGACCTCGGTCGCCACGGCGTTCAAGAACGACCCCATGACCGTGTTCGATCTCTACAACGAGCCGCACATCGACACGTCGAACGCGCAGACGCCGAACGGCGACGCGTGGGCGTGCTGGAAGAGTGGGTGCACGATCACGACGCCCGACTCGCCGGTGACTGGCAGCTACCAGAGCGCCGGCATGCAGGATCTCGTGACCGCCGTGCGCAACGCCGGCGCCACCAACGTGCTCATGCTGGGCGGCCTCGCGTGGGCCGACGACCTCTCGGGCTGGCTCACGCACGCGCCGACCGACCCGCTGGACCAGATGACGGCGAGCTTCCACCTCTACAACTTCAACGCGTGCATCGACCAGTCGTGCTGGACGATGGTCATCGAGCCGCTCGCGGCGATGTACCCGGTCGTCACCGGTGAGATGGGCGAGAACGACTGCGCCCACGGCTTCATCGACACGTACATGCCGTGGGCCGACACGCACGGCGTCAGCTACCTCGGGTGGACGTGGAACACGTGGGACTGCAGCATGGGCCCCGCGCTTATCACCGACTACGACGGCGGCGCCACCGGCTTCGGCGCCGGCTTGCAAGCGCACTTGCTCGTCACCTCACCCTAGTCGTTCGTCCCATCGAGCGACTTGATGCCCGCCGCGGCGAGCGCCTCGCGCATCGCGATCATCCCGCGGGCGCAGCGCGACTTCACGGTGTTCAGAGGGACGCCGTCGCGTTCTGCGATCTGGGAGTACGTGAGGCCCTCGAAGAAGGCGGCTTCGAGCGAGGCGCGCTGGGCGTCGGGGAGCTGCGCGAGGACGCCGCGGACGCGCTCGCGCCACGAAGACTTGTGGGCGTCCTTCTCGGGGTCGGCGCGGACCGCCGACGGGGGCGGCTCGGCCTCCACCGTGCGCTCGGCCTCGACGGCGCGTCCGTGGCGGCGGATGCGGTCGATGCTCGTGTTGCGCACGACGATCGCGAGCCACGCGAGCACGCTGCCCCGGTGCTCGGCGTAATGTTTCGCACGGCGTGGAAGGGAGACGAACACGTCGTGCAGGGCGTCCTCCGCGTCCTCGCGCGCCCGCAGGATGCGCATGGCCACGGCGAGGAGCACGGGTGCGTGCCGGTCGTACAGCGCCGCAATCGCTTCGCGATCGCCGACCGCGGCCTGGCTGACGAGATGTGTGTCGGACGGTGCCGTCATCGATTCCAAGCGCCAGGGAGTACGCAACGACCCCGCCCAGGGTCTCGCCTGATTTCCGCTTCGTCAACGCTCCTGTAATGCAACCGGAGGACTCGCCCGCACGTATGTATTGAGGCAGAGTTGTCGAGCTGGCGGGCGGGCCCCTCCCCCCGCCCGCGAGTGCTAGAGAGAGGGTCGTTTGAGCAACCCGGAAGAGAAAGCGGCGGATTTGCTGGCGGTGCTCCTGGCGGGGCGATCGGACCAGCTCGCCGATCTCGCGCTCGGGGACCTGGCGGCTCCTCTGGCTCCGGAGCTCGCCGCGATGCGCGAGGGGCTGGCGGCCATGGCGCTCGCGAACGAGCCGGTGGCGCCGAGCGCAGGGCTGCGCTCGCGCATCCTGAAGTCGGTCGCGGAGAAGACGGCGGAGCCGCGCCGCGCGCTCGTCGTCATCGACATGCAGAACGACGCGCTGAACCCGGGCGGGCCGCTCGAGGTGCCGCGGGCGCGCGCGATCGTTCCGGCGCTGGCGGCGCGCATCGAGGCCGCGCGGCGCGAGGGGACGCCCGTCGTGTACGTGGTCGACGAGCACGAGCCGGACGACAGCGATCTGGACGCGTGGGCGGCGCACAACATCGCCGGCTCGAAGGGCGCCGAGGTGTGGCCCGACCTCGCACCGAAGCCGGGCGACGCCGTGGTGAAGAAGCCCACCTACAGCGCCTTCACGCGTTCGCGGCTGAGCGACGTGCTGAAGCAGCTCGGTGTCGACACGCTGGTGCTCACCGGTTGCCTCACCGAGGTGGGGATCCTGGCGACGGCGACGGAGGCGCTGCAGCGCGGCTACGCCGTCGAGGTCCCGCCCGATTCGCAGGCGGGGGCGACGCCTGTGAACGAGCAGGTCGCGATGGGCATCATGCAGCTCCTGCCCCCGTACGGTCCTGCGCGCGAGGCGCTGCTCGAGTCGCTGCGCGCCGCATAAGTTGGCCGCCTGCCGGCGGCGGGAAGATGCTGCCCGGCATGCCCCGAGGGACTCCCGAGCGCCGCGCGCGGCCCGACGCAGTCCGCAAGCTCGGAGGAGAGCGGACTGCAACACCAGACAGACGCAAGCGCGACGACCGGCGCTTCTTTCCCCGCCCGGAGGGACGCCGCAAGAACGGCGGGCGCAGACGCGACGACCCGAAGGACGCTTGATACCCGGGCTCAGGGCGCGCGCATCTGCGCGTCGTCGACGGGGGCGTTGAGCTGCAGGGCGCCGAAGTCGATCGCGGTGCGATCGTGCGGACCCTCGACCAGCAGAGCGCGCACGGGGCGCACGAGGTCCGGGGCGAGGGCGAAGGTGAAGCTCTTGAGCGGCGCGTCGGGCGTGCGGGCGGTGGCGGCGAGCTCGGCGCCCGTGGCGTCGTCGCGAGACACGCGCACGTCCCAGCGCGAGCGAAGATGAGAGAGGTCGCCGCCGAGAAGGGTGCGAAGGTCGTCGAGCATCGCCGCGATGCGCGGCGTGGCCGACGGGACGCGGCCCGTGCCCTGGGCGCTGCGGTAGGCGAGGCCCTCGGGCACCATCCAGAAGACCACGGCATCCGGCGGGGCGAGCTCCCAGCGCAGGCGGTCGGGGCGGACGAGGGCGAGGGTGCCCGTGCTCTTCACGTCGGTCGAGAGAAGGCCGATGGTCCGCACCTGGGTGAACGGGCCCTGCAGCGTGCGCATCGAGGCGCGGGCGCGGGCGACCCGCGCGAAGAGAGCATCGACGGGATCGTCGGCTCGTGCTGCGCGAGAGACGAGCAGCGCGCCGGCTGCACCAGTGAGGACGGCGCGGCGGCCGAGCCTCACGGTGCGCCTCCTGCCGTGAGCGTCGCGTCCTCCGGGAGCGTCGCCGGCGTCGGCGGCACGTCGGGCGCGAGCAGGTCGATGCCGACGAAGCGGCCGGACAGGTGCGGGCCGAGGCTCACGTAGAGGACGCGCGCCGTCGTATCGGCGACGACCCCGTGCGTCGCGATGAGCGCGTCGATGCTCCGCCGGTCGCCGCGGGCACATGCGACGCCGCCGGCGCACTTGTGGTCGCGCAGCATCGCGAGCGCGTCCTGCACCGTCTCGCGCGGCGGACCGCCCGGCCCGAGCAGCTCGCGCAGACGTGCGTCGCGGGCGGCGCTCGTCGTCGTCGCCAGCACGCGCAGGTTCTTCGGGTCGCCCGCCGCCGGCCCCTCGAAGGCGTTCGCGACCCACCCGGTGCCGTCGCTCCGGCGCGCGAACGCGGGCTCGCCGGGCACGCGCTCCACGACGGCGATCGCGCCGCGCCCGTCGGCGACGAACACGATGTGCGAGACCATCGGGCGTTGCGCCGACAGGACCGCCACGGCCTCGTCCGTGTCGTGCGCGCGCGCGAGCACCTCGCGCAGCGAGAATGCCACGGGCATCCCGTCGCTCGTCGGCTGGCCGGCGCGCCCGCCGTGTACCGCGACGAACACACCGGCCGCGTTCATCCCGGTGAGGACGCCGACGAGCCCGGGCCAGGCGACGCTCGCGAAGGGCACCGCGCCGTCCTCGTGCACGAGGTAGACCACCTTCTCGCGGTCGAACACCTCGCCGGCCTCGAAGTCGAATGCGCGCGCGACGATCTCGTGGCCGCCGCGTTCGGGCGGCGCACGGAACGCGAGGCTGCTGCAGCCGATGACCGGCGAGTGCTCGAGGGGGAGCGCGACGTCGTAGAGCGCGTGCAAGAAGAGCATGCGCTGGTACGTCGGCATGCGTGAGACCCACGGATCGGGATCGAATGCGGACGCCTGCGCCGCCAGCTCGCGCAGCCGATCGGGCGGTATGCCGCGGTCCACGTGGCGGTAGCGCACGAGGGCCCAGTCCTCGATGCCCGCCCGCAAGGGCCACCACGGGACGTGGGCGCCGAAGTCGTGCCAGAGCTGGCCCTCGGTGTCGAGCATCCCCGCGTACACGAGGCGCGCGTTCGCGGCGCCGATGGCCTCCGGCGTGCCCGCCAGCGTCACGAGCGGGAGTCCGGCGCGGATGGTCACGCCGTCGCGCGGATCGACGGCGGCGGGCGCCGTCACCGACGGAGGCGCGATGCGCGTCGTGAGGCGGATGGCCGCGTGCGCGACGGCGAGCACGAGCACGACGCACGACGCGACGAGGACCGCACGCTTCGCCAGGCGCAGCAGCCGCTTCACGATCCGCCTCCGCGGCCTGTGTGCAGCTCGAGCACGGTGCGCACGACGGTGCCCACGATGCTCGCGGGATCGCGCACGTTGTGGAAGTGCGTGCGGCGCTCCTCGCGTGACGGATAGAGGACGCTCACGGGTACCTCGACCACGGGCAGCCCCGCGGAGAGAGCACGAAGGATGACCTCGGCCTCGAACGCGAACCCGTCGGCGCGCGCCCCGAGCGCGAGCGTCTCGCGCACGGGGTAGCGGCGCAGCCCGCACTGCGTGTCGCGAAGCGTGCGGCGGGCGAAGAGCGAGAGGAAGAAGTTGCTCACGCCGTTGCCGAAGCGATTGCTCCGCGGCGCGCCGGCGGCCACGAGGTCGCGCACGCCGAGCACGAGCGCCGTCGGATCGCGCGACGCATCGAGGACGACGCGCGCGGCCTCGGGTGGGTGCTGACCGTCGGCGTCCACCGTGAGCGCCGTCGCGATGCCGCGGCGCTCGGCTTCGGCGAGCCCGGTGCGAATCGCGGCGCCCTTGCCGCGGTTGTGCTCGTGGCGGACGACTCCAGCGCCCGCGGCGTGCGCCACGTCGCCGGTCGCGTCGCGCGAGCCGTCGTCGACCACGATCACGGGCAACCCGAGCTCGCCGAGCCCGCGGACGACCGCGCCGATCGTCGCGGCGGCGTCCAGGGCGGGCACGACGGCGCAGGTGTCCACGAAGGAAGTGTTTACACTGGCCGTCGTGCCTGTGCGATTGGTCGTGGAAGGCGGGCCCTGGCGCGGCCTGTCGCGGGTGCTGGTCGAGCGGCGCGCCCGCGCCATGCTCGCCGCGCTCGGGCTGCCTCGTGCCGAGTGGTCCATCGTGCTCACGGGCGACGAGCGCGTCCGCGAGCTGAATCGCGACTACCGCAAGAAGGACAAGCCGACCGACGTGCTCGCGTTCCCGCAGGACGACGAGACTCTGCTCGGCGACGTCGTCGTCAGCGTCCCGACGGCCGCGCGCCAGGCCGCCGCCGCGGGTCACGCGCTGGCCGACGAGGTGACGATGCTCCTCGCGCACGGCTTGCTCCACCTGCGCGGGTGGGACCACGACACTGTCGCGAGGGACAGGCGCATGCGCGCCGAAACGCAGAGACTATGCAAGTGTGCGTTCCGCGCTTTCCGCTTGCCCCGTGCGAAAACGCGGTGGTAGTCCAGTCGTCCCATGGCAGCCAAGCGCATGACGAAGGCCCAGGTCATCGCCGAGATCGCCGAGTTCTCGGAGCTCGACAAGAAGGCGGTGAGCCGCGTGTTCGACGGCCTCACGGAGCTCATCAAGAAAGAGCTGCGCAAGCCGGAGGGCGAGTTCGTCATCCCCGGCCTTCTCAAGCTGCGCTCGGTCAAGAAGCCTGCGCGCCCGGCGCGCGAGGGCGTCAACCCGTTCACCGGCGAGAAGCAGACGTTCGCGGCCAAGCCCGCGGAGAAGAAGGTCCGCGCGACCGCGCTCAAGGCCCTGAAGGACCTGATCCAGTAGCCCTTCGCCACACGGCGAGGTTCGCGAGCAGCAGCAGCGCGATGGCCCACGGCGCGTCGCCGTGGCGCGCGAAGAACGTGGATGGCGTGTCGAGGATCGCCGGACGCGCCTCGAGGATCGCTGCGAACTCGCTCGGGCTGCGACCTCGCACGCGGCCCGTCGCGTCCACCCACGACGTGACGCCGCCGTTCACCGCGCGAACCATGTCGCGCCGCAGCTCCACGGCCCGGAGCACCGACATGCGCAGATGCAGCTCGCTCTCCTGCGTGCCTGCGAACCAGGCGTCGTTCGTCACGTTGACGAGGAGGTTCGGCTCGACCGAGATGGCCTCGCGCCCCGCCGCGGGCAGGATGTCCTCGTAGCAGACGAGCGGCGCCGCCCGGAAAGGCCCGACCGGCAGCGCGATCTCGGTGTCGCCCGGCGCGAGCCCCATGCCGCGCGCGAACACGTGGCGAAGCCAGGGCACTCGGTCGGCCAGGGGCACCGTCTCGCCGAACCAGAGGAGGTGCCGCTTGTCGTACGACTCCGAGAGCGTCCCGTCCGGCTTCGCGACGACCACCGAGTTGAAGGACGCGCCGTCCTGCGTTCCCGTCGTGAGGAGACCGGTGAGCACCGGAATGTGCAAGCCGGGCCCCACGATCGCGCGCGCCCCTCCCGGTTCGCGACGCGTGCCGTGCACGAGCCGGTAGGGGTAGGCCGCCTCGGGCCACACCACGAGCGCCGCGCCTGCCTCCTGCGCGCGTGCGGTGAGCGCGGTCAGCTCGGCGAGGATGTCGGGCGCCCGCTCCTCCTCCCACCGCGTGCTCGCCGCGATGCTCGGCTGCAGGAGCGCCACGCGCACGTCGGACGCGAGCCCGCGCAGCCGCTCTTCGCTCGCGATCCGCATCGCTCCGTACCCCGCCTGCGCCACGACGATCGCCGCCGCCGAAGCGCCCATCGCAACGGCGCGCGCACGCATCGCCCGCTGCATCGCGGCCCGGGCTCCCGCCGCGAGCAGCCCGGCCGCGAGCGCCATGATCGCCGCGACGCCGCGCTCGCCCAGGACGTCGGCGAGCTGCACCATCGCGGGCCACGGCGAGACGCCGCCGGCGACCGTCCAGGGGATCATCGTCGGCACGAACGTGCCGGCGTACACACCCGCCGCGAAGGCGACCGGCCGCGGCACGCGCGCGCGCACCAGCGTCTCGCACGCGACCGCCGCGACCATCCAGCGCAGCCCCTCGAACGCCGCGAGCAGCGCGAGGGCGACGACCCCGACCGCCCACGGCAGAGGTGTGAAGCGCGCGATCGTCACCGGGATGAACCGCAGGGCGATCAGGTTCGCCGCGAAGCCGAACGCGAGCCCGCGCCGCGCCCCCGTGAGCGCCATGCGCGCGCGCGACGCGAATGCCGGCCACCGCGGGTCTTCCTCGAGGGCCCACGCGAGCCCGGCCATGCCGACCCAGAGCGACGGGAAGAGGTCCGTGGGCGGCCCCGCGGTGGCCAGCAAGGCGCCACTGACGAGGGAGAGAACGTGGGGGAAATAGAGACGCTCTCGCACTGCTCCCCCTGATGCTGCCACGGCCCTAGAA
>DASVWO010000183.1:0-17708 GCA_036393165.1 Polyangiaceae bacterium | reverse complement strand
CGCGGGATCTTCACGTCGCCTCCTTATCACGCAGCGAAGCGCTGCAAATGCTCGAGGCCGAGCGCTTCGTCCCAGCCGTTCATGAGGTTCAGGTTCTGCACGGCCTGCCCGGCCGCGCCCTTGAGCAGGTTGTCGATCGCGCCGAGCGCGACGACCACGTCGGCGTCGGCCGTCGCACCGACGAGTGCGAGGTTCGTCCCGACGGCGCCCGAAAGGCGCACGTCGCCGGGGGGCACGGCGCGCACGAACGCCGAAGGCCGGTACGCCGCGGCCAGGCATGCCTGGACGCGCTCGGGCGTCGCCCCGGCTCGAGGCCGCGCGTAGCACGTCGCCAGGAGCCCGCGCGGCACGGGCAGGAGGTGCGGGGTGAAGGTCACGCCGACGTTCTTCACCATCCGCGAGAGGGCCCGCGCGATCTCCGGCGTGTGCTGATGCGCGAGCACCTTGTACGCGCGCACGTCGCCGTCGACCGCGAGGAACGAATACGCCTCGCCGCTCTGCCGACCGGCGCCGGTCACGCCGCTCTTGGCGTCGACGACGATGCCCGCCGGCTCGACGAGCCCCTCGCGCAAGAGAGGCGCGAGCGCCAGCAGCGCCGCCGTCGGGTAACAGCCTGGATTGGCCACGAAAGTGCCGCCCGTCGGGGGCCCGAAGAGCTCCGGCAGCCCGTAGTGCGCGCGCCCGAGGAACGCCGGCGCCGTGTGCTCCATCCCGTACCAGCGCGGGTACTCCCTCGCGTCGAGGCGGAAGGCTCCGGAGAGGTCGACCACCTTCTTGCCGGCGTCGACGAAGACGGGCACCAGGCGCATCGACACGTCGGCCGGCGTCGCGAGCAGCACGGCGTCACACGCACCGGCGTGATCGGCGGCCGACGCGTTCGGCACGAAGCGCACGTCGTCCGGCAGGCGCATCCCGAGCGCGGACGCGACGCTCTCGCCGCCACGCGCGTCGCTCGTGGCGAACGCGAGCGCCATGCGTGGATGGGACGCGACGAGCCGCGCGGCTACGGCTCCCGAGGTGCCCGACGCACCGACGACGCCGACGCGCAGCGGGGCCATCGTTACGGGTGCGGCTTGCCGCGCAGATCGTTCAGGCGTTTCTGCAGCTCGGCCGGCAGCGCCGACGGCACCGGAACGCGTGCCCCCTGGCCGCTCGGCGCGGCCGGCTGCGGGGGGAACCTGGGCTGCGCGGGAGGCACGGCCGGCGCCTGCGCCTGCGGATTCGGCGCGGCCGCCGCCGCGGCTGCCGACTCCGCAGCCGGGGCCTCCGCCGGCGTGGACGGCGCCACCGGCGGCGTGACCGCCCACCACAGCGCAACGCCCACGAAGAGCGCCGCGCCGACGGCCGGGAGCCACATCGGCGTCTGCGGCTCTTCTTCCTGGGGGGTCCCACTGGCGGCGTGCGGCTCGCTCATGACGCGGACCTTGTACCACACGCCGGCCCCTCTCCGGGATCGGCGCTTGCACCTTCCAGGCGCTATGCTGCAGTCCGTGAAGCCCGCCGCATTCGTCACCGTGGCTCTCGCACTCCTCTCACCGCCCGCCTTCGCACAGCAGGCGCTGCCCTCCCTGCCGGGCCCCGGCGCCGCCTCCGCGCCGGCGAACACGGCTCCCGCGGCCGCAGGGCCGACGACGCCGCAGCAGCTCTACGAGCACGTGCGCCGGGGCGTGGTCGTCGTGATGAAGAACGGGGTGCCGGCGGCCATCGGGACCGTGCTGGGCACGGACGGCCGCATCCTGACCGCCCTCTCAGGTCTGGGCGGCGCCGAGGGTGCCGACGTTCTCTATGCCGACGGAACTACCGTTCACGCCAAGGTTGGCAACACTGACGCGGCGGACGACCTGGCGCTGCTCGTCCCGGCGGCGCGCAAGTTCAGCGACGGGCTCGCCGCCAGCGAGCTCGATCCCATCGGAGCGCAGATCCGGGCGCTGCTCCCGAGTCGCGGGGCGAAGCTCGCTCCGGCCCAGGCCGACGTGAAGGGCAAGGCCGACGCGCATGCGCGCGACGGAGCGCCTCTGCTGCAGATGCTCGACGTCGACGTGAAGGGCCCGCTCATCGCCGGCGCCCCGCTGCTCGACTCGACGGGCGGCGTCGTCGCCGTCCTCGTGCGCGCGTGCAAGGGCGCGGTGACCCAGCAGCAGGCTTCCCCGGCGAAGGACGAGAACGCGAATCCCTGGGCCGGTTGGGGCAGCGCGCCCCAGGCGACCGCGAAAGCCGCAGCGTGCGCCCCGGTCGTGGTGGGCGCCCCCGTGGCGACGATCCGTTCCTTCCTGACCAAGACGCCTGCGGCTGCGCCTGCGCCGGCCCCCTGGCTCGGCATCCGCGGCGAAACCGCTGGCGACGGCCAGGTTCGCGGCGTGCGCGTCCTCGCGGTCGCGCCGAAAAGCCCCGCCGAGGCGGCCGGCCTGAAGTCCGCTGGCGACGTGATCGCCGCCGTGGACGGCCAGTCGGTCGATTCGCCGGAGAAGCTGGCCGACGCGATCGCCAAGCACGCGCCGGGCGAGACCGTCAAGCTGCTCGTCTTCGGCGACGGCCGCTTCCGCGAGGTTCCGGTCGTGCTCCGGGCCGCGCAATAGCTGAAGCCTGAAGCCTGAAAGCCCAAAGCCTGAAGCCCGAAGTCTCGCGTGCTTACGTGTGACGGTGGTTGACACCCCTACCGCAACCTTGCGACGATCCGCGGTCGTGGGAGGTCCCCTGCGCATCGAGGTCGCCGGCGAGACGAACGTCGGCATGAAGCGCACGCACAACGAGGACAACTTCTCCATCATGGAGGAGAGTGGCCTCTACATCGTCGCGGACGGGATGGGGGGGCATGCGTCCGGCGAGGTGGCCAGCAAGATGGCCGTCGATGCGATGCGTGAGTTCTTCGCGGCCACGGCCAACGACCCGGAGCGGACGTGGCCCTACAAGATGGACCGCAGCAAGGGCTACGAGGAGAACCGGCTCATCACCGGCATCAAGCTCGCGAACCTGCGCATCTACGAGAGCGCCCAGCGCGACCCGCGCCAGCGCGGCATGGGCACCACGATCGTCTCGCTCTTCGCGGTGGAGGACGGCGTCTACATCGCCCACGTCGGCGACTCGCGCATCTACCGCATCCGCGACGACAAGATCGAGCAGCTCACCGAGGACCACTCGCTGCTCAACGACTACATCAAGATGAAGCGCCTCACGCCCGAGGAGATCGCCAACTTCCCGCACAAGAACGTCATCGTGCGGGCCCTCGGCATGAAGGACACGGTGAAGGTCGACACGCGGCTCGAGCAGCCGCACGCCGGGGACATCTACCTGCTCTGCTCGGACGGTCTGTGTGGGCCGGTGACCGACCCGGACATGCTCGACATCGTGCACGGCACCGGGGACCTCAAGACGGCGGCGTCGAGGCTCATCGCCAAGGCGAACGAGAACGGCGGGCCGGACAACATCACCGTGGTCCTCGCGCGCTGGGTCGCCAGCTAGTTCGAGTCAGCGCACGTCCACGGGCCCGAGCGCGTAGTACGCCACGAGCACGAGCAGCAGTGTGATCAGAGCCACCAGGACGTAGCCGATGCGCTGCTGTCCGGTGCTCCATCCGTCGGCGAAGAACTTGCCGCGCGAGCGCTTGCGGATGCGCCGCTGCACACCGGCGAGCAGGTCCGGCGCACCCTGCCCGAGCGACTCGTTCGAGAGGGCACGCTTCAGGAGATCGCGCACCTGCGCCTCCTCCTTCTCGTCGAGCTTCACGTCGTCGTCTTCGGTCATGGGATCTTCTCCCCCAGGGCTTCCTCCACGAGCTCCTTGAGCTGCGCGCGGGCGCGGTGGATGCGGCTCTTGACGGTGCCCTCGGGCAGACCGGTGATGGCTCCTATCTCTTCGTAGCTCAGTTCTTCCACGTCGCGGAGCACGAGGCACTCGCGAAAGCTCGGCTCGAGCTTGAGGATCGCCTGCTGGACGATGCGCTCCACCTGCTTGCCGACCATCATCTCGTCTGGCCGCTCGATCTGCCCGACGTTCGCGCGCTTGAGCTCCCCCATGGGCACGCGCTCCGCGTGCGCCTCGAGCTCCTCCTGCTCGCCGGCGTGGCGCACGCGCAGGTACTTCGTCCTGTTCTTGCAGAGATTGATCGCGATTCGATAGATCCACGTCGAGAGCTTCGACTCCCCGCGGAAGGAGCCGATGGCCTTGAAGACCTGGACGAACACCTCCTGCGCCAGGTCCTCTGCCTCGGCGCGCGAGCCGATCATCCGCAACACGAGAGCGAAGACGCGCCGCTCGTACGCGCGCACCAGCGCGTTGAATGCGTGCTCGTCGCGGGCGACGAGCCGCTCGACCAGCCGCCGTTCGTCATCCGTCTCGGGGGGCAGCGGCACGCGGTCCCATCGTGCCCGATCCCACTCGTCGGGCGCAAAGAGATCCCCCGCCGCGCGGCTTCGCGCGCGTCGCGACATCTCCCCGGGCATGACCGCGGCCGCGGTCGGAAGTTCCTGGGACCGAGGTGGTTGAAAAACGGCCTCTGTCTGCTTGCTTCCCTCCTCTTGCTCCTTGCCTTCGGCCTCGGCCGTCTCGCCCAGGTCCTCGGCGGACTGCAAAAGGACCTTTTGCTGTCGCCCCCGTGCCGGGGCGGTGAAGACGATGACCGTTTTCGTTTGGCGAAGGTCCTTTTCCTGTCGGAGAAGGACCCGGGCGAGGAAGACCGCGACGTTTTCTTCGTTGCCGAGGAGCCGGGCCGACTCGAAAAGGTCGTGGGCGGATTCGACAAGGCCCTCGGCCGACTGCCTCAGGGCCTCGCCCGACTCGCCGAGGCCGTCTTGCTACTGGCCAAGTGACTGGGCCGACCCGCCGAGGGCCTCGGCCGACTCCACCGGGTCGTTTTCCGGTCTGCCGGGCCCTTTTTCATGTCGGCCCGGGTCCTCGTCACGTCGGCGAAGGCCGGTTTCTCGTCGCCAAAGGCCGGTTTGATGTCGGCGAAGGCACTTTTCTCACTGACCTTCGAGAGAACCGCTTCCTCTCGGCCCCTCCCACCCATCTAAACCCCGAAACGGAATTCTGCCCCCTCGATTTCTTCGATCACGCAGCGCTTTTTCCGCCAACTCCGTTTCACCGAAGCTCCGGCGCAGGGATTCGAACCCCGATAAGCGGAACCAAAATCCGCTGTCCTGCCGTTAGACGACGCCGGAAACGCGTGCAGCCTAGCACGCGGCTCTCAGCCCACCTTTCGCATCGAGGCGATCTGCGTGTCGAGCCGCTCGACCTCGCGCCGCAGCTCGTCACCCATGCGCGCAGAGCGTTCGGCGATCTTCTCGCCGTGGCCCTTGACGGTCTCGGCCCACTTGCGAACGTCGTCCAGGTACGTGATCTGCCGCTCGACGGCGCGGGCCGCCTGCTCCAGCTCACCGAGCGCCGCTTGCGATTCGCCGCTCGCCCGCTCGCGCACGGCGAGCGCGCGCGCCAGGCTGTACGCGGCGCGCACGACGAGGTCGCTCGCGGGATCGTCGGCGTCCCACACGGCGACCACGTCGGCCCCGTAGCGCTGCAGCGACTCGAGCCCTTCGGGCGCGGTCTTGCGCGAGTAGACGAAGACGCCCACCTGCGCCTGGCGGTTGCGCCGGGCCTCCTCGATCTCCTCGAGCGCCGCGCGCACCGAGTACGACTGCTTCTCCTTCGCCTCCCACACGATGCGTGCGTGCGCGGCCGCGGCCTCGGCGCCGAGCTGGACGACGCAGTCGCCCTTCTTGCACTGCTTGATGGCGCCCGTGGTGTCGCCGGTCGCCTCGTAGAGATCGCCGAGACGCTGCGCCTCCTCGGCGAGGAGCGCCCCGAGGTGCTCCTCGAAGGCGACGCCATGGCGCGTCGTCCGCGCCTCTTCCTTCTTGCGCGTGTCGATGCGCACGAGGGCCTCGCGCACCTGCGACTGGAACTCGACGTTGTCGCGCGAGAGCTTCTCGATGGTGCCGAGCACCTCTTTCTTGAGCCGGGCGAGCGCCGAGCCGTCGCGGTCGAGCGAGAACTCGCCGAGCAACCGGCGCAGCGCCGAGCCCTCGTGGTCCATCGAGAACTCGCGCAGGATCTGCTTGCGCTGATCGGCGAGCGCGTCCTCGATGGTCTTCGCGAGCTGCGCGCGCAGGCCGGTCGCGTCGTCCGGCGAGAGCAGCTTGAAGACGGGGCTGCCCTGCCCGAGGTGGGCCGCCATGGCCTTGGCGAGCAGAGAGTCGTCGGCACCCACGTGCGCGCGCAGCGTCGTCGCGAGCTTCTCGGTCATCTCGGCGGCGCGCGACGAGAGAAGCTCGCGCATCTGCCCGACGAGCGCCTCGCCGGCGTTGCGGATCGACGTCGTGTCGAGGTGGCCGTTCGCCATGCGCAGCGCGAGCACGCCGAGGCGAAGCGCGGCGGCGGCGAAGGCGTCCCGGTCCTCGCCTTCGGGGTGCCGTCGCAGCTCGGCGACCACCTCCGGGTCTTTCACGTCGAGCAGTATCTGGAGGGGGCCGCTGCGCCCGCGCGCCCGGGGCGCCGATTCCAGGGATTGCACGTTCCCGAGTGCCATCACCCGCTGCTCCATGCGCGTGCTTGCCTCCCGCTGCTCGTATGTTTAGCACGAGCGCGGGCCTCCCCGCGTCACTTCCTCGTCGCTGCAAGCCTTTCCGCGATGCCGCTGTGCCGCTCGAGCGTCCGGGTCACCGCACGGGCGAGCAGCTCGTCGCTCCCCACGAGGAGCACCGAGCGGCGCGCCCGCGTGACGGCGGTGTAGAGCAGCTCCCGCGTCAGGAGGGGCATGTCCGTCTCGGGCAGGACGAGGGCGACGTGGTCGAACTCGGAGCCCTGGGACTTGTGCACCGTGACGGCGAAGGCCGGGGCGAGGTCCGGCAGTGTGTCGAGCGGGAAGGCCTCGAAGCGGTCCCCCCTCGGGAAGACGGCGGCGAGCACCGCCGCGCCCCCGGCTTCCGCGACGCGGAGGACGACGCCCTGGTCGCCGTTGAAGAGCGCGCGCTCGTAGTCGTTGCGCTCGACGAGCACCGGCGCGCCCGGCGCGAGCTCGGCCGTCCCGGTCCTGGCCGATCGGCCTCGCCATCGAACGCCGCGAGCGACTCCACCGCCGAGCCGTCGGAGCAGCGCGTCGTTGAGCGTCTCGGTGCTGGTCGGGATGCCTCGGATGCGCGTCGCGCAGAGGATGCGGGCGCGCGCGTGGTGGTCGAAGAGCGTCTGCACGTCGGGCGCGCCGGCGGCGTCGACGATCCCGCCCATCGTGTGGAAGACGCGAGAGGCGAGGCGCGCGAGATCGCCGCTGGGGTCGACGCGGTCCTGCCACCAGAGGTCGAGCAGATCGTCGGCGACGTCCGACCACGGCGCGCGCAGATGCTCGACGCCGGCGAGCGACAGCGCCGACACGGAGGCGCGCGGCGTGACGGCAGCGCTCCACGCGTCGTCGACGGCGCCCGCATTGATCGCCTGCGCCGCGTCCACGATGCGCCGTGCGTCCGCGTCGCGGGCGACGCGCAGGTTCGTCGTGAGTCGGACGCTTCCGAGCGCCTGGCACAGGTCGCGGAAGACTGCGCCTGCCTCGATCGACGGGAGCTGGTCCGCGTCGCCGAGCAGCACGAGCCGCGCGTCCGAGCGGAGGGCGCGAAGGAGCCGGTCCATCAGCGCCAGATCGATCATCGACGCCTCGTCGACGATGACGACCCTGTGCGGCAGCGGGTCGTTCTCGTGGCGCGCGAAGCGCCCAGAGCCGGGCGACCAGCCGAGCAGGCGGTGCACGGTCTGCGGCGCCGGCGCGGCCGACCGGAGAGCGGCGTCCGAGATGTCCCCTCGCGTCGCGGCGAGGCCCGCGGCGATCGACTGCTGCAGCCGCTGCGCGGCCTTGCCGGTCGGCGCGGCGATCGCGATGGCGTCGAGCGGCAGACCGGTCCACGCGAGGGCGCGAAGGAGCGCCAGCACGATGGTCGTCTTGCCCGTGCCGGGCCCGCCGGTGACGAGCGCCATCGGCGCCGTGAGCGCGGCGCGGACCGCCCGCTTCTGCTCGTCGGTGAGCGCGGGTGGGCCGTCGGCCACCGCCTTGAGGGCCTTCGTGACGCCGCGCGCGTCCCCCGCGGCGGTGTCCGCGAGACGCGCGCGCACGAGGGCGCAGAAGCGCTCCTCGAGCAACCGCATCCGCTCCGAGTAGAGCCAGTCGCCCTCGACCACGAGCGGCGTGCGATCCCCTGCGCGTCCGATGACCGCCGCGACGGGATCCCCGGGGGCGCAATCGCGCGCGCGCTCGACCAGGCGCGCACCCGGCCCCAGCGACGCGATGGGAACGCGGGTGCTTCCGGCGCGCACCGCCGCGAGGGTCGCCGCTGCGACGTCCGCCAGCGCCCGCTGGTCTTCGCGCGAGAGCCCCGTCGCGAGCCGCGCGACTTCCGTCCCGAGAAACGCGAGCTCCACCTGCTCCGGGTCGAGCGCTGGCGCGTCGGCGATCCCACCGCCTCGCTCGAAGCGCGCGCGCGCGGTGCCGAAGGGCCACAGCTGGCTCACGGCGTCCTCCAGCGACGCGCGAGCGCCTCGTCCCACGCCGTGACTTCGGCCCAGGTCGGCCTGGCGGACCAGACGCCCTGGTCGCCCCCGTCCATCCCTCGCAGGAAGCAGTAGAGGAGACCGCCGAAGCGCGCGTCGTGCTCGGCCTGCTTCTCGATGCCGAGCAGCTTCACCGTGGCCAGCGCATAGAGCTGCACCTGGTCGGCGTAATGCGCCTCGACGTGCGCCGCGAGCGCGTCGCGCGCGTAGGAGCCGAGCGAATCGGTCTTCCAGTCGACGAAGTACGTGCGCCCGCGGTGCTCGAACGCGAGGTCGAGCGACCCGCGCACGAACGCGCCGGCGCCGGTGACCGAGAACACGAATTCCATCTCGCGCACCACACGGTCCGCGTCGGCGATGCGCGCGAGCGTCTCCCCGCCGGGCAGCGCGACCGGCGTGGTGAGCGCCGCCCACACCAGTCGCTCCGCGTGCTCGCGCTGCTCGGGCGGCACCCGGTGGACGGCCATCGCGTCCTCGACGAGCGCGCCGACCTCGGGCCTTGCGCGCCACGCGGCGAAGTCCCGCTCGGCGAACGAGGCGAGCGGCACGCGCTCGAGCACCTCGTGCAGGAACACGCCGGAGGCGCGGGCCGAGCGCAGCGCGACCGGCCGCGACGCGTCGAGCTCCTCCGCGGCCTTCTCCATCCTCCGCTCGTTCGCCTCGGTCCACTCGGCGCGCGCGCTCGAGCGACTCGCGTGCATCCGCGTGTACGACGTGACGACGGCGCCGGCGCGGCTCTCCCGGAGCGCCTCGTGATCGCCCGGTCCGTCGGCCTCGGTGAGCAGCGCCACGGGCGGCTGCCAGGGAGCCTCCGCCGCGGCCTGCGTGCGCCCACCGGCGATGGCGACGAGCCGCGGCAGATCTTCGACGCTCACGAGGTCGCCGCCGGCGTTCGAGAGCTCGAAGACGCGGCGGTGAACCGCCTCGTACGGCCCGCGCAGCCGGTCGGGCTTTCCGTCCCTCAGGAGGCACGGGAGGACCAGCCGCCCCATCGCGCGCGTGAGGGCCACGTAGAGGAGCCGCTGCTGCTCCTCGCGCTCTTCCTGCACGACGAGCGCCTTCACGTCCGCCCGCGCCTTGCCGACCCACCCGAGGCGCCGCTCGTCCTCGTGGTAGACGTGCACGTCGTCGGCGCGTCCCTGCGTCCAGCCCCCGGCGATGAACACGACCGGCGCCTCGAGGCCCTTGGCCTTGTGAATCGTCGTGATCTGCACGGCGCGCCGGTCGCTCTCGAGGCGCTGCACGTTGCCCTCGAGGTCGAGCGTCAGGCGCGTCATGTCGATGAGCCCCGTGAGCAGGTGCACGAGGTCGCGCAGCGTGCAGTGACCGCGGCGTGTCTGCTCGAGGAGCAGCTCGAACACGTGCAGGTAGTTCGTGAGGTCACGCTCGCCGTCGGCGAAGAAGAGCTCGCGACGGACGACGCCCGAGTCGCGGACGAGGCTCTCGAAGAGCCGGTCGAAGTCGCGCGCGTCGGCGAGCGCCTTCCACGCACCGAGCCGCGCGACGTACGGATGCGTCGCCGGGAGGTCGCGCGCGCGCTCCACGTCGCCGAGCGGCAGGCCGAAGAACGGGGTCATCCAGGCGGCGAGGCGCCGTGCGCGGTCGTGCGGCGCGTCGACCGCGTCGAGCAGCGCGCGGATCTCCTTCGCCTCGTCGGTCTGGAAGAGCCCCTCTTCCTTGTAGAACGCGTGCGGAACGCCGGCCGCGCGAAGGCAAGCGGCGACGGCGCGCCCTTCGGCCTTGGTGCGGGTGAGCACGAAGACGTCGCGATGCCCTAGCGGTTCGCCGTCGAGCCGCCAGGGCCGCTCGGGATCGGTGATGCGCCGGATCTCGCGCGCCACGAGGGTGCCGTACGAGGCGACCGGCACGTCGCGCTCGAAGCGAACGACGTGCAACGGCGTCACCGGGCGTCCTTCGCCGTCGACGAGCGCGCGGTCGGGCCGCCCGCAGCTCACCGGCTCGTACGCGACGCGCCCCGTGAAGTAGGGCGGCGCGAAGAGCGCGTTCGTGGCCCCGACGAGCGCCGGCGTCGCGCGGTAGTTGTCCCCGAGGCGCAGGAGCGCCCCGCCGGCGGCGACGATCTCGTCGCGTGCCCGCAGGTACGTCTGCACGTCGGCGCCGCGGAAGCGGTAGATCGACTGCTTCGGGTCGCCGACGAGATAGAGCACGCTCGCGCCGGCGCCCTCGCCGCGCGGTTGCCGCTCGAAGAAGGCGCGGCGGAAGATGTCCCACTGCGTCTCGTCCGTGTCCTGGAACTCGTCGATGAGCGCGTAGCGCCATCGCTCGCGCATGGCCGCGACGAGCGCGCCGGCGCGCGGCCCCCGCAGCGCCTCGTCGACGAGCGAGAGCATGTCATCGAAGTCGTACTGCCCCGCGAGGCGCTTGCGCCGCGCGAGCTCGGCGCGCACGGCGGGCAGGATGGTCGCGGCCAGCGCCGCCTGCATCGACGGCGTGGCGCGCGCGATGGCCAGCGCGGCGGCGCACGCGCGCCCGGTCGGGCCCGGGCGAGGGCCCAGCGGCGTGAGCTTCTCGATGAGGTAGGCGAAGTCCACGCGCTGCTCCGCCTCGAGCACGAACTGCTGTGGACTGCCGGCGTCGCGCGCTTCCTCCACGACCAGCGCGAGCTCCCAGAGACGGCCCCCCAGCGCCGTGACGGTGTTGGCCGGGACACCCCACGCGCGGAGGTTCGTCTTGCCCTCCGTCAGCCGCGCCTCCTCGAGCGGGAAGGCGGCGATCGCCTCCTCGAGCCGGCGCGGATCGAACTCGGGACGCAGCTCGGCCTTCGCCTGGATGCAGTCCCAGAGCAACTCCTCGATGCCGCCCACCGACCGGCCCGCGCGCAGCCCCGCCTCGAGCCACGCCGAGCGCACCGGGTCGCGCGCGACGTCGCAGCGAAGCGCCTCGCGGAACGCGCGCGCGAAGGCGTCGCGCCCGTCGACCTGCTGCTCCTCGAAGAGCCGCCCGCTGGCGAACGCGTTGTCGCGCAGCACGCGCTGGCAGAAGGCGTGGATGGTCGCGATGGTCGCGCCATCGAACGCGTGCAGCGCGCGGGCGATCTTGGCGCGCGCGGCGTCGTCGATGGTCCAGAAGTCGCCTGCGGCGATCTCGGCGTCGTCCGGCGCGCGCCCGCACCCCGCGAGCAGATCCTCGAGCTTGCCGCGCACGCGCACGCGCAGCTCGTTCGTCGCCTTCTCGGTGAACGTCACGACGAGTACCTGGTCGAGCGGCACGTCTCCGGCGAGCACGAGCTCCACGACCAGGTGCTCGAGGGTGAACGTCTTCCCGGTGCCCGCGGATGCCTCGATGACGGCGTGCCGGTCGAGCGGCACGCTGCGGAGCACGCGCGGGCGCGCGACGAGCGCGCCAGACTTGGGGTGGGCGACTCGGGTGGCGCTCACGGCTCGTCCTCCTCGTCGCGCGCGAGCAGCGGGCCGAAGCGCCGCTCGATCATCTCCCGCGTCGTCGCCTCGTCGGGCGCCGGGTACTCCTGCGGGCGCGGCACCGGGCCATACGCCGAGCGCAGCGCCGGGGGACCGTCCCCGCCCCGCAGCTTGTCGCGTGCTTCCTCGACGACCGCGAGCGCCGCGGGGTCGCCCTCGCGACCGTCTCGCACGAAGACCGCCTCGCACGGCAGAAAGTACGCGTGCGGCGCGCCGAGCAGCTCGCGCACCACACCGCGGAGCCAGCCCTTCGCCGCATCCGGCGCGAGCGGGCGGAAGCGCGCGTGCTCCTGCACCGGTCCCTCCTGCGACGCCACGACGACGAGCCCCTCGCGCGGCGCCGTCATCTCTCCCGCCGCCGCGAGCACCGCGTGGTCCACGAAGGACCGGAGCAGCGACCGCCGCCGCCCCGCTTTCGCCCACTCGTCCTTGCCCTCGTTGGCGCGCTTGGCGAGCGTGACGCTGAGCGTCCCGTCGCCGCCCGAGGCGACCGGGAGCGTGCGCCCCTGGATCTCGGCGCGCACGACGTGCACCTTGCCGCTCGCGTCGGGCACGTCCACGTCGATGACGAGCGGCTCGTGTGCGCGCGCCGGCCGCGAGTGCTCTCCGGCGCGCCCGAAGCGGTGGATGACGAGGCTGTCGAGCCCCACGCCCCGGCTCTCGACCGCCTGCCTCCACGTCTCGAGCGCGTGCAGCGCGTCGGCCCGCTCGCCGCGCGCGAAGACGCCCGACGGACCGAGGCCACGCAGCTCGCGGTCGCGCACCGCCGCGTCGTACGCCTCCTCGAGCGAGCACCCGGTCTGCGCCGCGGCGAGCATCACGTCGCGGAGGATGAGCGTCTCGTCGCGCGGGGCGGTCTCGAAGGGCTCGCTCTCGCGCGCCGCAAGGTCCTCGCTCTCCGTCTCGTCGAGGCCGAGCCGATAGCTCGCCCAGCCCTGGAGGGGCATCTCGAGGAACTTCACGATGGCGTACATCGGGACCGACACGCGGCCGTCCACGGACGCCGGCAGGTCGGGCAGGCGCGCGAGGCCCAGGTGCTCGGCGAGCGCCCGCCACGCGGGATCGCCTGCGTCGGCGCACGCGAGAACCTCGCCCGCCGTGGGCCTGCCGCCGGAGCCTCCCGCATGACGCTCGGCGTGACGACGCACCGCCACCGTGCGCGCCTCGGCTGCGGCCTCGGGGATCTCCGCCACGGTCGCCGCGTCGTCCCAGCGGCGGAGCGGGTGCACGACGCGCAGGCCGCTGGCGACGGGATCCTTCACGTACCCCTGCGACACCGCGTGCAGCAGCTCCTGCACGACCGACGAGGGCGAGAGCGCGTCGCCCGTCAGCGGGTCGCGCGAGACGTACGAGAGGACGAGCGCATCGCGCGCGCCCAGCAGCGTCTCGAGAAACGCGTACTTGTCGCGATCGCGCGCCGTCACGTCGCCGTCGCGCCGGCGCGCCCAGCGAAGGTCCAGCGGGTCCTCCGCGTCGGGCGACGGGAAGCGCCCTTCCCCCATGCCACACGCGTAGACGACGCGGGACGGAACGGCGCGCATCTGCGAGAGCGTCGAGAGGACCACGCCCCCATCGGCCCCGCGTCCGCTGCCGGCGGCGCCCCGTGCGAGCCTCGCGCGCACCAGCTCGGACGCGATGCGATACGACACGCGCGCGCCGCCCAGGTCCACGTCGGCGAGCGCTTGCACCTGCCGAAGCCGGCGCGCCAGCTCGTCGCCCTCGGCGTCGCTCGTGGGCGCGACGTACGTCTCGACCACGGTGCGCAGCAGCGTCGCCCACTCGCGCGGCGCGAGCACGCTCTCGCGGACGAAGCGCGCGTCGGCCACGAGCGAGCGCACGAGCAGTCCGAACGTCGCGGCGTCGTGGAGCTCGGTCCCGGCGACCTCGAGGGGCACGTACGCCTCGCCGCCTGGAGCGCGCACCGGCTCGCCCGCGCCGCTCGCGTCGCCGGCCATGAAGGCGCCGAGCGCGAGGCGCCGCAGCCCCTGGTCCCAGTTGAGGATGTCGCGCTCGATGTACGTCGCCGCGTGGTCCTCGCGGTCGGCGCCGTGCACGATGCCGAGCGCGTCGCACCACGCGACCCATCGCTCCGGATCCAGCGCGCCGCCGCCCGCGCGCGCCGCCGACGCGACGACCGACGGATGCACGAGCAGCCGGAGCAGCTCGGGCCGCGTGAAGCGCCCGAGCGGGAGCGCCAGCAGCAGCTCGATCGCCTCGAGGATGCGGCTCGGCGCCGCGTCGCCCGCGCCGACGACCTGGAGCGGCAGATCGTTCGCCTCGCGCATCGCCGCGGTCATGTGCGCCACGTACGCCGGCGCGTCGGCCGACGGCACGAGCACCGCGACGTCGTCGAAGCGCAGCGACGCGTCGGCGCGCACGCGGCGCCACACGTCGGCCGCGACCGCCTCGCACTCGCGCCGGATGCTTGCGTGCCCGTGGACCTCGAGGGACCGGTCGGTGCCCGGCTCCGGGCTCCGGGCTTCGGGCTCCGGCTGGGCGCGGCGCATCACGTCGCTCTGGATGCGGTGAAGCAGCGTGCGCGTCGCCGGCGCGTCCAGAGGGTCGACGAACCGGTCCTCGTGGTCGAAGCCCGCCGCGACGTTGAGCGCGCGCACGTTGTCGCGCCCGGGCCGCGACCAGAGGTGCAGCGGCGCCGGGTCGCGCTCGTTCACGTCCTCCCAGAACCCCTCGCAGGGGCTCAGCGTGTAGACGGTCACGTCCGCCGCGCGCCCGAGCCGCTCGAGCAGCGCGTGGAAGGTGCGCGCGACGTGGGCGAAACCGAAGACGTGAGCGGCCGGCGCGTCGGCGCGCGGCTCGAGCGCCGCGACCGCCTCGTGCAGCGGGACGATGCGCGGCGTGCGTCGCGCCGCCGCGCCCTCCGGGCCGAAGAGCAAGCGCCAGAGCCGCCGCTGCCACGCCTCGGTCTCCGCGTGTCGCGCGTCGAGCTGCGGCTCGTCCTTGCGCAGCCACCCGGCGAGCAGCTCCCCGCGTGAGTACGTGTACTCCTCGAAGATGCGCCCGATGCGCGCCGCGAGCTGCGCGCGCCGCCCGTCCACCGCGTCCGCGTCGTCGCCCGCCGAGTGCAGGTACGCCCGCAGCGGGGCGAGCGCCTCGTCGGCCATGTCGCCGAGCAGCAGCTCGAGCACCATCGCCTCGATCGCGCCGGCGTCGGCCACGCGGACCCCGGTCATGTTCGCGGCGAAGCGCGTGAGCAGCTGCACGTCGAGGTTCGCCGCGATCCCCGCCTCGCGAGCCATTCCGAGGCGCACCGCGGACTCCATCGCCGCGCCCGGCACCACCACGGGCACCGGCGCGAGCGGGCCCGGTCCCCCGGGCGCGAGCTGCTGCGCCCGCACGCGCGCGGCGAGCTCGCGAATCAGCTCCTCGGTGCGGTTGGAGTAGACGACGCGCAGCATCTCGGACGCGCGTCACCCTACCGCGGCGGCGCGCCTCCTGGCGACCGTCGCCCACGCCCACGCGCCGGAGACCAGCGTCGCCGCGAGCGCCGCCGCCGTGACGAGGTCGAACACGGCCGACCATCCGGCGTGATCCGCGACGGAGCCGAGCAGGTAGCCCGAGAGCGCACCGGCCAGATACCCCGCGCCGTCGATGATCCCCGTGGCCGTCGCCGTCCCGCGCTTGCCCGCGATGTCGAGCGCCACGGCGCCCGCGAGCAGCGAGTACGGCCCGAGCAGGAAGAGGCCGACGCCGCCGATGAGGAACGCCGCCGTCGTCGCGTCGTGCACCCCGGCGTGCCCGAGCACCATCACGAGCACCACGACGACCGCGAGCGACGCCGCCATGATGGGCGCCCGCTTCCCGCGCCCCAGCCTGTCGCTGATGGCGCCGACGGCGAGCGCCGCGACGACGCCCGACGCGGGGAAGATGCTGCTCTTCACGATGGCCGCCGAGATCTCCTCGCGCCCCGCCGCATGCGCGATCTCGTAGAGATACGTCGGCGTCCACGTGAGAAACGAGATGCGCAAGAACGTGAGCAGCGCGCTCATGACGAGCGCCACCCAGAACGCCCCGTGCGCCGCGAGCTGCGGGAGGATGACCGAGAGCGGCAGCTTCGGCTCCTCCTCGCCCGCCTCCTTCGCCTTCTGCTCGCGCTCCTTCTCGCCCCCGCGCAGCACGAGCAGCGCCCCGCCGCCCACGACCGCGAAGAGCAGCGGATTCACGACGAACAGCATGCGCCACCCCCAGCGCGCGACGAGCCCCGACAGGTTCAGCGCCGCCACGTTCCCCAGCTCGTAGCTCGTCGCCAGCACCCCCATGACGGCGCCGTGCCGCGCCGGGTCGAACCGCCGCGACACGACGTGCACCAGCCCGCTCCACCCGCCGGACTGGAAGAACCGGTTCGCCGCCGCGCACACCACGAGCATCACGAACGCGTGCTGCACCCCGAACGCGAGCGAGCACACGACCGACCCGCCGATGGCCACCGCGAGCAGCCGCCTCCCGCCGAGCACGTCCCCCGTCGCCCCCATGACGAACTTGCCCACGGCGTACGTGAACGTCGCGATGGTCGACAGCTCCCCGAAGCTCGTCTTGGTGAGCCCCTCGTGCGCGATGAGCAGCGGCCCCGCCGCCTCGAGGTTCGCCCGGCAGAGGTAGAAGCTGCCGTAGCAGACGAGCAGCGTGAACAGCAGGAACACGCGCGGGGGCATGTGGCCCCGGCACGCTAGCGAGCCAACTTGCGGAGAGGGAGGGATTCGAACCCTCGACAGGCTTTTGACCTGTGCCCGCTTAGCAAGCGGGTACCTTCGGCCACTCGGTCACCTCTCCCGAAGGGGCCGGGAAGTTGCCATCAAACCGGCCTTCCGACAAGCCCGTGGTACACGGCCCCCGGTTGCGCCCGGGCGGGCGGCGGCGCGATAGTGCGCGGCGGTGGGACGGGTGGGACGCGTGTCGCGGGCGGCAGCGTGCGGGGTCGCCCTCGCGGCAACGCTCGCGCCCGCCCTGTCCTGCCGGCAGATTGTCGGCATCGGCGACACCCCGCCGACCGCCCCATCCCCGGCGTGCGGCTTCACCTGGTCCAGCGGCGACTTCGCGGCGTGCATCCAGACGTCGTGCTGCACGCAGGCCACCGCATGCGGAACCGAAGGGACGTGCAAGACAGCCTTCGACTGCGTTGCGGCGTGCGGTAGCGACGAAACCTGCCGAGCCGGCTGCATCAAGCAGGGCGACGCGACCATGGCCGCTCTCGGCGCGTGCCAGTCGCGCGCGTGCGCCTCCGCCTGCGGCCTCACATGCGGAGGATGGGGCCTGCTCCCGGGCCCCCAGCTCGCGCACATCGATCAGAGCGCCGGCTGCGAGAGCTGCCTCACGAGCGCCCCGTCCTGCGCGGAGCTCGCCGCGTGCACCTCGGACGAGTCATGCCTGCTCTCGCGTTTCTGCGGCAACGCCTGCCTAGGCTACGACCTTCAGTGCACCAGCGCGTGCGGCTACCCTATTACTTCTCCTACAATGTCCCGAGCACCCACGTTGGTGCGACGCAAGCCGGTTCGAACAATGCGGCGGGGGGATTCGCGAGCGTCGCGCCCGGTGCCCACACGTTGGAGATGCACGCGGAGGGCAAGGTCGTGGGCAGGTTCGGCATCGGCGTACGCGCGGGTGCCATGACCGTCGCCCTGGCCGTCCCTGCCGCCGCCCAGTGATTTCCGACGCTCGGAGAAGTGCTTCCGACGCTCGGAGAAGTGCTTCCGACGCTCGGAGAAGTGCTCCCGACGCTCGGAGAAG
>DASVWO010000182.1:0-20220 GCA_036393165.1 Polyangiaceae bacterium | reverse complement strand
GGGATCGGCGCCAGCGGCCAGCGCGGATACGAGGAGCTACGATCGAGCGGATGGTCCGCAGACTGCTCGGGTCCTCGATCGCGTATTGTGCAGCGAGCCTCCTCGCCTGGGGCTGCTCCTCGTCGGGTGGCGCGCAATCGTCCGGCGGGGAGGGGGACTCGGGCGCGTCCTCGGACGCCCCGACCGATTCAGGCAGCACGACCGAGAGCGGCTCTGACGCCCCGACGCTGCACGACGGAGGCGCCGACGTCGACGCGCCCGACGGCCCTGCGATGGATGCGCCGCCGGACGCGCCCCCGGCGAATCCATGCGCCGCCCACGGCGGCACCACGTACTACGTCTCGCCCACCGGAGACGACGGTGCCGCAGGTACGCTGGCCGCTCCCTTCAAGACGGTGGGTCACGGCCTCGGCGTTCTCTCCGCCGGAGATACGCTCTGCATCCGTGCGGGGACGTACGCCGAGGCGAACCAGTTCGGCACGTCGGGGACACAGACATCGCCCATCGTCATCAGCGGCTATCCAGGCGAGCGTCCGGTCATCGACGTCGGCGGCGCCGCATCGTCCAACGCCTTCGCGCTCTGGAACGACGCGATGGAAATCGGCTGGATCCAGCTCCAGGGCCTCGAGATCCGCGGCGCGACCTTCGGCGTCCATTTCAGCAACGTGCACCACTTCACCATCGAGGACGACTGGGTGCACGACAACGGCGGCCAGGGCATCCTGGGCACGGGCCACGACATCTTCATCAACCGGAACCGCGTCTACGCGAACGGCATCACCGCGACTCCGACGAACCTGAACCACGGCCTGTACGTGACGGGGCGTCGCTACGCGATCACCAACAACCTCGTGTACGGAAACGAGGCGTTCGGGCTGCAGATCGCGGCGTACGGCTGCGGAACGGACTGCTTCGGCGCCGACTACGCCGGAGCCGTCGACTGGACCGTGGCGAACAACGTCTTCGCTTACGAGAAGAACCGCACGGGCATCGTCGTGTGGTTGCCGGGCACGTCGTACGGCACCGAAACGGGGACCGACATCGGCAACATCACGATCGCCAACAACGTCTTCTACGAAAACAACGTGCTGAACCCGGGCGGCACCGTCGGTGTGGACGTGGACGACGAATACAGCAGCGGCAGCGATCCCTCCGGGGCCGACTGGCCGAGCATCACCGTCGAGAACGATCTCTTCTACGGCACGAGCGGAGGCCCGTCCGTCGCCAGCACACCGGCCGTCACGGTGAAGAACCTCGTCGAGGGGAAGGACCCGCTGTTCGTCGCTCCGATGAGCTTCGATTTCCACCTGCAGTCCGGGAGTCCGGCCGTGGGCGCGGGACTCAATCTCACGTCGCTCGGAAACGCCGCGCTCAACGCCGATTTCGACGGAAAGCCCCGGCCCGCGAGCGGCGCCTGGGACGTCGGCGCCTACGTGCATCCCTAGAGGAGCTGGACCGAGCGGCGTCAGTGCCCGATCGCTTTGAGGCCGAAGAAGATCACGATGGCGCCGAACAGGCCGCCGCCGAACAGCAGGTACAGCAGAGCCCAGCCGGCAGCGAGAACGGGTGAGTGCATGGCGAGTTCGTTCATCATTGGAACACCCCAAGCAAGCGCCTTGCCTACGTGCCCGCCTCGCCGATCGCCGCGCGTGCTCGAGATGTCGCGTCGCCGCTGCACACCGCGGCGCTCATCACGCTGATCGTCGCGGTCGCCGTCACGGGGACGATCGTGTCCGGCGCGGGAGCCCCCGGAACCGTCGCACCGGCGAGCCCGATCGCGGCGTACGTGCCGCTCCTCGTGGTGCAGTGGGGGCTCGTCTTCTACGTGTGCGCCCTCGGCGGAAAGGGCCGCTCGCTGTCCTCGCTCCTGGGAAGACGCTGGCGCTGGGGCACCTGGCGGCGCGCTTGTGGCGACCTCGCGCTCGCGCTCGCGGTGATGGCTCTGGTCGAGGGCATCGAGTCGGCGTGGGTCTCCGCCACGAACGCGTCGCGCAGCGCATCCGTCGCGACGATGATCCCTGCGACCGCGTGGGAGCGCGCCGCGTGGCTCTTCGTGAGCGCGAGCGTGGGCTTCTGCGAGGAGGTGGTCTACCGCGGTTACCTGCAGACCCAGCTGACGGCGTTCACGCGGCGCGTCTCGTGGGGCGTCTGCCTGCAGGCGCTCCTCTTCGGGATCGCTCACGCCGACCAGGGCATCGCGTCCGCCGTGCGCGTCGCGATCTACGGCGCGATTCTCGGCGTCGTCGCAAACGCGCGAAGGAGCTTGATCCCCGGCATCGTCGCGCACACCGGGATCGATCTAGCCGCGGGCTTCGCGTGAAGGCTCGACGTCATCACGCGCGGCGCGAGAAGCGATAGAACCGCTGCGAGCAGTCTTCGCACCGGAACGGATAGAGGCCGAGCGCCATGAGCGCGCGCTCCAGGCCGCGCCGTCTCGAGCGGCGCATCTCGTGGCTTCCACAACGAGGACACGACGAGCGTTGCCTGTCGGACATGTCGCCGGACCGCCGTACGCATGTGTCGTGCCAGGCTCGAGCACGCTCGCCGCTGCAGGGAAACGCATCGCTCGCGTGATACGTTGTGGCAAAAGAGCGCAGCGTCGTGGCAAACGCGCTCGCCGCCGACGATCACGCCGACGGACCCAGCTCGTCGATGATCCGGATCAGGTGCTCGATCTCGGGCCAGACGCGAACGCCGTAGCGCGTGCCGCGGCGTGGGGGGCGGCGTGGCGAGCGAAGGATCGATGGAGGGCGGATTGCGCATCGCCCGGAGCAGCGCACGGAACATCGAGAACCTCTGCTCGAGACAACGCTCGGGCCGAGGCGCCTGTATCGGTCGATCACTCCGGAAGCGGCGCTTCGTTCGCGAGCGGGGCAAGCGCGCTCCCGTCCACGCGCCCGTGGGTTCTCACGGCGTCGACCACCTGTCGTACCGACGAGACGACCAGCTCGGGGTTCTCCAGCTGGATGAAGTGGTGACTCCTCGCCGCCACGATCTGCGTGCTGTTCGACGAGATCTGCGGCAGCTCGGCCTGCATCTCCTGCGCGATCCGTGCGAATGGCTCCGGCGACACGCCGGGAGGAGGTTCCTCCGGGATGCCGGCGGTCAGGACGACCAGGGGCTTGTCGCCGATGGACCGGTTCGCGCGGAGCTGCGCCATCACGGTGCGCATGTCGGCGAGCTGGGTGCCGTCGGGATCCACCATCTTGAACGCGTCGGGCGAGATGAGAGGCCAGAGCTTCAGGTCCTCGTCCTCCGTCGTGGCATCCACGAGCACCAGCCCCGCCATCTCGCCGGGATGCGCGGCCGCGTACAGCCGGACCAGGAGCCCGCCGAGCGAGTGCCCGACGAACACATAGGGAGCCTTGATGCCCGCGGTCGGGAGCATCACGCGGAGATCCTGAAGGGTATCGGCGACTGCGTGCGGCTTGGCGGGCTTGTCGCTGGAGCCGAAGCCCGCGCGATCGTACGCGCATGCACGCGTCACCTTGGCAATCTCCGGCTGGACGCGGCGCCACGTGTCGCCGCTCTCACCGTGGCCCGCCTCCATGACCACGGTCGGCTCGCCGCTCCCCATGCAGTGCACATGCAGGCGCCGGCCGCCGACATCGACCATCCGGTCATCGATCTGTGGCGCCGACGTCGCCCCCGTGGTCGAGGAAGCGGGTCGCCCCTCGTGACATGCGCCGAGGATCGCGACGGTCGCGAGGAACGCGCCCCTGGCCGTGAAGGTCATCGAGTGATTCAGAGCGTGACGTAGACGCCCGTGGCGTCGGCGCAAGTCTGGAGGCTCTGAAGGGGCTGACTGGTCCTGCCGTTGGTGCACTGACCCGCGGTGTTGAAGGTCGTGCCGTGGCACGGGCAGTGAAGCTCGGATCCGGTCCACGAAACCGTGCAGCAGGCGTGGGTGCACGAGCTGGAGAGTGCGACGTATTGCCCTGGCCCAGTGGCAATCACGATGATGTTGTTCTGCCCGCACACCGGGTCCGAGTAGCCGCTGGCGGTGACCGAAGCCGTGCCGCCGGCCTGCATGAGCGCCGGGTACTTCGAGAAGGGCAGGGAGAGGACGTTGCCGCTCGTCGTGCACGAAGGCCCGGCCTCGGGCTTCGTGCCGCCGCTGCTCGAGCCGCTGCCGCCCGAGGAGCTGGAGCTGCTCGAGCTTCCACTGCCTCCGGAGCTGCTCGAGCTCCCCGAGCTGCTGCCGCTACCGCTGCTGCTGCCGGAGCTTGCCGAGGCATCACCCTCTCCACCAGACGGCGGCGAGCCGCTCGAACTGCAAGCAGGGTATGCCGCTGCGGCGCCCACGAGGACGAGCAGCTTGCGTCGACCGACGGTGTTCGTGTCTGCGGACATGGCGGCCTGCGTTCTGCACCCGAGGAAGCCAGCCGTCCAGCCCAAATCGCGCTTCGATCCGTCATTCGGACGGCTTCGCACGCACGAACTGCTCGAAGACGACGAGGGTGACTTCGGTCCGTTCGCCGATCTCCTGGAGGATCCGCTTCACGCGGGGCCAGTCGAGGCCGGCCTTGCCGGTTCCGGGATGGAAGAGGCCCACCTGCGCGATGCCGCTCTGCGCGGCGAGCTCCACGAGCTTGTTCACGGCCTTGGTGAGCGACGCGAGCTTGGCCTTCTTGCCCTCGTCTTCCTGGAGGATGAGCGCGTAGACAGTCTTGTCCCCCTCGGAGAAGGCCACGACGTCGCCCAGCGCGAGGCCCCCTTTTTCCGCCCCCCGCGAAGCCAGCTCGGTGGCGAGCTTCGGCCAGCGCTTCTTGAAGGCGACGGCCACGCCTCGATCCATGGTCCCCTTGGCGTTGCTTCCCAGAGCGTAGGCATGAAGGCCCTCCGTGCTGAAGAGGTCACCTTTGGCGAAGGTCGCGGGCATCGTAAGGACGCGAGACTATAACGTCCTTCCAAGCTTGCGAACCGCGCCTGCGATCGATCTGCTCTTCGTCGACGCCGCCGTCGTCGTTGCCAACAAGCCGTCGGGCCTCCTGGTCCATCGCGGATGGGCCGACGACGACGACGTGGCACTCTTCCGGGTGCGAGACATGCTCGGCGCGCACGTGCATCTCGTGCATCGGCTCGACCGCGGCACGAGCGGCGCGCTGCTGCTGGCGCGCTCGCGCGAAGCGGCATCGACGCTCGGGCGAGCACTCGAGGCCGGCCGCGTGGAGAAGCGTTACCTCGCGCTGGTGAGGGGGACGCCGCCCGACGAGGGGGTCATCGATCACGCGATACCCCGAGGAGAAGGAGGCGAGCGCGTCGCCGCGGTGACGCGCTTTCGTCGCCTCGCGAGATCGCCCGTCGATCGATGCTCGCTCGTGCTCGCGCAGCCCGAGACCGGGCGGCTGCACCAGGTTCGCCGGCACTTCCATCACATCAGCCATCCGATCGTCGGCGACGTGAATCACGGCTCGGGGGCGATCAACCGGCACTATCGGGCGCGCTACGGCCTCCATCGCCTCGCGCTCCACGCGCGGTCGATCGCGTTCGACCACCCGACCACGGGCGAGCGGATCGTCGTGACGGCCCCCGTGCCCGACGATCTCTTGCAGGCGCTCGAGGCGCTCGATCTCTCGGCGCACGTGGGGGCGGCCGCGTGAGCCGCCCCGAGAACGACGCGTTCCGGTGCCGCTTCTGCCGGATGCTCGGGCGTCTCTGCGTCTGTCCGCTCATTCCGGATCCTCCTCTCGCCACGCGGACGCGGGTCGTTCTCGTCATGCATCGGGCCGAGATGTCGAAGTCGACCAACACCGGACGCCTCGCCACCGCGTGCCTGGCCAACAGCGAGATCCTCGTCCGAGGGCGCAAAGGGAAGCCGAGCGAGCCGCTCGTATGGGGCGAGGCGGTGCAGCCACTTCTGCTCTTCCCGTCCGAGGACGCGAAACCGATCGCCGATGCCGCGCGCATCCTCGACGGCAGGCCGGTCGTGCTGATCGTGCCGGACGGCACCTGGAGGCAAGCATCCAAGGTGAGACGCCGTGTGCCGGGGCTCGCCGACGTGACGTGCGTCTCGGTGTCGGGCGAGGCGAAGCTGCCGCATCGGCTGCGCGCCGAGGCGCACGCTCACGGCCTCTCCACGATCGAAGCGATCGGTCGCGCGATGGCCGTGCTCGAGAGCGAGGGCGAAAGCGTGCAGCGGGCGCTCGAAAGAGTCTTTCGATCGATGGTGGAGCGAACGCTCTGGACCCGAGGCGAGCTGGACGCCGCGGAGGTCTGCGGTGGCATTCCCGAGGGTGCCGCACGCCACGACCTCAGTCGAGGAGCGCCAGCAGCTCTTCCCTCGTGATCCCGCCCGCCTGGTTCGCCTCGCCCAGCGCGACGTCCGCGACTCGACGCTTCTTTTCCTGCAGCGCGAGGATCCGCTCCTCGACTGTGTCCTTCGTCACCATCCGGTACACCATGACGGGACGCTGCTGTCCGAAGCGGTGAGCACGGTCTGCCGCCTGCTCCTCCACCGCGGGATTCCACCAGGGATCGAGCAGGAAGACGTGGTCCGCCGCGGTGAGGTTGAGCCCCGTGCCACCCGCCTTGAGCGAGACGAGGAGCACCGGAGGGCCTTCGGCGCCCTGGAACTCGTTCACCACCGCGGCGCGGTCGCGCGTCGAGCCGTCGAGGCGTGTGAAGCGGATGCCGGCCGTGCCGAGGTGCGGCTCGATGCGATCGAGCAGCGACGTCCACTGCGAGAAGACGAGCGCCTTGTGGCCCTCGGCGACCGCGTCCTCGAGGGCCTCGACGAGGCGCTCGACCTTCGACGACGTCTCGGCGTGCTGTCCCGGGACGAGGCTCGCGTGGCAGGCTGCCTGCCGGAGCCGGAGCAGCGCTTCGAGCGCCGCCAGCACGCCGCCGCCGCCAGGCTGCGCGAGCTTCTCGGCCACGCTCTTGCGCGTGGCGACGCGCACGGCGTCGTAGACGCTGCGCTCCGCCTCGTCGAGCTCGACGTGGAGCACCGTGTCCGTGCGGGACGGCAGCTCGGTCAGCACCTCGCCCTTCGTGCGCCGAAGCACGAACGGACGGATCTTCGCGCGCAGCCGCGCGGCGGCCTCGGGGTTGCCGTTCGCGATGGGGTTCGCGTAGCGCTCCTGGAAGTGGCTGACGCCGCCCAGGAGGCCCGGGTTCGCGAAGTGCATGGCGCTCCAGAGCTCCTCGAGACGGTTCTCGACGGGAGTGCCGCTCAGCAGGAGGCGGAACTTCCCCTGTAGCTCGAAGGCGGCGCGCGCGGTCTGGCTGTCGAGGTTCTTGATGGCCTGTCCCTCGTCGAGCACGACGATGTCCCAGTCCTCCTTCGCGAGCAGATCGGAATCCATGCGGAGCACGGCGTACGTCATCAGCGTCACGTCCGCGGCGCGGTCGATCTGCCGCCTCGGCCCCTCGTAGATCGCCGTGCGGAGACCGGGGCGGAAGCGGTTGATCTCGTCGACCCAGTTGTAGACGACGCTCTTCGGACACACGACGAGCACACGCCCGCGAAGCACGCAGATCGTCTGGAGCGTCTTGCCGAGGCCCATGTCGTCGGCCAGCACGGCGCCGAGCTCGGCGTCGCGCAGGAAGGCGAGCCAGTCGACGCCCTGCTGCTGGTAGTGGCGGAGCGAAGCATGCAGCCCCTCGGGCAGCGATGCTGGAGGGATGCCGTCGAACTGCCCGAACAGCGGCGCGAGGCGCGCGAGCTCCGGGGGACGCGGCGCCTCGAGGGCATCGCAGAGAGGCCCGAGGGAGAGCACCGCGGCGGGGCCGAGCTTCTTGTCCGCGCCGCGCGCGGCGAGAAGATCGGCGACCAGGTGCCCGTGACGCGCGAGCCAGTCCGCCGGCAGCGGCGCCCACCCTCCTCCTTCCAGAGGAACCACGTCCAGTCCGTCTCGCCAGGCGCGCATGACGCCCGCGGCCTCGGCGCGTCTCGGGGTTTCGCCGTCGCCGTCGCTGTGCTCGGGCTCGAGCTCGAACACGACGTCGTACGCGCCATCCTCCACGACCATCCGCGCGTGGAGCGGGCGCTCCGTGAACGTGTCGCCGTGGGTGGCCCCGAGGTGGCGCTTCTGCCACTGGCGCAGCTTGGCCGCGAAGCGAATGGCCTCGGTCCCGTCGAGGTCGACGCGGCGCCCCGGCACGAGGTTCAGCTCGTCGCGCAGCTGCCGCAGAACCTCGCGCTCCTCGCCGGGACGACGCGTCGGAACGGAGTCGCCGAGCGTCACGAGGGTGTCCCCGACGACGCGCGCGACGGGAGGATCCCCGTACACGAGCGTGGGCAACACCGACAGGGTGTGTCCCTGGTGAGAGAGGTCCATCTCGATGCGTGGACGGGCATCGGCCACGGGGCGGGGGAGGCGGGTCGTGGCGATGTGGACTTCGATCTTGCGCTCGAGCTCGGGGAGGACGGTGGTGACGAGGTCCGCGGCCTCGCTCGGCCCGAACGTCCGCTCCAGCGGCAACCGTTCGAGCAGCTCCCCGGTCGTCGAGGCTTCTCCGATGGGATGCAGCTCGTCGCCGCACCGCACGACGCCCTTGGCGACGACCGCGGAGATCGCCGCATCGCGATCGAGGCGGAGGATGAACCCCTCGGCCGGGCCGTCTTCGACGCGAGCGTGCGGCAGGACGGTCTCTGCGGACACGCGAACGGCCGCGCCGTCGAGGGTCACCTCCGCGTCGTTCGCGAACGCCGCGAACAGATCACGGATGCGTCCCGGCTGGACGACCTCGCGCGCGGGCGTTCCGAGGATGCGCTCGACGTGCAGGTCCTCGTGAGCCGGCGTCCAGCCGTCGGGCGTGCGGCCACGCGCCACGCTCGAGGCGATCGACTCGGCGAGCCGCTCTTCGCGGCCGTCGCCGTGCACGAGGACGCGGGCGACGGTGAGCAGCCGGTCCTTCGCGCCCAGCCGATACACGAGGCGAGGGGGCTTCGAGGTCGGGGCGGCGGAGGCGAGCGACTCGCCGCGCTCTGCGGCCTGCGCAGCGGCGATGGCGGCAGCCGCGACGTGAGCGCACGGGTCGGCCTTGCCGTCGCAATCGCAGGTCCACTCCGGACCCTCCACGTAGAGCGTGACCGTGAGGGCGATCGCATGCCCTGGCGCCCGGACCCGGAAGGTGAGCTCATCCGGCGTGGCGGGCCCGCCCGACACCGCGGCCTCGCGCGCGAGCTTCACTCCCTGGGACCACACCCCCGGAAGGCACACCTTGCGTATCGCTTCGAGTACGGCTTGCATCACGTCGACGCGAAGGTAACTCGCCGCGCCGAGACCGCCCGTCGCCAAGGAGGAGCTTCTCGATGACCATCACGATCACCGCGTTCGAACGCTCACCCGACGGCGGCAAGGGCCTGGCGCGTGACACGCGCGTTCGCTGGGCGCTCGAGGAAGTGGGCCAACCCTACGAGGTTCGCCTCGTTTCGTTTCGCGCGATGAAGGAACCCGCGCACCTGGCGATCCATCCTTTCGGCGCGATCCCGACCTACGAGGAAGGTGACCTCGCGCTGTTCGAGACCGGGTCGATCGTGCTTCACATCGCCGAGCGACATGCGGGCTTGCTGCCGGACGAGGCCAACGCGCGGGCGCGGGCGATCACGTGGATGTTTGCCGCGGTCAACACGGTGGAGCCGCCGATCCTCGAATTCGCGAACGCCAAGCTGGTGGAGGGCGACAAGCCTTGGAGCAAGGAACGCCTGCCCTTGGTCGCGGATCGCGTGCGCAGCCGGTTGAAACTGCTCTCCGATCGCCTGGGTGACGCCGAGTGGCTCGATGGTGCCTTCAGCGCGGGCGACCTGATGATGGTGTCGGTGCTGCTCCGGACGAGACCATCGGGCATTCTCGACGAATTTCCGAAGCTCGCCGCTTATGTCGCCCGCGGCGAGGCGCGGCCCGCTTACAAGCGAGCCTTCGCCGCGCAACTGGCCGTCAACGCCGGCTGACCCTACGGTCTCCCGATGACCGAGCTCCTCGGACTGCCGTATTCCCCCTGGTCGGAGAAGGCGCGCTGGGCGCTCGACGCCCGCCGTGTGCCCTACCGGGCCCGCACTTACGCGCCCCTCCTCGGCGAACCGATGCTGCGCGTGAAGCTGAGGAAGTGGAGCGGGCCCGTGACGGTGCCGGTGCTCACCGACGACGATGGCCGCGCCATCGGTGAGTCCGCCGACATCGCGCGCTGGGCAGACGGGCGCGGCGATGGGCCCGCGCTGTTTCCACCGGAGCTCGCGCACCGAGTGAACGACTTCGTCGCCCTCTCCGAGCGAGGGCTCGCCGCCGGTCGCGGTCTCTCCCTCGCGCGCATGCTCGAGGACGAGGAGGCGCTCGGCGAGATGGTGCCCAGGGCCCTGCGCAAGCGGCTTGGCCGCGCGAGCACGCGCATCGCCGCCATGGGGATCCGCCGCACGCTCCGAAAGTACGGCGCCGCGGCCAAGGACCGCGCGAGCCTCGAGCGCGAGCTCGCGTCCGTGCTCGACGAGCTTCGCGCGGTGCTCGCGCGCGCCCCCGAGGGCAAGCCGAAGACGCTCCTCGGTCGCTTCACGTTCGCCGACGTCGCGATGGCCCAGGTCCTCGCGTTCGTGGATCCGCCGCCCTTCGGCCTGCGCATCGCTCCCGCGAGCCGGCGGGCCTTCACCGATCCGGGCATGCGCGAGCGCTATGCGGACCTGCTCGCGTGGCGCGACGCGCTCTACGAAGCCCATCGCCCGAAGGCGCGATAGAGACGCCCGGCTCAGGAGTCAGCCGAGCCCGTGGCGCTGCGGGCGGCCGCGAGGAGCTCGTTCGCGCGCCCCCGTTGAGCGCCGTACGTGATCACGTAGGCGTAGAGGAACGTGGACGGCGCATCCGCCTTGCCCTCCATCGTGAAGCGGAGCAGCGCGTCGTCGTACTCGCGCACGACGAGCGCGAGGTCGCGCGTATCCGTCACGAGATCGACCACGCCGGTGAGCACGTCGCCCTTCGGCGTCGTGAAGCGGAACGAGTCCCCGACCTTCGGCGTGCCCGAGAAGCCGAGCTTGCCGACGAGCGACTTCCAGATCGACGCGCGCGGGGACTCGATGCTCGACATGAAGGGGAGGTGCGCCGTCGGCTGGTGCGGGTGCCGCGCGAAGTAGTGTCGGAGGTTCTGGAGCATGAGCATCCAGCCGCGCTTGTGCGACTCGTACTCGTCGTCCCAGTCGGCGCCGGTGCTGAATCCGGAGTGAACGAGGCGAAGCGTGGCCTTCCCGCCCTCGCGCGCTTCGATCGACCAGTCGGCATAGAGCGGCGCCTTCGTCTCGCCGTTCTTGCCCGACGGATGACGGATGCGCTTCGGCGCCTCGTAGACATCGATCTCGTGCTCCGCGTCCATGCCTCCACCCCACGAGATCCAGACGCGGCCCTTCTTCCCGCCTTCCGGTGGCGTCGCGCGCGCTTCGGGCGCGAGCCACTTGGCGATCTCGGTACCGTCGGTGACGGCGCGGAAGACGTCTTCGGGAGAGGCGTCGAGCTCGACGGAGAGCTCGATGTCGCGGGTGTCTTTCTTGCTCATGGGGATTCCTGCTCGGTGTCTGCGGGCTTGGGGTACGCGAAAGAGACGATGCGATGCACGCGTCCGCGCGGAGCGGACTCGTCGTGGTACTTGGCGGTGAGCCGCGCGACCGTGCGCGCGAGCTCCTCGGTGAACGCGGCGCGATCGGCCGCCGTCGCGAAGCGGATTTCGGTCTCGAGCGTGAGCGTTGCGAGGCGCTTGCCGGCATCGTCCGCCGCCTGACGCAGGCGCGACACCTCGCGGAGCGCGCGCGCCGCGACGGCGATGACGTATGCCGCGGAGAACCGATCCGTCGCTTCCGCCGCGCCCTGCGCGAGGGATCCGAGCGCTTCGGCCGACACGAGATAGGCACGCCCGGTCGCGCGGACGATGCGCTCGACGCAGTTGCCGACCTTCTTCTCTTCGACGAGCTCTACGAGGCCCTGCTTCTCGAGCTCCTTCAGGTGGTAGCCGACCTTCTGCCGCGCCACGTCGAGCGTCCGCGCGATGCCGGCGGCGGACTGCGGCTCCGCGAGCATCTCGAGGATGCGCGTCCGGAGGGGACGAAGCAGCACGGCCGCATCAGCCATGCGCGCAATGTGAACCGACAAAGTTCGACGGTCAAGGAAAAAAAGTTTGTCGGTACCCATCGCGCTACGCTCCGTCCGCGATGCCCAAACCCGACGCCGGTCCGAGCTCCTCCGACCCTCTCGTAGACGAGGTGGGACGACAGTCGTTCCCTGCGAGCGACCCGCCCGCGTGGACGAGCGCCGGTATCGGAGCGCCCGATCATCCCGAGGTGAGCCGGGCGACGCTGCGCGATCTCGACGACATCGTGAGTCTGCTCCAGGCCAACGAAGCGCCTCGCGGCTCGCTCACGGGTCACTTCCCGCGAGACTGGGTCGAGTCGGCCATGGGATCCATGCCGGTCATCGTCGCGCGCCTGGGCGGGCAACTCGTCGGAGTGCTCGTGAGCTTGACCATCGAGGCAGTCCGAGGCGTGCCCGTGCTCGAGCAGATGCTCGTGGCCTACCGCGGCGAGCCGGGCGCCTACGTCTACGGCCCGATCTGCGTGGCCCAATCGGCGCGCGGCCGCGGTGTCGCGCGCATGCTCTTCGAGCGCCTGAAGGGCGAGCTGCGGGGGCGCGAGGGCATCCTGTTCGTCCGCAAGGACAACGAGGCCTCGCTTCGCGCTCACAAGCGGCTCGCCGGGATCCAGATCCGCGCGGAGTTCTCCGCCGACGGCGTGACGTACGTGGTGCTCTCGTACATTGGTTGATCCGCGCCAGCGCGCCAGCGCGGATCCTCCTGTCCGCCTGGCCGGGTAGCCTCGACGCAGGCACTGTCTACAATCTGTGCTGGAGCATGACCGGCTCGGATCGCAAGTCCAACCCCGACCCGCGCGAGGTCCCCACGCTGAACGCGAGCGAGGAGGAGGAGCGCTCGGGCGAGGTCCAGCGCGTCATGCCCTTGCACGCCGTGCCGTGGCTCGTCATGACCTTCGACCAGGTGAAGCGCCTGCCCATCGACCCTCGCGTGGGCTTCATCGTGTCGTTCATCGACGGCCGCAGCACCGTCGAAATGATCATCGACATGGCCGGCCTCCCTAGGGCCGTCACGTTGCGCATCCTCGCGAAGCTCCTTGCGCTCGGCGCGATCGAGCTCCGCACGGGCGCAACCCGCTAGGCGCGGCCACGGTCAGAGCCGCTGGAACTTGAGGGTCATGCAGTCGCTCTCACCGATGGCGGCATACTTCGCCCGGTCCTTGTCACCGAGCGCGTACCAGGGTGGCAGCGTGAGCGCCCCCTGCGGGTAATCTTTGGTGTCCTTCGGGTTCGCGTTGATCTCCGACTTCCCGAGAAAGGCGGAAGCCCGCCTTCTCGACGAACGCGATCATGAAGTCCTCCGGAACGTAGGCGCCCCCGGGGTCGGACAGGGTATCCGGATCGGTCGCCGCACCCGGCTTGGCGCGGTGATCGGTCAACGCGAAGATGCCGCCTCGTTTCAGGACGCGGTGCACGGCCTGCACCACGCGGTCCGCGACCTCGGCCCCCATCCAGTCGTGCATGTTCCGGAACGAGACGACCATGTCCGCCGAGCCGTCCGGGCCCAGAGTGACGTCGCACTTGCCGAAGTTGCTCATCACGGTCACGGGCTTGCCGAAATGCGCCTCGTCCTTGGCGATGCGCTGGTCCAGTGACTCCTGCGTTTTCGGCCCTTCGGTCAGGCGGTCGACGGCGAGGCGGAGGTGCCCCTTCTCCGCGAGCACGGGGGCCAGCACCGCCGTCCACTGTCCCCGATACGGCGTCAGCTCGACGACCGTGGCATCGTCGCGAAGTCCGAAGGACTCCAGCGTCTCGACGGGGTGAGTGTCCTTGTCCCGGGCGGTCTCCTTGTCGAGCCGCTGAGGGCCCGCCACGGCCGCTCGCAGCTTCGCATCGGTCGCCGGCGGGGTCACGGGCGGCTCCGGGAGCGGCGACGAAGCGGAGGAGGACGCAGCGGCAGATGCGCCCGCCGTCGATTCCGAAGGGGGCTGGTGACATGCGACCAACGCGGCAGCGGCCAGAGCAAGAGCGACTGCGAGTGGCTCGCGCATGCCCAACCTTCCGGGGTCCTGACGCGAGTCGCAATAGGCCGGAAGTCACGTTCTCACCTTCGTGTAATCGCGTGTTGGCGCCTCCGGTCGAATTCCGCGAAAAGCACGTCGTCCGAGCGCGGCACGTCTGCTGCTAACGGCCGCCCCCACACGACTCTCACGGGAGGTTTCCCCCATGAAGCATGTCTTTCTCGGATGCGGCGCTGCGCTCCTCGCCGCGTGCGGCGGCAACTCGTCGACCCCACCCGGTCCTTCGAGCGGCGTGGACGTGAGCGGCACGTGGACCACGACGTGGACCAGCGTCTCGGGTCAGGTCGGTCACGGCTCGATGCAGCTCGCGCAAGACGGGTCTTCGGTCTCGGGCACGACGCTCGTCGAGAACTCGCCGTGCCTGGCGAACGGCGACGTGAGCGGCTCGGTCGCCGGCGACCAGCTATCGGGCGCGATGACCGCAGGCGCCATCCAGATCACGTTCGACTCCACCGTCCAGGGCACGCAGATGAGCGGTACCTACGACGCCGTCTCCGCGGGCGCGTGCACCGGCGATACGGGCACCTTCGTCGCGACGCGATAGCCGCGCGCGGCAACTGCGAGCAACGCCTGTCAATTCGGTTGGCCCTCGCGCTGCGAGTAAAGGACCGACTTCCCCGCATTTTCGACGTGGCACGTGAGCTGCTCATGCCACGTGGGATGTACCGCGCTCTGAAGCACGCAGCGATCGTCTCCGTCGTCGTCGCAATCACCGGAATCGCAGCAGGCGGGTGTCTCGATCGGCCGGTCGTATACAGCGAACCGAACCTCAATACGACGTTCGTCACGAGGTTGCAGAGGCAGACGATCGACAAGGTCGACCTGCTCTTCATGATCGACAACTCCGCGTCGATGGGGGACAAGCAGACGATCCTGAACCTGGCCGTGCCCCTGCTGCTCCGGCGCCTGGTCCAGCCGAACTGCATCGACCCGACGAACAACGGCGTGGTCGGTACCGCCAAGCCGGACGGCACGTGCCCGACCGGGAGCAAATACGAATTCCCCCCGGTGCACGATCTGCACGTCGGCATCGTGTCCTCTTCTCTGGGAAGCCGCGGCGGCAACGTGTGCCCCGATGCCACGGTGAACCCGGCGAACACGAGCCTTTCGGCTCACATGAACGACAACGGGGAGCTCATCAACCGAGCCGGCACGCCCACCGATCCGACCGTCGAGATGGGCATGCCGGACGAAACGACGCCCAACAACTTCCTCGCGTACTTCCCGAACGTCCCGGCGAACGACGGCAAGATGGCGCCCCCCGACGCCATCACGGATCCGACGAGGCTCGCGCAGGACTTCCAGGCGGCGGTGTCCGGCGTCCACGAGCACGGTTGCGGGTTCGAGGCGCAGGAGGAGTCCTGGTACCGCTTCCTCGTGCAGCCGGATCCCTACGGAAGCATCGTCAAGAACGGCAACGCCGCCGCCTATCAAGGGGTCGACGAGACGATCCTCCAGCAGCGCGCGGCGTTCCTGCGGCCCGACTCGCTGCTCGCCGTGATCGTCGTGACCGACGAGACGCAGGAGACGGCCGACCCGGTCGCGGTCAACGCCCAGGGCTGGGACTTCGAGAACTCTCCCTTCGCTTGCAAGATCTGCGGGCAGAACTCGGCGCCCGAGGGGACGACGGCATGCGGGCAGCTCGATCCGAGCTCGCCGTCGACCACGGGACCGAACAGCGAGAGCTGCACCTCGTGCGCTTTCGCGAGCATGGACGCGAACTTCTCCTCGGAGTGCCCGGCCGACCCGCCGACGGGCACCGGCGGCGATCTCGATCCGAGCAACGACGAGCTCAACGTCCGCTTCTTCCACCAGAAGGAGCGCTTCGGCATCTACGCGGGCTTCCCGATGTCGCGCTACATCCGCGGCCTCCAGCGCACGAGCGTGCCCGACCGCACGCACGAGCACGACGGCTCGGGCAACTACGTGGGCGATCAAGACGGGCAGGCGAACTGCGTCAACCCGATCTACGCGCAGAACCTGCCCACCAAGGCGACCGACGAGCTGTGCAAGCTGCAGCCAGGGCCGCGCAGCGGGCAGCAGGACCTCGTCTATTACGCCGCCATCACCGGCGTGCCGCACCAGCTGCTGCAATCGAAGCCAGGTGACTCCGAGACCGCCACCGGAGCAGGGGACGGGTGCCCTGTGGGCACTCCGGCCGCGCAGTGTCCTCAGAAGCTGAACCTGAACGCGGCGGACTGGAAGCTCATTCTCGGCAACGACCCGGAGCACTACGACTTCTCAGGCTCCGACTTCCACATGATCGAGTCGGAGCAGGATCGCACCTCGTCGACGACCGACCCTTCGTCGCCTGCGTGGGCCAACCACTCCTCGTGCCCCGACGGGGCCGCCGACAACTGCGATCCCTTCAACGGCCGCGAGTGGCCCACCAACAAGAAGGACCTGCAGTGGGCCTGCACGTTCCCTCTCATCCACGTCGATGCGACGAACACGATTCAGTCCTTCCAGAAGGACTGCACGTCAGGCCTTTACAAGAGCGCGTGCGACTGCCAGAGCGGCGCCATCAACTCGAACACACAGCTCTGCGCCAAGGACACGAGCGGCAACTACACGACCACGCAGATCAACGGAAAGGCCTACCCGTGCATCGACGAGCTCATCGTCGCCAAGGCCATGTCGAACTGGCAGATCGACGGGGAGACGCACAACCAGGGCATCGTCTCGAGTCTCTGTCCGATCCAGGAGGACATCGGCCGCTCCCTGACGACGGCGCAGGAGGATCCCCTCTTCGGCTACAACCCGGCGGCCAACGCGATCATCGATCGCCTCAAGACGTCGCTCGCGAACACGTGCGTCCCGCAGAAGCTCCTGCCCGATTCGACCGGCAGGGCCCCCTGCTTGATCCTCGTGTCGATGCCTCCGGGTACGCAGGGGACGTGCAAGAACCCGGGCAGCGTGTGCAACAGCCCGGGGCTCGTGGGTCCGGGCGTCGTCGAGCCCGGTCAGACCGCGCCGCTGCTCTCTCAGGACGTGCTCGACAAGTACTGCGACTCCATCCAGTCGAACACGCCGGTCTGCGCCATGACGCAGCTGATTCTGGACAAGGACGACAGCACCGACTGCTCGAGCTCCAGCACCCCCGGCTGGTGCTACGTGCAGGGCGCGGCCGCGCAGAAGCTCGGATGCCCGTACACCATCGAGTTCACCGGCACGATGCCGCCGTCGGGCGCCACCACGAATCTCCAGTGCCTCGAACATTCCACGAACGTCGTCGGCGACGGCGGCTGAGTTAACATCGTCGCGTGAGCGAATCCATTCACGGCGACGCACTCCGCTTCCACTTCGACTTCGTGTCGCCGTACGCCTACCTCGCGTGGACTCAGATCCACGCGCTCGCCGAGCGCCACGGGCGTGCCGTCGAGATCGTGCCCGTGCTCTTCGCGGGGCTCCTCAATCACCACGGCACCAAGGGGCCCGCCGAGGTCCCGGCCAAGCGCCGCTACCTGCTCTTCGACACGGTTCGCAAGGCGCGCTCGCTCGGGGTTCCCTTCGGCCCGCCACTGCACCACCCGTTCAACCCGCTCCTCGCGCTGCGGGTCGCCTCGGTGCCGATGGACGCGGCCACGCGGCGCGCGCTCGTCGGTCGCATCTACGCCGGCATCTGGGCAGGAGAGAGCGCGAACGCGGAGGAAGAGGCGACGATCGCGCGTTTCGCCGGCGAGGTAGGGCTCGATGAGCGCGCCGCGCTGGAGAGCGCGCAGTCGGCCGAAGGCAAGGCGCGCCTCCAGGAGCAGACGGCCCGCGCGATCGCCGACGGCGTCTTCGGCGTGCCGACCGTGCTCGTCGACGGCGAGCCGTTCTGGGGCGTCGAGGCGCTGGCCGAGCTCGATCACTTCCTGGCCGCCGGCAAGCCGACACTCGACCGCGACACGCTCGCACGCTGGTCCTCCGTCAGGCCGAGCGCCGTGCGCAAGCGGTCGAACCCATGACTCACTTCCCCGCGGCGTCCGCCTTCTTGCGGTCGTCGATCTTGCTCCGGAGCGCGGCGAGCGCCTGCTCGTAGTCCTTCGTCGCCGCGTCGATGTCCTGATCGATGCGCTGGAGCAGAGGCGCGCCCTGCTGGGCCGCCGTCTCCACGTCGCCCTTGGCCTTGCCTGCGGCCATGATGCGATCGTCGCTCGCCTTTTTCTCGGCGTCGGTGCGCCCCGGCTGCTGCCCGTAGGTTTGCTCGTCGGCCATGAACTGGTCGAGCGTCTTCTTCACGTCGTCCTTGTCGGTGAGCAGTCGGCGAAGCTTCTCGCGCTGTACGACGAGCGCCACGTGGACGTCGTAGCTGGCCTGCGCCACGTCGTCCGCCAGCTTCTCGAGCGCCGCGACGTTCTGGGAGCCGAGCGACGTCTTGTATCGCTCGAGCCTCACGGAGGCTTCGTTGTGCGCACGCATGCGCTTCTGCAGGGTCTTGTCCATCGCGTCGTTGAGCGCGAAGGTCGCGGCGCCGGCGACGTCCGCGTTCTGGCAGTTGGCCTGCTTGACGACGTACTGCGCGTTGCCGGCGACCTTCTGATCGATGTCGTCCTTCTCGTCCGCCCAGAACGCGCGCACCGCGTTCGATTCGTCCGCCGCGTCTCCGAAGTCGGCGCTCTTGCCGGCTTGGTCCGAGTCGTCGACGACGCCACGCACCTGGTCCCAATCGGGCTTCTTCAGCTCGTCGAGATGGGCGCCGAGGCCGCTCGATAGGGTCTTCTCCTGATTCTCGATGTCGCCGGCCGCCTTCGCGGTGGCCGAGAGCTCGGCGCCGTACTGGAGGGCGTACGCGGGCTGGTTCGCGGAGGACGCGAAGACGGGCCCTTTGCCGGAGGACGACGAGCACGCGGCGCAAACGAAGGTGGCGAGCGTGGCGGCGATGACGGTTCGCATGAGGAGCCATGCTGCTCTCGTCAGCCGTGGTGTCAATCTCACGCAGTCAGTTCGGCGGTTCGAAGAGCAGCGGGACGAAGAGGGGATGCCGGTGGTCCGCGAGCAAACGGAGCCAATCGATCCCCAGCCGGCCCTGGAGCAAGCTCCAGCGATCGAGCGTCTCGGCGTTGCCTCGGGCCAGGTCGAGCCTCGCCCACGCGCGCTCACGTGGCTCACCCGCCACGCGCGCGAAGTGGTCGAGCGCGACCGCCTGCCCCGCCGCCCCGCAGCAGATGTTGGCGACCGCCGGCATCTCGATGCCTTCGAGGGATCGGACGGCGCCGGCGGCAAGATCGCGCAACCTCTCGCGCGTCGGCCCGACGCGGCAAGCCTCCGTGAACAGGAGCGCCTGTCCGGTCACACCGTTGCAGAAGGACCACCAAAGATTGCCCGGAACCGGACCGCCGACCCTCGTCGGCCAGAGCACGTACGGCCCCGAACGTCTGGCGCGCGCGCGCTGATCCTCGATCCACCCGGACAGCCTCTCGGTGTCGCGCGTCGTGTGACGCACGAGGGCCAAGAGCTCGCCTGCGCGCCCGTGGGCCGCACCAAGACACTCGCCGGGGCTCTGAGCTCCGAGGTTGTCGATCAGGAGCGACGCCGCTCGTTCGCCGACCTCGGTCACTGCTGGAAGCACGATGCCCCGACGAGCGAGGTCCTCTGCCAGCGCGACGTAGCCGGCGAGTCCCGCGAACAGCTCGGTGACCCGCGGCGCGCTCTCCCGAGCAAGCGCAAAGCCGCGGTCGATCATGGCGACTCCCTCGCCGACGACTTCGTCGTCGCGCTGGGCGGAGCCGACCAGGGCCAGCACGTATCCGATGCCCGCGAAGCCCGTGAAAACGCCACCTTCGAGCACCGAAAGCGGATAGGGGCTGGCCGGACCGCGCGCGCAGGTGAACGCGTCGACGGAAGACCGCTCGGCGAGCCGCTGCGCCGCGAGGACGTGCTGGCGAGCCCGATCGAGCGAGCGTGCTTCGCCCGAGAGCCGGAAGTGCTCGACGAGCGCGAACGCGAGCCCGGCCTGCCCGTGCGCGAGCGAGGCGGCGGGAAACGGTCGCTCTTCCCAGACGCGCGGGGCGAGCGCGCGCTCCTCGGCGAGCCACGCGTCAGCTGCGTCGTGCACGAGCGACCTCGGAGGAGTAGATGCGGGCGAGGAAGTCGTAGATGACCAGCTCGTGCCTCCGCGCATGCGCGAGGAGCAGGCGGTTGTTCCACAT
>DASVWO010000181.1:0-2863 GCA_036393165.1 Polyangiaceae bacterium | reverse complement strand
GCGCGGAGCTTGGTCTCGGCCGGCGGCGGCGTGAGGGCGCACCTGCAGCTCGGTCCGCACATCTGGTTCCGCCCGGGGCTCGCGTACTTCCAGCCGCTGAACGACCCCAGCCCGACCATCTCGGCGAGCAGCTACCACATCTTTCAGCTCGACCTTCCGCTGTCCTTCTGAGGCGACCTCGCGAAGAGGACGACGGGGACGAAATACTCATCGCGCACGCACCCGTCGGGGCAGGCCGATGAAAAAACGGCTGGACGCGCGCCCGCAGCGGCGCATAGTTGCGCATGGGCGAGGTGCGAACGGTTCGTTGAAGCACGAGAAGGCCAGGCCGAGAGGGGGGCACAGCGACGCGGCATCCGAGATCCGCAGCATCGCCAGCTCCCTCGCCCTGGGCCTCGTGCTCGCGGTGCTGACGAGCGGCTCGCTTCTCTACGACCGCGTCACAGAGGGCAGCATCCGAGCAGCCGTCGTCGGCAACGTCGTGACGACGGCCGCCGTCGTCGCGGTGGTCCTGCTGTCGCGCGGGCGGCGCACGGGTTGGTCGGCTCTCGCCGGCCTGGCCCTCGGAGTCGCGCTCGTCCACACGTTCGTGCGCATCGAACTGCAGCCGGCTTTTCCCTGGCTCGCCGAGCGCCCGGCGCAGTTCGTCAACGACCTCGTGGCAGCGCTGGCGGCTCTGACCCTGGCGGCGGCCTTCGCGAAGCGACCCATCGACGTACGCCTGTTGCTCGTGGGTTCGATGGTCGTCGCCGCCTATGCGCTCACGCGCAGCTGGTGGCACGTCGACGTGGCGCCGCACGCCTTCGCGGCCAGCGTCCAGCAGTGCGTCGTCGCCTCCTTCTTGAGCGCGACGTTCGGACTGCTGCTCTTCCTCTCGTCCGCGGACCACGAAACGAGATGGTGAACGTCGGCGAGCTCGTTCTGCGCATCGCGGTGGGAGCGGTCCTCGGCGGCATCATCGGATACGAGCGCGACCGGCACCGGCGGCCCGTCGGACTGCGCACGCACCTCATCGTCGCGATGGCGGCGGCGACGTTCATGGTCATCTCGTCGCACTTCGTCTACTGGCAGCACTACGGCAAGGACGACCTCGTCGAGGTGGACTCGTCGCGCATCGCCGCCTCGGTGGTCTCGGGCATCGGTTTTCTCGCGGGCGGCGACATCCTGCGGCAGGGCGTCACCATCCAGGGGCTGACCACGGCGGCGGGCCTGTGGCTCGTGACGGCGATCGGAATGTCGGCGGGGGCCGGCATGTACGTCATCAGCGTCGTCGTCACGGCGATGGGGATCGTGGCATTGACGGTTCTGCGACGCTTCGAAGACAAGGACGACCACGTGGTGCGGCGCCGGATCGCGGTGGTGCTCGGCCAGGAGCCCGGTATCAAGCAGGTGATGTTGGCGCTCGCCGCGCTCCCGGCGACCGTGAGCGAGGTCGAGTACGAGCGGCGGCTCGACGACGAGCGCAAGCCGGTCGTGGCGACGTTCGACGTGCAGTTCTCGGACAAGATCGGCGTGCCCCAGCTCGTCGACGCCATCGGGTCGGTGTCCGGCGTGCGCCGCGTGCACGTGCAGCAGCCGCACTGAGCCGGTCGCGCCCGACGCGAGCTAGTGCACGCTCGCCTGCGACCACACCCGGTCGCGGCCCGCGCTCTTCGCGGCGTAAAGGGCCATGTCGGCGCGGTGCAGCAGGTTCTCGCCTGACTCGCGTCCGTCCCACGTGGCGACGCCGATCGACACGGTCTGCCGGATGGGAGGCCCCATGTCGTCGTCGAAGGCGCGGTCTCCCACGCTGCGGCGGATGCGTTCGGCGAGGGCGAGCGCCTGCTCGTGGTCGGTCGATGGGAGGACGAGCACGAACTCCTCGCCACCGCGCCGCACGAACAGATCACTGCGCCGCGTCTTGTCCCGGACGCGGTCGCAGAAGGCGCGCAGCACGGCATCGCCGCGCGCGTGCCCGTGCGTGTCGTTGACTCTCTTGAAGTGATCGAGGTCCAGCATCCCGATGCTGATGCTCTTGGCCTCGCCGCGTGCGCGGCGCAGCTCGTCGTGCAGCTTCGGCAGCAGGTAGCGCCCGTTGAAGGCGAGCGTCAGGTCGTCGGTGACGGCGAGCCGCTCGAGTCGCGCGCGCTCGAGAGCCGGCACCGAGCACGAGGCGAGAAGACGCGCCAGCCGCTCGTGCGATTCGTCGAACGCCCCGGCGACCGACGACGACGCCGAGAGCACGCCGATGGCCCGGCGCGCCTGGAGCAGCGGCGCAGCGACGATCGAGGCAATCGCGAAACCCTGCTCGCTGGAGGGGACGAAGCGAGGATCGCGCCTCGCGTCGGCGACGAGCGCTGGCCGAGCGTGAGCGAGAACCCACCCGGCGAGGCCCTCGCCCTTGCGGAGAGGGACCGAGTGGTGCTCGACGCCCCGCCCCGAGCGGGCGCTCGCGAGCAGCTCGTCGCCGGATGCGTCGACGACACGGATGGATGCGTGATCGGCAGGCAAGAGCACGAGAGCCGCGTCGCTCACGGCGGCGAGGCTCTCCTCGAGGCTCGCCTCTTCGGCGAGCCGCTCCGTGAGGGCCAGCAGCACGGCTATCGCGTCGACGGACCTCATCCCAGCACCCCGCTTTCCGATAGCGGCATCCGGGCGAACGCGCCAGAGGCGGCGGCCCAAGGAAGGGTCAGCGGCGCCGGCCGGCGGACGTCGCGTGCGACGCGGCCGTGAAGGGCGGGCTGTCGTCGTACTCGAGCGCGGGCCGCTCGGCGCGCTCGTAGAAGAATTCGCTCATCACGCGGCCGTCCAGGTCATGCACGATGATCTGGCCGATGCCATCCCGCCGAGCGAGCTCCTTGGCGCGCACCACGGCGTCCGTCTG
>DASVWO010000180.1:0-2460 GCA_036393165.1 Polyangiaceae bacterium | reverse complement strand
CTGGATCGAGGCAAGCCCGGAGAATGCCCCCAAGGTCATGCGCGCGCTGCGCGAGTTCGGCGCGCCTATCGGAGACCTCACGGAACCCGATATCGCAAGCGCCGGCAAGGGATTCAAGATGGGCGAACCACCGCGAAGGATCGACATCCTGACCCAGATCGAGGGAGTGACCTTCGGGCAAGCGTGGCCGGGCCGACTCGAAGCTGCTTTCGGTGACATCCGGTGCGCGGTCATCGGGCTGGACGATCTTCTGATGAACAAGCGTGCCGCCGGCCGACCGCAAGATCTCGCCGACGTCGCCGCGCTAGAACGACTGCAGAAACTCAAGTCGCGGCAGTGAGTCACACCAAGCGCAGGCTCTTGCCGAGGACGACTTCGTTGTGGCTGCCGGTGCGGTAGCCCTGGAGGTCGAGCGTGACGAAGGCGAAGCCGAAGCGCTTGCCGGCCTGCACGATGGCGTCGCGCACGTCGAACGCGTGCGCCAGCTCCTCGCGGGCGACCTCGATGCGCGCCATGGCGCCCGTGGACCCCGCCGCGTGCCAGCGGACGCGAAGCTGGCGAAGGCCGAGCGCACGAAGCTCCGCTTCGAGGCCGCCGATCTGCGCGAGGCGCTCGCGCGTCACCTCGGTGCCGTAAGGGATGCGGCTCGAGAGACACGCGCTCGCCGGTTTGTCCCAGACGGTGAGGCCGATGAGGTGGGCCGCCTCGCGCACGTCCTGCTTGTGGAACCCGAGCTCCACGAGCACGCTGCGGACGCTCGCGTTCTTGGCCGCCTCGAGGCCCGGGCGGTGGTCGCCGAGGTCGTCCACGTTGGTGCCGTTGAGCACGTGCGCCAGGCCCCACTCGCGCTTCTTCTGCTCGGCGATGTCGTAGAGCTCGCTCTTGCAGTGGAAGCAGCGGTCCGTCGCGTTGGCGACGTAGCCAGGGCGCTCGATCTCGTGCGATTCGACGAGCTCGAGGCGCGCGCCGATCTGCTTGGCGACGGCGACGGCCGCCTCCTTCTCGAAGGGCGCCAGGCTGGGGGAGACCGCGGTCATCCCGACCGCGCGCGGCCCGAGCACCTCGTGCGCGACCGCGAGGACGAAGGCGCTGTCGACCCCGCCGGAGTAGCAAACGAGGGCGCTCCCCATTTCCCGCAGGGTCTCGCGCAGTTGCTCGAGCTTGTCGGCGCTCACTTCTTCCTCCTTAGCACCGCTTGCGCCCCCTCCGCCCGCGCTGCTAGCTTGTTCAGTATCGGGTGAAGCATGGCGGCCGCCGAAGACGTCGAAGCGCTCCTCGAAAAGCTGGGTTCGAAGCTACGGCTGGCCAAGGAGACCGAGGGTCCCCGCCCTCTGCCGCTCGACTGGCCGGAGCTCGCCGCCGCCTTGCCCGACGGGGGGCTTCCCCGGGGCGTCGTGGAGCTCGCCGCCGCGCGATCGCTCGGGGGGGCGACGAGCCTGGCGCTCGCCGCGGTGCGCGCGGGCCAGCAGAAGAGCGAGCACGCGTGGTGCGCGTGGATCGATCCCGAGGACACGCTGCATGCGCCCGGGGTGGTCGCGGCCGGAGTGGACCTGGGGCGTCTGCTCGTCGTTCGTCCGCCGCGGGCGCTGCTCGGCAAGGTCGCCGTGAAGCTCGTCGGAAGCGGCGCGTTCGAGGTCGTCGCGGTGGATGTCGACGCCGTCCCTGGTGCGCGCGCGCCGGCTGGCAGAGTGACGGCGCGGAGAGGGAAGGGGTGGTCGCCCGAGCTCCTCGTTCGCAAGCTGTCGCTCGCCGCCGAGCCGACCGGGTCGACGGTGCTGCTGCTCACCGATGCGTCGCTCCCGCGCGCGGCGCAGTGGCCCGTCGCGCTGCGCCTCGAGCTCTCGCGGCCGGACGCGTGCTCCTTCGCCGTGCGCGTCGCGAAGGATCGGCGCGGCCGCGTCGGACCGAGCAAGACGGTCCCGTTCCTCCCTCTCGCACGCGCCGCAGGTTGACCCATGCGTCGCATCGCGTGCGTGTCGCTGCCGGAGATCCGCGTCGAGATCGCGCGCGAGCGCGAGCGCGACGCCCCGCGAGCGATTCCGCTGGCGATCGTCGTGGCCCGACCCGGCTCCACGGTCCGCACCGAGCGCGACGTGCTCGGCAACACGCGGCTCGACGTGGTGTCGCGCGAGGCGCTCGCCCTGGGCGTGCGCCCCGGGCAGACGGTGGCCGCGGCGCGAGCGAAGCACGCCGAGCTGCACGTGCGCGTCGTCCCCGAGGGCGCCGTGCGCACGGCGCTCGCGCGCATCGCCGAGGCGGCGCTCGCGTTCGGTCCGGCGTCGGCGTTCGACGTGGCGACCGACGTGGTCTGGGTCGACGTGGGCGGGTGCGCGCACCTGCACGGGGGAGAAGCGAAGATGGCGGCGTCGCTCGCGGCGCGCGTCGCGGCGCTCGGGCACGCGTGCCGCGTCGCCATCGCCGACGGACCGCGCATCGCGTCGGCCGTCGCGCGCTTCGCGG
>DASVWO010000179.1:0-16559 GCA_036393165.1 Polyangiaceae bacterium | reverse complement strand
GTTCGAGGGGAGCGCGCCGCTCCCCACGAGCTCCCCAGCGGGAAGAGAGGACCCGGAAAGGAACGCCAAATGACGCAGCCGAGCGGCGAGCTGAGGGTCAACCTCCATCAGCTCCTCAAGACGATGATCGAGAAGGGCGCGAGCGACATGCACGTGACCACGGGCACGCCGCCGCTCCTGCGCATCGACGGGAGCATCGTCCCGCTGAAGCTTCCGCCGCTCGGCCCGGTCGAGACGAAGCAGCTCTGCTTCTCCGTGCTCACCGAGGACCAGCGGGCGCACTTCGAGAAGAGCAACGAGCTGGATCTCTCCTTCGGCGTGAAGGGGCTCTCGCGCTTCCGCGCGAACATCTACATGCAGCGCGGCGCCGTCGCTGGCGCGTTCCGTACGATCCCGTTTAAGATCCTCTCCTTCGAGGAGCTCGGCCTGCCGGCGGTCGTCTCCGAGTTCGCCAACCGCCCGAGCGGCCTGGTCCTCGTGACGGGGCCGACGGGATCCGGCAAGAGCACGACGCTCGCGGCCATCATCGACAAGATCAACACCGAGCAGCGCCTCCACATCATCACCGTGGAGGATCCCATCGAGTACCTGCACCCGCACAAGCTGTCGATCGTCAACCAGCGCGAGGTCGGGACCGACACCGAGGGGTTCAAGAACGCGCTCAAGTACGTGCTTCGTCAGGACCCGGACGTCGTGCTCGTCGGCGAGATGCGCGACCTCGAGACCATCGAGGCGGCGCTCACCATCAGCGAGACGGGGCACCTCGTGTTCGCGACGCTGCACACGAACAGCGCGATCTCGACGATCAACCGCGTCATCGACGTCTTCCCGCCGCACCAGCAGCAGCAGGTGCGGTCGAAGCTCTCCTTCGTGCTCCAGGGCGTGGTCTCTCAGCAGCTCCTGCCCCGTCACAACGCCCCGGGGCGCGTGATGGCGCTCGAGGTGATGGTGCCCAACCCGGCCATCCGCAACCTGATCCGCGAGGACAAGGTTCATCAGATCTACTCGCAGATGCAGGTGGGGCAGGAGAAGTACGCGATGCAGACGCTCAACCAGAGCCTCTTCTCGCTCTACACGCGGCGTCTCATCTCCCAGGAGGAGGCGATGGGCCGCTCGATCGAGACCGAGGAGCTTCGCATGATGATGGAGGGCCGCACGGCGGCGGCGCAGGCGCAGATCGCCGCGGCCGGCAACCAGCCCGTGCAGCCTCCCGCGCGGCGCTGACGTCTCGAGCCGTTACTGCTCGTAGGTCGGCCGGCGACGGCCGTGATCCACCTTGTGGAAGCCGAGCGCCAGGGCCGCGGCGACGAGGTCCGGATCGAGGCAGCCGGTGGAGAGCACCTCGCGCACGTAATCGGCGCCGTGGCGCTTGTCCTTCATCGCGCCGAAGGCGGCCGCCGCGATCACGCGCGCCGGGAGCGGCGCCGTCGCCGGAGGGGGATCGGCCGACGCCGTCTTGCCCTTGGCCGCCTCGACGTTGCCCGCCGACGCCGTGGCGAAGGCGCTCAGCCACGTCGCCAGCGGGCCGAGGACGAGCGGGTAGTGCCCGAGCATCGGCCCGACCTCGCCCGACCGGTTCTTCGCCACGAGCACCGAAGCGCGCTCCCAGAGCACGCGCGGCGTCACCGTCCCGTGCTCCATCGCTTGCTGCGAGAGCGTGTCCGCCTGGTCGATGCGGTTCTCGTAGCGCGCCAGCCGCGACAGGCGCAGCGCTCGCAGGGCGTTGGGCGCTCCGGCCTTGTTCCAGCCGTCGGCGATCTTGTCGGCCGTCGCCAGGTCGCCCCCGTCGAGCGCGAGGTCCATCGCGAGCAGGTCGCTCCAGGGCGCGTCGTCGGCGGCCATCGTCATCAGCTTGCTGCCGTCGAGCTGCAGCTTGCCGGCGAGCGTGTCGTCCGACAGATCGAGCGCCGTGAGGTAGGGCTGCTTGCGCACCTCGGGCGCGAGCGCCTCGAGCGCGCGCGACACGCCGTCGGCGTCGACGCGTTCGTACGCCGCGGCGGCGCGCACCACCGCGACCTCCGGGGACGTCGGATCGAGGTCCTCGGTCGCCTTGAGCGCCTCGTCGAGCCGGTCGCCCAGCAGCGCGACCCGTGCCGCGAGGGCGCGCGCCGGCTCGTACACCGCCGAGAGCTGCAGGGCCGCGAGGGCGCCCTTGCGCGCGAGGGCCTCGTCTCCCAGGGGGAGCGCGATGGTCCCGAGCCACACGGCGGCGCCGGGCGAGTCTGCCACCGCGAGCCCGCGCTGCACTTCGCTCCGTGCATCGTCGAACGCGTGCTTGTCGAGCGCTCGCAGCGCCGCGATCGCGTGCGGCACGAAGCGCAGGCCCGCCGGGAGGTCGTCGACGCGCTTGGCCAGGTCGTCCACCTCCGCCGGCGCCGTGATGTCCTCGCGATTCGGGTCGCGCCCCCACGCGAGCGCCACGAGCGCCACCGGCTCCGCCCGGTCGGGCAGCGACTTGCGCAGCGCCTGCGCCAGACGCATCGCCTCCGCCGAGTTGCCTTCGATGGCCGTCGCGCGCGCCTGCGCGACCTGCGCGAGCACCATGTCTGCGTCGAGCTTGGCGGCCGTCGCGTAGCGATCCCGCGCCCGCGAGTCGCCCGCGCGCTCGAGCGTGGCGCCGGCGACGAGCTCGTACCACGGGTCGATGCCCGCCGGTCCGTCCCAGCGGGGGAGCACCGCCGCCGCGCCGGCCGTGTCGTTCTGGAAGAGGAACGAGGCCACGCGCGCGAAGGCGTACTTCTCCTCCGGCACCTCGACCTCCTTGGCGCGCGCCATGGCGCCCTCGAAGGCCACGTCGGCACCGCCCTTGACGAGTCCGACGACGACGCGCTCGCGCGCCCAGTCGAGCGCCGCACGGGGGCTGCGCGACTCGAGCGCGAAGGCCTGCGTGAGCTCCTGCTCCACCGCGGGGATGTCCGCCAGCTTGCCGGCGTGCAGCTGCGCCTCGACGTTCACCAGGATGGCCTCGGCCTGCGCGTGCTCCTTGGCGCGCTTGTCGCGGAAATAGAAGTAGACGCCGACGCTCGCCGCGAGGAACACCGCCAGGCCGGCGAAGAGCACCGGCGTGCCCTTGCGCTTCGGGCCCTGCGCCGCGGCCGACCACATCGCCGCCGCCGCCGTGCGCTCGGTCGGAGGTTCGAACACGCCGGCGAGGGACAGGGCGTCGAGCACGTCGCGCGGGTGGGGGACCATCTGCGGGCTCTCCACCGGCCGGTGCGCCGCTGGACGGGCCATCGCTCCGTTCGGGGAGGGGGGCGGCGGAGGCTCGAACGCGGGCTCCTGACGCTTCGGCGCCGGCGGAGCCGTGGGTACCGCCGTCTGGACCGAGATCTCGATCTCCCCCGACGCGGAAGGCATGGGGTTGCGCACCGCGGTGGCCACCGACTGGTCGAGGTCGAAGGCGACGCCGGGGGTCTCGAACGACTTCTGCGCCGTCTCGACGTCGCGCGGGAAGAGGGGCTTCGGCTTCGGCGCCATCAGCGGCGCAGGGTTCCCGGCTGCCGGGATCGGCTTGGGAGGCGGAGCCGACGGCGCCTTGCCGGCCGCCGGGAGCGGAGGCTGACGGCCCATGCGTGTCGGCTCGTCGTCGTCGCCCTCGCCCTCGTCGCCGTCCCCGGTCCCGGGGCGCAGGTGCACGGCGGTCGTGCTGTCGCTCATCGAGTCGAACGGCGGCCGGACGGGCTTCGCCGTGGCGTGGGCGACCTCGGCGGCGACGGCGCGCGTGCCCGCCTTCGCCTGCATCGGGCGGAAGACGCGCGCTCGTTCCATCCACAGCTTCGCGTCCGGGTCGCGCGCCCCGAGCTGGATGGCGCGCTCGAGCACCTTCTCGGCCCGCTCGGCGTCTCCACGCCTGAGGAGCACCTCGCCCAGCCAGCGGTAGATGTTGCCGTCGCGCGGCGCCTGCTTGCCAGCCGCGACGAGGACCGCCTGCGCGTCGCCGAAGCGGTGCGCTTCCATGTACATGCGCGCGACCGCCACGAGGACGGCGACGTCGCTCCCGTGCCGCTGCGTCGCAAACTCCCCGACCTGCTGGACGAGGGGGGCGCGCGGGTTGACGCGAAGGGCGTCGCAGAGCGCGATGGTCGCCGAGGGGCTCGGGTTCTGCTTCCAGCGCTGAACGAGCTCGTCGATCGGTTCGGCCATGAGGGGATCAGCGAGCGGGGAGGTCGGGGCGGGGGAGGCCGCCGGGCCCCCATTCTCCGACGAACGGGGCGCAGAGGCGAGTGAAAGCTGGAGCTACTTGCCCCGCTTGGGAAGCTCCAGTCCCAGCTCTTTCATGACGAGCTGAAGGTCTTCCCAGGCCTGCCGCTTGGCCTCGGTTTGCTGCGGGCTGGGCCGCAGGAGGTACGAGGGGTGGTACGTCGGCATCACGAGGATGCCGCGGTAGAGCTTCCACTGCCCGCGCACCTTGGTTATCCCGAGCTTCATCTCGAGCAGGGCCGTGACGGCCGTGTTGCCGAGGGCGACGATGACCTGGGGCTTCACCAGGGCGAGCTGCTCGTGGAGGTACGGGAAGCAGGCGGCCATCTCTTCCGGCTCGGGCCGGCGGTTGCCGGGCGGGCGGCACTTGAGGATGTTGCAGACGTAGACGTCCTTCGCGGGGTCGAGGCCCATCGCGCCGATCATGCGGTCGAGCAGCTGCCCGGCGCGCCCCACGAACGGCAGCCCCTGCTCGTCCTCGTCCGCTCCCGGAGCCTCGCCGACGAAGCAGAGCCGCGCCTGCGCATTCCCCCGCGCGAACACCGTCTGGATGCGACTCTTCGCCAGCCCACACTTGGTGCACGCCGCAACCTCGCCGGCGAGCTGCGTCAGCCGCACTCGCGGATCGCCGGTCGGGGTCGCGGTCGCGGTCGCGGTCGTGGTCGTGGTCGTGGTCGTGGTCGTGGTCGTGGTCGCGGTCGCGGTCGCGGTCGGAGTCGCGGTCGGAGTCGCGGTCGGAGTCGCGGTCGGAGTCGCGGTCGCCGCCCTCCGCGGAAACCCCCACGTCCCCGCCTCCTCCTGCCACTCCAGATACGCCCGCAGCGACGCCGCGATGCTCGCCAGCTCCGCCCTCGGCTCGCTGCTCATGCTCCGGTGCTTACGCCGCTCACCGCGAGAAGTGAACCCGGAACGCCCTGGTCGCTCCCGCTATCGCGTTCCCGGCCCGATCGAGCGCCGGCTGGAACCTCTGCCGCATCGCGCACAGCTTCGCCTGCCGCCCGAACCCGTTGCCCGGGTCCTGGAGCACTCTCACCGACGACGCCTTGCCGCTCGCGTCCACGTCGACCTGGATCATCACGTACGCCTCGTCGACCTGCGCCGTGTCCGCCTCCTCGGGGAAGTCGCTGCACGACCAGGCGCCGATCGACGCCGGTCGCGAGAGATCCGGCGCGGCCACCTGCGGCGGCGCGTTCACAGGCCCCGTCCCGCCCTGCACCCCGGTGGGGCTCGGCGTCGTCCGCACCGCCGCGCTGCTCGATCCGTTCGCCGTGGTGAACCCCCCGGCGTACGAGTCTGCGTTGCCCTGCACGATCGTGTTCCCGGTGAGATCCACCGGCTCGTCGGGCTTCGGCTCCTGCGTGAGCACCTTCGCCGCCTGCGCGGGGGGCGGCGGTGGCGGCGCCTCGTGGAACGCGCGCGGTTGCGGCGCGGCCGGCTTCGCCTCGGGCTCGGGCTCGGGCGGTGGTGGGGGCGGAGGAGGTGGCGGCTCGGTCACGACGTCGATGTCCTGCGTCGTGTCGAGCGTCTTCGCGTGCGCCGTGTGCCACCACGCCACGACGCTCGCGAGCGTCATCAGCGCCGCCGCGACGAGCGTCCCACCCGACGTGAACCCGAACCAGGCACCGATGCCCGACGTCTTCGCGTCGAGCCCGAGCACCTTGTCCATCGGGTCGTCGTACGCGACCGAGACGGAGAACGCGGGAACCGGGGCGCCTGCCGCCCCATTCTTGCCGTTCTCCGTCGCCACGACTCAGTGCCCTCCGCCCGGGGCGGCCGCCACCGGCTGGACGCCGAAGGCGATCTTGTTGACGTGCGCCTGCTTGAGCAGGTCGAGCACGTGAATCACGCGCCCGTGCGTCACCGCGGCGTCGGCCTTGATGACCGCGCGCAGGTCCGGATGCTGCGCCGCCGCGTCGCGCGCGAGCTGCAGGATCGCGTCGTCGTTCGTCTGGTGCTTGCCGTCGACGACCGTCTGCCCGTCGGCCGAGAGCACGATGCTGAAGACGACCTGCACGTCGCTCGTGCCCGTCGCCGCCTTCGGCAGGTCGAGCGGCACCGACGAGTTCATCACGATCTTCGTCGTGACCATGAAGATGATGAGGAGCACCAGCGTGATGTCGACCAGCGGGGTGACGTTTATCCCCGTGATCGCGTCGTCGCTCTCCTGAAGTCCTCCGCCCGCCATCGGTCAGTTCTCCTCCGCCGACTCGCCCTTCGATCGCGACGACGCGGGCCCGCCGCTCGTGCGCTCGGCCCTCGACGCTCCTCCGCCGGCTCCCGCCTCGAGGGGCGTCGCCTTCAGGTGCGCGAGCAGCAGGTGTCCGAGCGCCTCGGTGTTCGCCAGCGTCCCGCGCACGACGCGCGTGAACGCGTTGAACGCCGCGACCGCCGGGATGGCGATGAGGATGCCGATCGCCGTCGCGACGAGGGCCTCCGAGATGCGCGCCATGACGGCCTCCGGCGCGAGCTGCGTCGCGCCCGCGGCGGCCGCCATCTTCACCTTGCTCAGCTCGTCGAACGCCGCGACGATGCCGATGACCGTTCCGAGCAGGCCGATGAACGGCGCGTTGTTCCCCAGCGTGCCGAGGAACGCGAGACGACGCTCCAGCTTGATGCGCTGCAGGGCGCTCGCTCCCTCCATGGCTTCCTGCGCCGCGTGCACGCCGCGCTCGGACTCGACCAGGCCCGCCACGACGACCGCGGCCTCGGCGCTCCGCGAGGCCTCCAGCCGGCGCCGTGCGCCCTCCATGTCGCCGCCGCGCAGCAGCCGCCCCAGGTCCCGCATCAGCTCGTCGATGTCGTCGCGCAGCGACCAGTAGAGCCAGGCCCGCTCCAGCATGATGGCCAGCGACACGATGCTCAGGACGAGCATCAGCAGGAGCACCCACCCGGTGCCCAGGCCGACCATCGCGCTCTTGACTCGGTCGATCAACGAATTCACTTAGTTTTCCTCCGCTTGTCCTTCTTCTAGCGCCCCCTGCTGGAGAGCGAAAACCGCACCGAGCACGGTCGTGGCGTACCCCCCTTTCGGTAGCACGAAGTAAACCCGGAAGCAGTCCGGCGCATGCCCGGGGGCGTCGTTTCCGGCTTCCCACCGGAGGTCCTCCACCCACATTCGCAGGGCGCGGCGGGTTCCTTCACCGAGGCGGCGCGTGCGCGAGAGATCGAAGCCATTTCCCAGGGTTGCCTCGGTGAGGCGTTGCTCCAGGCCGAGCGCGTCTCCCTCCGGCCAGCGCATGCCGGAGCCGACCATGGGGCCCGTGGGAGACACTTCGCCGGCGGTCGCGCGGGGCCGGTCGACGTCCGGATCGGTGCACAGGAAGAGACCGCCGGACGTACGAAGTTTTAACAAATCGCCCGCGAGGGGGGTGGTCCATGTTCCATCCACGACGCGCGCCTCGAGCACCGCGTTGAAGATGGCCGACTGCACCGAAGACCAGAGCAGCCGCTGAAGGCGTGAGTCGCGTGGTGCGGGCGCCCCGTCGCGCAGCCACGCGAGGGCCCGCGCCACGTTGTCCCCCGTGCGTCCGAACCGCTGCGCGCCGAAGGCGTTCGGGATGCCCTCGCGGGCGATGCGCGTCAGGGAGCCGGCGACTTCGTCGACGCGGTCGGGCGCGAGGCCGCGCAGGGTGATGGCGAAGCGGTTCCCGGCGAGATGGCCCGGCTTGATCTTGTGGTTGTGCGGACGCGCATCCTGCACAGCGATGCCGTCGAGGCGCAGCGCGAGGGCGCGCGCGGCGAGGTCCGCGGGCGTCGTGCCGCGCGGCGCCTGCAGCGACAAGGTCTGCGTCGTGATCGCCTGCTTGTCCTTCATGCCCGCGAAGCCCGCCTCGCGCGGATCGCACCCGAGAGCGCGCGCGACGGCGCGCACGGCGTCGAGAGTCGTCAGACCCGTCTTGGTGAAGCGTACGAAGACGTGCGTGCCCTCACCGCTCGGCTCGTAGGCGGGGAGCTCCTCGACGACGAAGTCCTCGGGGCGCTCCTTGAAGCGAGCGCTCGGCAGGGGGCCGGGCACGTCGTCACCCGAGCTCGTGCGCCATCTCGTCGCGCGGGCTGCGGAAGTACTGCTGCGGCGAGTAGAGGAGGAAGTTCGAGACACGCGACGTGTAGAGGCACGCGTACTCCTCCACCTGGGAGCCGAAGCTGGACTCCTCGTTCTCCTCCTTGAGGAGCGAGCCCCAGAAGGGGTGGAAGCGCTGGTCGATGCGGCGCTCGATCGCGTGCAGCTCGGCGTCGTGATGGCGCAGGCGCCCCCGCACGCGATCGATCGCGCGCTTGATGCGCGTGCGCTCGGCCTCGGCGTCGACGACGCTCACTCCGTTCGTCGCAACGGCGACGATCACTCCATTGCTCTTGGCGCGCGCGTGATCGACGACGCGCGAGAGCTCCTTGAAGCGCGCGTGGTAGAAGCGAAGCTCGTCCTCGAGGCGGTCGCGCGCGTCCTCGAGCTGCTCGGCGTGCTCGAAGTCCTCGCGGCACGACTCGTGGGCGTTCACCTCGCCCTCGAGCTCCTGGATGATCATGGCGGTGCGCCAGGCGCTCTCCTTCTTGCTGCGCAGGATGTCGCCGTAGATGTGATCGCCGACGTAGAGGATCTCGTCGCCCGCGGCGCCGAGGCCCCGCTCGAGATCGTGCAGGTTGCCACCTTCGTAGATCCTCCCGCGCTCGAGCGGGAACGTGGCGGGTCGCAGCTCGTCGCTCGTGTCGCTCACGCGCTCCATCAGGGGCCGGCGCTCCTGGAAGAAGGCGGGCTTGGTCGCGGCGACGATGACGACGTCGAAGTAGTTGCGCCAGGCGGGGTACTCGCTCATCTCGCCGTGGAGCAGGTAGTGCATCATCTTGTCGGTGTACGTCCACCGCGAGTTGGTGAGGAGGAACAGCTTCTTCCCGGCGCTCCGCAGCTTGTGGATCGTCGAGGCGAGGTCGTGGTCCTTCATGACGAAGCGCGGATAGTCGTTCGCCACGGCCTGAAGGATCGTCCCGTCGCGGTGCGCCTCGTCGATGCTCTCGCGGATGTCGCTGAACGCCTTCGCGTAGTCGATGTGCAGCCCGCGCTGCTCCATCGCCTCGACGAGCGCCGCGTAGACGGCGGCCTCGCTGAGCGCGTAGAGCGTGTCGATCCAGTGGAAGCGCGGCGTCGCGGGGCGGATCTTCTTCGCGTGATAGAGCGCGCGCAGCTCCTCCTTCGCGAGCTCGCGGAACCCGTGGTAGCCCTTCGTGACGAACTTGTAGCGGTTCATCTTGAGGACGTGGCCGAACCGCTTGTCGATGAGCAGGCCGCGCACCGGGAACGTCGTGGAGTAGGGGATGCTCTTGACGAACTCGGGGTACCCGCGGGCGACGAGCTTCTCGATGGTCGCCTTGATCGACAGCTCGTCCATCTCCAGCTGGTTGTAGATGGCGAGCGTGTAATCCATGTCGAAACCGACCCACGCGATGTTGCTCATGCGCAGGTTGCGGTTGCAGAAGATGCGGCGCGGGCGGGCGATGCCTGGGGAGGGGGACCGGACGAGGAGCTCGTCGATCGGAAGCTGCAGCTGAAGGGGATTCGTCTCCACGTGGCGCCCGCGGGCGAGTCCAGCTCGCACGCGTGTTAAGAATGTAGCCTGACTTCGATGCGAATCACGATCCTCGTGGCCGGCAACACCGTTCCGGCCGTCGCAGCGCGTCGAGGCGACTTCGACCGGTGGATCCGCGAGCAGACCGGGGACGCCTGGGCTGGCGAGTGGAAGAGCATCGACGTGCGGGGCGACGGGGCGCTGCTGCCTGGGCCGCGGGAGGCCGACGCGTTCGTCATCACGGGGTCGAGCTCGAGCGTGACCGAGCGGGCCCCGTGGATGCTCCGCGCGGAGGCGTTCATCCGCGAGATCGTCGGGGCGCGCACGCCGCTCTTCGGCATCTGCTTCGGGCACCAGATGATCGCCCAGGCCCTCGGCGGCGAGGTCACGAAGAACCCCCGCGGCCGGGAGATCGGCACCGTGCGCGTGGACCGCGTGGCGGACGACCCCATCTTCGCGGGCCTGCCGCGCACCTTCGACGTGCAGGCGACGCACGTCGACTCGGTCGCGCGCTTGCCCGAGGGCGCGCAGGTCCTCGCGACCACGTCACTCGATCCCTTCGCGGCGTTCGCCGTCGGCCCGCTCGTGAAGGCCGTGCAGTTCCACCCGGAGTTCGACGCAGACGTCATCCGGGGTTACCTCGCCGCGCGCGCCGAGATCATCCGCAAGGAGGGCATCGACCCCGAGGCCCTCCTCGCCAACGTCCACGACGGCACCCGCGGCCGCGACGTCCTCCGCAACTTCGCGAGGCTCGTCGCCTCTTCGGCGTCAGCCCTGGCAAACGCCGTACAGGTGTGACGTGTACGAGCCGGTTCCTGTCGTCGTCCACGGTCCGCCCAGCGTGGGCGCGTTGTACTCGATGAACTGCGTGCCGCCGAGCGCCTGCGAGCAGACCTCGGACTGCTCGACGAGCCAGTAGGGCACGCCGGCCTGGAGAAACAGGGGCGGCGCCACGTCCACGCCGATCCACTGCGCCATGGCGGTCGCCGGCATCGTGCCCTGGAACAGGACGCTCCCCGGCAACCCGTTCGCGTCCGTGAGCACGCCGAGGTTGCCGCCCGCGGTGTGCAGCTCGATCCGCTGCACCCAGATGTCGCGCGTGGGCGAGTAGGGCCACGCGAACCACAAGCCCGTCCCTGACCCACAATCCGACGGCATGAACGCCGTGTTCTGCCCGTCCTCGCACGCCACCGGCTCCTCGATCGTGTCGTGGCTCGGGGCATCGATGGACGCCTCGTCCGCGTCCCTTTCCTCCGCGACGTCTGTCGAGATCACGTCTTCTTCCGCGGCGTCGAACCGGTCCCCGGCGTCGGCGGCGACCTCTTCTCGCGACGCGACCAGCTGCGAGCGGGCGCCGCATCCGACGCCGACGACGACGAAGGCGGTCATGGCCGACGACACCGCGCGTCCGCGATTCGAAGGGGCGGTCCTCACGATGGGGAGCACGATTCTCACGCACGTGAAGCGGATCGCAAGCGATGCAATCGACGTTGCAAGCGTGAGGATCCTCTTCTTCTTCGAGACGATCCCCTTCGTCATCGATGCGATCCGCTTCGCGAGCCTGACGATCCGCCTCGTCTCGCTCGGGATCCGCCTCTCGAAGCTGACGATCCGCTTCCCGAAGCTCACGATCCGCATCGTCATCGACGGGATCCGCTTCACCACGATGGCGATCCGCCTTGCGAGCGTGACGGTCCGCTTCTCGAGCCGGATGAAGGCCTTTTCGCGCCTCCCGATCCGCTTGTTCTGCGGCTACAACCGCTTCATGGACTACACGATGGCCGACCTCGAGCAGGCGACGGGCCTCACGGCGCGGACCATCCGCAAGTACATGGCCGACGGCCTCCTCGAACCGCCGGAGCGCAAGGGCCTCGCGGCGGTCTACCCGGAGTCGACGCTGGTGAAGGCCATGTGCATCGTTCGGATGCGCGCCCAGGCCGAGACCTGGGAGACGGTCGGCGCCCGCCTGCGCAACTGGCCGATGAAGAGGCTGCGCGAATACCTGGCCTCGACCGAGCCCGCGCCGCCCCAAGCTCCCGTCGCCCCGCCGCCTGCGCCCACTCCCGCGACGGCGACCGACGGCGCGCCCGCTTCCACGCCGGCGCTCGAGGGAGAACCGGTCACGCCTCTGCCGCGTCTTCCGCCTACGGGCGCCGCGCCGCGCGAGGAGCTCGAGTCGCATGCCTCCGCGGACGACGAATGGCTCCCCGACGGCCCGCGCTGGCTTCCCGTTCCGCTCCTCCCCGGCCTCGCCCTCTGGGTGCGCGAGGACGCCGCGCCCGTCGTCCGCCGCACCGCCGCCGAGATCGTCCGCCGATACGGCAGCCCCTGACGCTACTCGCAGCGAGAGCTCACTGCGCGCTGGCGACGGCGCAGAAACCGTTGATGCACTGGTTGGTCGAGTCGCAGCAGTCGGCGGCCGTCGTGCACTTGTCTCCCACGTTCGAGCAGTTCGCGTTCGGCGGCGTGCTCGTGCACACCAGCGCCCCGCCGTCGCCAGCGGGCTCGCAGTATCCGTTGCAGCACTGGTCGCCGCTCGTGCACGACTGGCCGTTGGCCTTGCACGGAGCGAGGGCCCAGAACCCGCGCGCGTTGCCGGCGAGCAGCTCCTGGGCCGGCAGATAGAACGCCGGATGGCTGGGATCCGTGCCCGGCTTCGCGTTGAGATCGAGCGCCACGACCCAGAGCTTCTTGCACGTCGCGTTGGCGACCTGAGTGTCGTCGTAGCTGCGCGGATCACTCTGCCACGGGTCGGTCGTCGCCACGCTGCCGTAGAGGCGCCGGCTCGTGAAGATCATCCAGATGTATCCCCCGGAGCTCACCGGATTCACGGTCGGCTCGTAATTGAGCACCGTATCGTTCGCGTGGTTGTTCGCCCCCGTGGGTAGGTACGAGGACCCACCCCCGGCCTTCAGGCCGTTGAGGGCATAGAGCGGCGAGGCCGTCCCCGTGGCCAGGTCCGACCACCAGATCTGCGCTTCGGCGCCCTGCCACGTGTTGAGCAGGTGGTTGGAGTTCACGATCTGGTAGTGGAACGCCACGGCGTCGTCGGTCGGGAAGAACGACGGAAAGCCCGCGCGCTTCCCGCCGGTCATCGTGGCGAGCACCTTCAGGTTCGAGAACGCGTACGTCGACCGATCGAAGTCCATCGCGACGAGCTGCGTGCCGTCGCCGGTGGTGCTCCCGATGGTGCCGCCGAGGAAGTCGAAGGCGACGTGCTTCGTGTCGGGCGAGAACGATGGCGTCCCGGCCTGCAGATTCGACGGGATGCCCGTCGCCGCGAGCGGCGTGGCCCCGCTCGCGGCCGGCGGGAAGGCATAGAGTTGCGTCACCGAGTCGTTCGCGGCCAGGTCGCCCGTGTTGGTGAGGGCGAGCTTCCCGTCGGCCGACAGCCCCGCCCAGCCGAACACGCTGTCGTAGTTGCTCAGCACGTTCTCCGCGTTGCCGTTCTTCAGGTCGTAGGCGCTCGTCTCGGAGTACGTGTCGCCGTGCTGCGCGATGAGCGTGCTGCCGTCGGACGACACGTTGTGGCAGACGCGGCATCCCGTGCCGGTGCCCGGAGCGCTCGCCGGCCCCGCCACCACCACCGGCCCGGTCGCACCCGCCTGGATCCCGAGCACCGCCGCGCCGTACTCGTTGCCGTTGTGGTCCGAGTCGAGGGAGTTCTTCACCAGCTGCGTGCCGTACGAGTTGTAGTAGACCGTGCCCTCGAGCAGCCCCGGCGCGATCGTCCACGTCTCGCTGATCGGCCCGTAGCCCACGCCGGCCTTGGCGACCACGAGGCTCATCGTCAGCTGGTCGGGCTTCTTGTTCGGCGTCGGCCCGCCCGCGGTGTTGGTCGCCATCGCCCACACGTCCTGCGGGATCGGCATGCGGATGAACGGGCCCTTGGTCTGCTGCAGGATCGGCGGCGGCCCGAACGTCCCGGTGTACGAGAACGAGCCGCTCGTCGTCTTCAGCGAGATCTGGATCGCGTCGGCGTTGCCCGGGGTCCACGCCCACTGGATGAGCGGCGCGAGCAGCCCGCGCGGGAAGACCGTTGCGTCGTACGGATAGAGGAATCCCAGGTTCTGCGCCGAGCCGTTGCTCGTCGGGTTCTTCAGCGCGTTCAGCGTCGCCGGGTCCGTCACCCCGCCGCCGAGCCCCTCGCCGCCCACGCCGCCGACTCCACCGCCCGCGCCGAGCTGTCCCACGGTCGTCGCGATCTGCTGGCCCTCCCCGGGCGCGCTCGCGTTCGAACCGTTCTGGCTCGCCGTGATCTGGATGAATACGGAGCGCGAGAGGGTCTTGTCGCCGTACCCGGCGATGACGTTCACCAGGCCGCCGGTCGTGCCGGTCGGTTTCAGCGTGCCGCTTGGAGAGGGGCCCGCGTTGACGCTCGCGAGATCGCCGCGGTCCACCGTCCACGCGGCGCCTACCGGGCTGCCGTTCAGCGTCGCCTTGTAGGGCACCGCCGGTGTGGTCTGGCCGGCGGCGACCGTGATCGTCTGCAGCGCGCTCGGCTCGACGTCGAAGCCTCCGGTGTTGCCGCCGCTGCTCGAGCCGCTCGCGTCGCCGACGAACGAGCCGCTTCCGCTTCCGCTTCCGCTGCCACCAGAACCGCTGCCCGAGCCGCCGTCCCCGCCACCGGACGACCCGACGAAGGCAGAGCCTCCGCTGCCGCTTCCGCACGCCGGGGCGCAGGTGGCGACGGCGAGGGGAATGGCGAACCAGAACGAGGAGCGACGGGGGAGAAGTCCGCTCATGGTGCACCAATATGGCCGAGCTGTAGGCCCTCCGTCACGACGGGGCGCCTGAAATCTCACCCCCACTTCGCGAGGTTCGAGGGGTGGGCAGCGTCGAGGGGGATGTACGTGATGGGGGGCGTGTGCTTCTTGAAGGACTTGCGCGCCTCGGGAGAGAGGAGGCGGAAGACCTCGGCGGACATGGCGAACGTGCGCGTCTGCAGGCGGGCGGCGACGTTGACGGTGTCGCCGATGACGTCGAAGCGCTTGTCGCCTCGCGCGCCGAAGGGGCCGGCGACGACGGTGCCGGTGTGCACCTTCACGACGAGCCGCGACTCCCATCGCTCGCCGGCGAGCCACGCGTCGATGTCGCGCTTGGCCTCGACCAGCGCGAGCACGGCATCGTCGGCGCGCTCGACGGGGAAGGTGAGCAGGGCGCCGTCGCCCATGTACTTCACGACGCGTCCGCCGGCGCCCTCGACGGCGGCAGCGACGCGTTCGTAATAGGCGTCCACCAGGTCGGCGAGGCGCGCCTCGTCGCATACGCGGCGGGCGTCCATCGCGAAGGTGGACAGATCGACGAAAGCGACGACGAGCGGCGTCGCCGCGCGCGCCTCCGGCGCGGAGATGGGCATCGAGCACATGGTCTTCTCCTCCGAGTCTCGGTCTGGTGTGGTCGGCCCTTGCGTCCGACGGCGTGGAGCGGAGAGGCGTCGCAGGCCCTTGCGTCCTGCAGTTGTCTCTACGAATAGCACGCGGCGCGGCTACTCGCGCAGGCCGTGGCCGCGGCTCCACTTGCTCTTGTTCGGGCCGGGCGCGCCCGTCGCGACGATGGGCTCTGGCGCGAAGTCGTGCGGCGGCACCTTCGGCGCGGGGACGGCCGAGAGGTCCTGCTTCCACTTCGTCGCGGCCGGCACGTCGTCGGCGTCGCGGCAGCAGCGGAAACCGACGAAGTAGTACGTGAAGCCCGGATCGTGGCTGTAGGTCTCCGGCCGGCACTGGCTGCGCACGTGGCCCCAGGCGCCGCCCTTGAGCCCCGCGAACTGCGATTTCTCGCGCGGGTAGCTGCTGTTGACGGCCCATTCGTCGACGTTGCCCGACATGTCGTAAACGCCGAAGCCGCTCTTGCACGTCTCCATCGAGCCGCTCGGCACGCTCTGGTCGAGGCGCACGAGCTCGCGGTGCTGGACCTCCTTGTCCGGCGAGTAGAAATAGAACTGCGCGTCCGGCGCCGGCTTCGCCGGGTCGATGTAGAAGTTGTCCATGTTGCACTTGAAGTGGTCGCGCTCCCACCCGTAGGCGAACGGCGTGTGCTCCGGCCCCTCGCACGCGGCGGTCCACTCGTCGTCGAGACAGAGGCGCTTGCCCTTCGACTCGCACGTGGCCTGCGCCTGGTACCAGTCGAGCATCCAGACCGGGTGCGCGCCCTTCTCGTTCGGGTACTCGTAGCGGTCGATGCACACGGTCAGGCGCTTCTCGCGCTTGGGTGTGCGGCAGTGCTGCTCGCCCTTCGCGAAGGCGTGGCAGATGTCGAGGTTGTTCACGCTGTCGTGCTCCGAGTCGAGGCAGCGGCGCTCGATCTCGGGACAGAACGTGGTGTCGACGTACGCCATGTCCGGCGGGCAGTGCGTGGGACCGGCGTCCGCGGCGTCTGCCGCAGCGTCCGAGGGCGGCTCGGCGTCCTCGGCGCCGGCTTCGATCACGGGAGCAATCGTGGCCGGCGCGGCCGCCGCGTCAGGGGTCGCCTGCTGCTGCACCGCCTTCTTGCCGCAGGCTGCAGCCACGAGGACGAAGACCACAGCCGTACTCGCGCGTCGACGCACGAGTGAACCGTACCAAGGTCTAGCGGTTCGCGTCTTCCTTGGCCTCGATGGCCATGAGGAGCAGCGCGCCGGCGAACGCCATGCGCCGGTCGACGTGCAGGCCTTGCCAGGGGGTGATGTCCATCATCGCCTTGTAGCCGATGAAGCTGAACGCCTGGTTGAACGTGCCCACCGGCTGCCCCATCACCTCGAAGTTGAAGGTGTACGGGATGAACTTGAAGAGGCGCCGCAGCCACGCGGTCCCCGTCTCGATG
>DASVWO010000178.1:0-32879 GCA_036393165.1 Polyangiaceae bacterium | reverse complement strand
GAGGGCGACGCCCGGCCCGCCGCGGCTGAACGCCGTGTACGCCACCGCGTACTTGCCGAGCTCCTCGACGAACGTGATTCGCGGGTCCTCGATGCCCCAGAGCTCCTCGGGGTAGTGCTCCGGATCGGGCCGGAGCGTCGGTACGGGATCGATGGCCCACCCCTCGACCCCGTCGTACGAGCGCGCGGCGCAGAGGTGCGAGATGCCGCGGCGATCCTCGACGCGGCAGAGCAGCAGCGTCGAACCGTCGGCCAGCTTCGTCGCCCCGGGGTTGAAGACGGTGTGGGCGGGGTACGGCCAGTCCTCCGCGGTCAGGATCGGGTTGCCCTCGTACCGGCGCACGAGCTGCTCGTATCCGCGGTTGCGCGTCATGCGCTCTTGCCGTTCACGTCGGCGCCGCGCATCTCGAGGAGCCCGACCAGGAACGAGAGAGTGGACTCCGCGCCCTGGTTCTCGTTGACGCGGTCGGCGTGCAGGCCGTCGCGGCATCCACCGGTGGTCGCGTCGTAAAGCGACTGCTGCAGGTGGTTCTGGCCGAGGAACCAGCTGAAAGCGCGGCGCGCGTGGCGATCCCAGCGCTCGTCGCCTGTGATGCGCCGCGCCTCGAGACAGGCCGAGATCATGCAAGCCGCCTCCACCGGTTGCTGGTCGAACGCGGCCTTCGTCCCACCGCGCGCGTAGAAGCCGTCGGAGCCGACGGGCGCGAAGTCTCCGGCGTCCGAGCGCTGCACGCCCGCGAGCCAGTCGAGCGAGCGCAGGGCGGCGGCGGTCGCCTCCTCGCGGCCCATCGCCGCGCCCGAGACGAGCAGCGCATGCGAGAGGCGCGCGTTCGAGTACGTCAGGCGGTCCTCGAACCAGGGCCAATCGGGGCGGCTCGCGTGCCGGTAAAGATCGAGCAGCCTGTCCGCGAGCTGCGTCCGCATCGACTGCACGCTGCTGTCGCCCTGGAAGGCGCGCAGGTACTCGTGGATGCCGAGCAGCGCGAACGCCCACGCGCGCGGGCTGGTGAACGCGGACACGGTCGGGAGCGCCGCGTGGAAGAGGTGGCCGCCGAGGCTCTGCCTGCCCGGATCCCCCGAGCGCCCGACGACGGTGCCGAGGGCCCACAGCGCGCGGCCGTGGCTGTCCTCGGAGCCCTGGTTCTCGGTCCAGCGGCGCGAGTACGCCATGAAGTTCCGGAAGCGGCGCTGGTCGGCATTGTACGCGTGGCTCACGAACGCGAGGTAGCGCGAGGCGAGAGTGCGTACGGCCTGGCGGTCCTCGACGCGCGCGTCCTCGATGAGCGCCATGAGGAGGAGGGCGCGCGCGTTGTCGTCGAGGCAGTAGCCGTCGTCGTAGCGCGGGACCCCGAACATCGAGTGCTGCAGGAGGCCCGTGTCGTCGGTCATGAGGCGCAGGTGCCGGAGGTCGAGCTCGGGCAGCTCCATGGGTCGCTTCGGCGGAACCGACCTGCGGTAGAGGGTGCGCCGCCGGTCGATGCGTTCGGCGCGCGCGTGCGCGAAGCTCTCGACGTAGCCGCGCGCCACCGCCGGCCAGACCATCGACTGGCCGAACGCGCGCGCGCGCCCGCGCATGGCGATCCGCCTCGCGTCGTCCTCGAGGAGGCTGGTGATCTCGTGGGCGAGCGCCCGCGGGTCGCGCCATGGCACCAGTACGCCGCGCCCCTCGGCGAGCAGCTCCTCGGCATACCAGTACGGCGTCGAGACGACGGCGGCGCCGGCGCCGACGGCGTAAGCGAGGGTGCCCGACGTGCTTTGCTCGCGCTTGAGGTAAGGCGTGACGTAGATGTCGGCCGCCGAGAGGAACTCGGTGAGCTCGGCCTGCGAGACGAAGCGGTTCTGGAAGATCATGCTTCCGTCGACGCCGAGGCGCTGCGCGCGGTTCTCGAGCATGAGGCGGTAGGTCTCGCCGTGGCGCTCCTTGACGTGCGGATGCGTGGCACCGAGGACGATGTAGACCGCGTCCGGGCAGCGCTCGAGAATCGCCGGCATCGCGTCGATCACGTGCTCGATGCCCTTGTCGGGCGAGAGGAGCCCGAAGGTCAGGATGACGCGGCGGCACTCGACGCCGAGTCGATCCTTGCTGTCGCGCTCGAGGGGGACCTGGGGGATGCCGTGCGGGATGTGGTCGATCTTCGCGGCGGGCACACCGTGGACGCGCCGGGCGATCTCGGCGCCGCGAGCGCTCATGACGACGATGCGCTCCGAGAGGCGCGTGATCTCGTCCATGACGGCGCGCTGCGCGGGATCCGGCTCCGCCAGCAGCGTGTGCAGCGTCGTGACCACGGGCATGCGCAGCTCGCGCAGCAAGGCGAGGACGTGGCTGCCCGCCTTGCCTCCGAAGATCCCGTACTCGTGCTGCAGGCAGACGACGTCGATCGCGCCGACGTTCAGGAAGTCGGCGGCGCGCCGGTAGGACGCCACGTCACTCTCGTCGAGCGCGAAGCGGACGCGTGGGGGATAGGCGTGTCTGCGCCCCGGGTCGTCCATCGCGAGGACGGAGCAATCGATGTCCGGGAACTCCGCGGAGATGGCGTCGGTGAGGTCGGCCGTGAAGGTCGCGATGCCACACTGCCGCGGCACGTGATTGCCCAGCATCGCAATCGTGCGGATCGAGCCTGCTTGAGTCTCGTGGTTCATGGGCCTCCAGCCGAGCGCGCGCGACGAGCGGGGCGCGCCCGGCCGTCACGCCCGACGGCCGACCACGAGAGCGGACGGAGTATGCGCCGCCCCGCGGCGCAGCGCAAACCGGTGCACGAACGCCCTCGGCAGACTCCGGTAGCGATCGCAGCGAACGCCCATGTCGGCCAGGAACGGAATGTCGGCGCGATCGACGGAGCCGACGAGGCCGCGCACGACTCGATCAGTACGTCAGGCCGAGCAGCACGTCTCGGTCGAGCGCGATCCGGCTCCGTTCCTCGACGAGGATCTGCTCGATCTCCTTCGTCCAGCCGCGCGTGAGACCCCAGGTCACGCGCGCTTCGAGGCGATCGCGCGAGCGGCGGCAGGCGATGACCACGTCGCCCGCATGGGGTCCGCCGGCGAGGACGCGCAGGTCGAGCCACAAGCGGCGCAGCGCACCGAGCCACGATCCCTGTGCGCGAGGCGTGACGTGCAAGGTCCTCCCGGCCGTGCACAGGGCATCGCAGAAGACGCGCCGGGTTTGGGCGATGCGCGCCAGGGCGGCCCTTCTGCGCGGGTCGAGCCGATCGCCGCGATCGAGCGTCTGCACGTCGTCCATGCAGGTCGCGATGATGCGATCGAGCGCCGACATGCATTTCAAGGTAAGGCTCGGAAGACGTGCGGTGGGCTCGGCTCCAAAGCATGACGCAATCGTGACCGGCAACCAGAAGGCGCGACTCGAAAAGGAGCGCGCGCTCGCGGACTTCGACGCCATGCCGCGACCCAAGAGACCGCCGGGGAGGTAGCGAGGTACGCGCGGCAGCTAAGACACCTCAGACAGTCCACGCCCCCGAGCCTCATCGGTAGGTGGCGGTGACCTCCACGAGCATCGTGCGGCCGCATTCGGCGGAGCCGACATTGCCATAACAGGCGTCCCGCACCTCGAAGCGGGTCGCACCGGCGCGGAGCCCGTCGAGCAACGCGATGGTCACGTCGTGCCCTCCGCCGAGGCACGAGTGATCGCCGCACATCAGCGAGAAGAGCGCCGGTGCCGTGCCCACCACGATGATCCGCGTGTGCTTCGGGTCTGCGCTCGTGATGTTGCGCCCGTCGGTGATCTCGAGCCGCAAGGTCGCCAGCGCCGGGACCCGGTCGCGCAGGCGCGGCGCCTCTTGCTCCAGCTGCAGGCGCTCGGCGTAACGCCGTGCGGCTTCGGTTCGGAGTTGCGGCTTCTTCCACATGTGAACGCCAACGTAACCACTGTGCTAGTGTGCCGCTCTCCCGAGGTATCCACCCTGCCCATTCCCACGCCTGACGGCGCCGGATCGTACCTGGCGCAGCTCGGGCGCATCCCCCTCCTCACACGCGAAGAGGAGATCGAAATCGCCAAACTCATCGAGCTCTCCGAGCAGGCCGTGCTCGAAGCGCTCGTGCGGTGCGAGGCGGGCATCGGTCTCGTGCGCGAGCTGGCGGACGGGCTGCGGGCGGGATCGGTGCGCGTGCGCGACGTCGCCCGGAGCTTCGTCGCCGAGGACCCGGAGTGGGAAGACGCCGAGCGGCGAAGGCTCGTCGGCCTGGCCGACACGGTCACGCGCATCGCGCGCCGCCGGCCCCGGCCCACGAAGCGGGCGAGCACGCCGGGCAGGACCGCCGCGGCACCCCGCGCTGCGCGCAAGTCGCGCGAGCGAAGGCACGCGCGGATGACCGAGGCCCTCGTCGAGCTGCGGCTCAACGTGCGCACGGTGGAGAGGATGGCGCGCGTCCTCTCGACCGAGGAGAGAGTCGTCGCGGAAGCGTGCCGGGTCGCGGCGGCCGCGCGCGCGGAGCTGGTGCGGGGCAACCTGCGCCTGGTCGTCTCCGTGGCCAAGAAGTACGTCAACCGCGGCATGGCCATGATCGACCTGATCCAGGAAGGCAACATCGGGCTGATGCGCGCCGTCGAGAAGTTCGAGTACCGGCGCGGGTTCAAGTTCAGCACCTACGCGACGTGGTGGATCCGGCAGTCGATCTCGCGCTCGATCGCGGAGCAGTCGCACATGATCCGCACACCGGTGCACATGTTCGACCTGATGACGCGCGTGCGACGCGCTCAGCAGCGATTCCTGCAGGAGTTCGGGCGCCCTCCCAACACCGAGGAGATTGCCATCGAGGTGAGTGTACACGCGACGCAGGTCGAGAGCGCCATCCGCTGCATGCGCGAGCCCAGGAGCCTCGATGCACCGCTGCTCGGAGACTTCGAGGCGAGCGTCGGGGACTTGCTGCACGACGCGCGCGCGGTGTCGCCGTACGAGGCGGCGGTCCATGGGTCGCTCGCCGACCGGGCCGAGCGCATGCTCGCGTGCCTGGCGCCGCGGGAGGCGACCGTGCTGCGACTGCGCTTCGGCCTCGGGGGCGAGCACGAGCACACGCTCGAGGAGATCGGCACGCGGTTCCTCGTCACCCGCGAGCGCATCCGTCAGATCGAGGTGAAGGCCCTCGGCAAGCTCCGGAAGCGATCGCCCGAGCTCGCGGCGCTTCTCGACGGGCGTGAGGTTGCGCCTCGCACCCTCACGCGCTAAACCCTTCGCACTCACCGGTCTCGCGCGCCCGCCTCGAATCGTTCGGGTCCTCCTCGTGTGGCTGTGATGACGTGGCCGTCAGGTGCCCGTCTCGCGCCCTTCCCCGACCGCGCGGCAGCGAGGAAAGGTCTCTCCTCACGCCCTTTCGACGGGGACGTACCGCCGCGAGAGGGATGCACCGGTGAAAGCTGAACTCGACGAGGACCCGCTCCGCATCATCACGCAGTTTCGTTCCGGTGAGGCGATGGTCTACGACCTGCGCAGCAAGGCGGGACGCCTGACGCTGCGGGTCAGTGGGCGCGGCGGCGACGAAGGGCCGCCTACCGAGTGGCGCATCGAGGCGGCGACCAGCACCTCGCCCGACGCAGTGGTCGTGGCCGAGTGGGGGCCGACCCGCGCCGAGGCGCTGCGAGCAGTCGGCCGCTCATGGAGCAAGAAGCGCATCGCGGGCAACCTGCCGATTTTCGACTGGCAGTCGGTCGCTCTCGCCATGAGCGCGGTGCGCGCCATTTGAGCGACCGATGGACGAGCAACTTCTCCAGGAGATCAAGTCGGCGAAGGACGCCGTCGCCGACGCGGAGGGCGACCTCACTCGCCTCCTGCGCGAGGTCCAGGCAGCGGTGCGCGCCGAGAAGACCACGATCAGCGAGGCGCTCCAAAAGGCGTTCGACAAGCTCCGCGCCGCGCGCGGGCAGCTCGTCCGGCTCGAGAAGCTGGCGCTCGCGAAGCTCTACTGACCGGAAACCACTCAGCATCCGACACGGCAGCGAAAGGACGCGGACATTCAATGGGCAATCGACTCTACGTGGGCAATCTCTCGTTCAACACCAACAGCGACACGGTCCGCGACGCGTTCTCGCAGTACGGCGAGGTCACCGACGTGCACCTTGTCACCGACCGGCAGACCGGGCAGCCGCGCGGCTTCGGCTTCGTGACGATGGGTACCGCCCAGGCGGCGCAGGCGGCCATCACGGCCATGAACGGCACGAGCCTCGACGGGCGCGATCTGCGCGTCAACGAGGCCGAGGAGCGCCAGGGCGGCGGAGCCCGCGGCGGCTTCGGCGGCGGTGGCAGCTACGGCGGCGGCGGGAAGCGGTCACGCTGGTGAGCGGCCCTGCTCGCCGGGATCCCGGGAAGGATCCGCGCATCGTCACGTTCCGCGGCGCGCTCGAGTCTCTCCTCGAGTCGCTCGACGCGACGGTGCGCATCGCCCGCTGGCGCAGCGGCGACGGGGAGCCGATCCCGGAGCCGCTCCACCGGAGCGCGGCGCTGCTTCAGGACCGACTCGGCTCGGCCACGCGCTTGGCCGCCGGCAGGTTCGTAGGCGCTCCGGCGATGGTCAACACGATGCGAGCGAGCGCGACGAGGCCGCGATCGTGCTCGACGCCGTCGTCGGGCGCGTCAAGCTCGAAGCGCATCGCTGGGGGTGACCCGTACTCGCGCGCGATGAAGGGACCAGCATGCAGCAGCGCGTCCGGGGCGCGTCCTGGCTGGTTGCGTCTGTGACAAAGAGCCGCGACCGGGCGGTTAACAGCCGACCGGCTCTGCCGCGTCTTAAGCCGGGCGGTTCATGGAAACCGCTCGCCTGGGGAGCCATCTCCCCTTCTTGCCCTTGTTGCGAATCATCCGTCGAGGATCTGGCGCACGGTCCGCAGCAGCGTCGCGGACGTGACGGGCTTGTTCAAGACCGCCCGGACCCCCTCGATCGCCCCCACGTGCGCGGTCCAGGCGATGACCGGCACGTCGAGTGCGCGCGCGCGCATGGTCTCGAGCACCCCGCGGCCCGAGAGCCGGGGCATCGACTCGTCGAGAAGCACGAGATCGAGCGTGTCGCCCTCGGACGAGAGCACGCGGATGGCCGCTTCGCCGTCGGCCGCCTCGAGGACCTCGTAGCCGGCGCCGCGCAACGTCCGCGCGACGGTGGCCCGCACGAGCGCTTCGTCGTCGACGACGAGCACCCGCTCGCTCCCGCCCACGACGCCGGGCGCCGACCCCGCGCGTCCGTCCTCGCGCTCGACGGCCTGGACGGCCGGGAACGTGAGCGTGAACGTCGTACCCACGCCGAGCGTCGATACGCATTCGATCGCGCCCCCGTGGTCGGTGACGATCGCATACGTCGTCGCGAGCCCGAGCCCCGTGCCGCGCCCGACCTCCTTCGTCGTGAAGAAGGGCTCGAACACGCGACGCCGCGTGTCCTCATCCATCCCACATCCATCGTCTTCCACCCGCACGACGACCTGGTGCTCGGATCCTTCGACGCGCACGCGGATGGCGCGCGGTCGCGCTTCGGGCGCGGCTTGAACCGCATCGCGCGCGTTGATGAGGACGTTGAGCAGCGCTTGCCCGATCTGCCCTCCGTTGGCGACGACGAGCGGCAATTGCGGGGCGACGCGGAGGTCGAGCGTGATGCCCGGATCGAAGGTGCTCTGGCACATGCGTACCGTGCGCTCGACGAGCGCCTCGATCGCCACGGGCTTGCGGTCCATCGTGCGCGATTTGCCGGAGACGAGCATCAGCTCGCGCACGATGGCGGCGGCGCGCATCGCCGCATCGAGGGCTCCCGCGAGCACGTCCGCCGTCGTCGCGTCGGCGCGTGCCGCTGCGACCTCCATGCTCGGGACGATGACCGCCAGCATGTTGTTGAAGTTGTGCGCGATGCCCGCAGAGAGCTGCCCGATCGCTTCCATCTTCTGCGCGTGACGGAGCCGCTCTTCGAACCGCTTGCGATCGGTGATGTCGAAGGTGCCGCCGATGAGCAGCGTCGCGCTACCCGACGCGTCGCGGACGAACGAGGCCTTGCCGAGCAGCCAGCGCGTCTCGCCGTCGGGCCTCACGATGCGGTGCTCGAGGTCCGGGTACACGCCGGTCTCGGCGCTGCGTTGAACGTGCGCCCCGACCCTCGCGCGGTCGTCGGGGTGCATCAGCGCGAGGAACTCGTCGTAGCTCTTCGGCGCGCACGGCACGCCGAAGGTGCGGCAGAGCGCCTCGTCCCAGCTCACCACGTCCCCCTTCAGATCCCAGCTCCAGGTGCCGACGCCCGTCGCGCCGATGGCGAGGCGCAGCTTCTCCTCGCTCTCGCGCAGCGCGCGCTCGGTCGCTTTCTGCGCCGTGACGTCGCGTGCGATCAGCGTGAGCGCGACGACGCGATCCCCCTCCCGGATGGGGCTGACCGTCGTGCCGTAGTCGGACATCGAGCCGTGTGGGCCGACGGCCTTGCACTCGTAGGTTCCTGGCTCGCCCGTCCGCGCGACTCGAGCGAGGGTCCGGAGAACGACCTCGTGGGACTCCGGTGCGACGAAGTCGAGCACCGAGCGACCGACCGAGGCTTCCATCGTGAGCCCGGGCGCGACGCGATTGAGGAAGAGCATCGTGCCGTCGATGGTGACCCGCACGATGAAGTCGGGCGCGTTCTCGAGGACCGAACGAAGGAGCGCTTCGTTGCCTCGCGCCGCGCGCGCCTCTCGTTCCAGGTCATCCACGCGTTCGCGCAGGCGTGCGAGCTCGTCCTCCCGGTCCCTCTCCCGGTCCATCATTCGCCCAGAACGTAGCGCAGTCCGAGTAGACTCGCGCCTCGTGAGAGTGCCCGTCAGTTTCGTCGCCATCGCCGTCGCTGCGGCGGCAGCCGCTGCGTGCGCGTCGTCTCCGGCGGCCCCGCCTCCTGCCGCTGCACACCCGAGCGGCGCGTTCGAGGGCTGCACCGCGGTGTACACCTCCGTGCTCGGCTGGACCTTCACGTGCGACGGCACGACCGTGGTCACCCGCGAGGGTGACGACCCCGAAGCGCTGCTGCGCGGGGCCCGCGAGTCGATGCGCGGCGCATTCGCCGGCACCGTCGACGAGCACGGTGACGACGTCCTGGTCGGTGGCGTCCCGCGCAAGGGCATGGAGCTCTCGCTGCGCAACGCGAAGAAGCAGATCCTGGCGGTCGGCACCGCCGCCCTCCTCGAGACGGACGCAGCTCCGCTCCGCGTCGTCGCGTGTCTGGCCGGCGCCGACGACGCATCGCAAGCGCGCTGCCGACAGCAACTCGACGAGCTGTCGACGCTGCCCTACACGGAGCTGCCGCCGAACGGCGTGCGCATCCGCCCTCGGCCCGTCCCCGCGATCGCCGAGCGACCGATCGCCGAGCCGCCCGACTGTCACCTCGCGGCCAACGACCGCGCGGGCCTGCTCGATTGCGGCGACGCCGTCCTCGGCTGGACCGAGCCGAGCGACCCGAAGGCGATCCCTTCGCTGCGCGACGCGACGATCGAGGACACGACGCGGAAGATGAGGACCGACGCGCCGTCGGCGCTGCCGCCGAAGCGCACGAGCGCGGCCTGCCGCGTCGAGGGGGTCGCGGCGACGTGCACCGTCGTCAAGTGGCCCGATGCGACGCTGATCCTCGGGAACGCCGTCGTCCGTGGCCACTCGATCCTCGCGTGGTGCGTCGCGCGCGAAGGGTCCCAGTCGCACATCTGCGACGAAACGATCAGCACGGGCCGTCAAGGCGCCCACTGAAGGGTGGCCTGGAGGATCTCCGCGGCGCGCGCGCGCTGCTCCACGCGGGCAACGTCCGGGAGGCTGATCACACCGCACGCCCGTCCGCGCTCGTCGACGCAGATGACCCGCGACGTCTTGTGACGCTCCATCAGGTCCTCGGCGACGTCCAGGTCGTCGTCGGGAAGGCAGGACACGACCTCACGGCTCATCACCTCGTCGACGAGCGTGCGGCGTGCGTCCCGATGCTCTCCGAGCACCCGGACGGCGAGATCTCGGTCCGTCACCGTACCGACGACGACCCCGCCGCCGTCGCAGACGGGCATGAAGCCGACGTCGAGCCTCCTCATCCGCTCGGCAACCGCCTCGACCGGGTCGCCCCGGCGACAACACTCCACGTCGGCGCGCATCACTCGCCAGCACTTCATCGCAGCGCTCCGTCTATGCATGCGAGCACCGTGCGTGCCGGCGGTCGGAACGGCGCTTCAGTCTTCGATGGGTACGGGTGCTGCACTGGATTCGCCGAGGTGCAGCATGAGAGACCGCCTATCCGTTTTTGCACTCGCCCTGCCGTTGCTGTTCTGCGCATGCGCCAAGACGCCTCCACCGGAACCCGGCGGCGCCGTCGCCATCACCCGGAAGGCCGGCCCGGTACCGGTGCCCTACGTCGCCTCGGGCACGGCGTTCGACGCGACGATCGACCAGCCCGTCGACACGCGCATCAGCAAGCCCGGCCAGCCGGTCACCGCCACCGTCACGAAGCCCGTGCGCGCCGCCAATGGCAACGAGCTGATTCCGGCCGGGGCACAGCTCGAGGGGCACATCGCGAGCATCCAGCACGTGCCTGCGCCGCGGATCGACCTGGAGTTCGACACGCTGGTGCTCAAAGAGGGGCGCGTTCCGCTCCGCGCACGCGTGGTGTCGGCGCAGCAATCGCACTATCGCGCCATCCCGGCGCCCTCCGGCGTCACGAGCGCGCAACCGGGCGTGACGGAGCCGCAGGGCGGGACGCAACCCGGCCTGGCCCAGGGAACGAGTGAGATCACGATCCCGGCCGGCGCCATGCTCCAGGTATCGCTCACGTCGCCCATCGTCGACGTGCGCTCCATCCGCTGAGGTGGTGGGGCTTGTCGGAAGCATCTGGTGGGTGCGCCTGCTTCTGCAGCGCGGCCTCGCCGCCATCTACCTGCTGGCCTTCATCGCGGCGCTCGACCAGTTCCGGCCGCTGCTCGGCGAGCGCGGCCTGCTGCCCGTGCCGGCCTTCCTGCGGCGCGTGAGCTTCCTCGACGCGCCTAGCGTCTTTCACCTCCACTACAGCGACCGCTTTCTCACGACCGTGGCGCTGGCGGGCGCCGGCCTGTCGATCGCGGCCTTGCTGGGATGGTCGGAGTCGGGGCCGCTCTGGCTCTCCGTCTCCGTGTGGCTCGCGCTCTACGCGCTGTATCTGTCCATCGTCAACGTCGGCCAGCACTTCTACGCGTTCGGCTGGGAGTCGATGCTCCTCGAGGCCGGCTTCTTCGCGAGTTTCCTCGGCCCGTCGTCGATGGCGCCCTCCGTGGTGCCGGTCCTGATCCTTCGCTTCATGCTGCTTCGCACGGAGCTCGGCGCGGGCCTCATCAAGCTGCGTCACGACCGGTGCTGGCGCGACCTCACGTGCCTGTACTTCCACTACGAGACGCAGCCCCTGCCCAACCCGCTGAGCTGGTTCTTCCATCGGCTGCCGAAGCCGTTGCACCGCTTCAGCGTCATCTTCAGCCACTTCGTGCAGGTCTTCGTCCCGTTCGCGCTCCTGGCGCCGCAGCCCGTCGCCTCCCTGGCCGGAGGGCTCACCATCTTCCATCAGGTCTGGCTCGTCGTGAGCGGCAACTACGCGTGGCTCAACTGGCTCACGATCGTGCTCGGAGTCTCGGCACTGAGCCTCCCGGCGCCCGTCCCCGTGGTCCTTCATGCGCCGCCTCTCGGGTACGACGTGTTCGCGCTGCTGCTGGCGGGGGCGACGATCGTGATGAGCGTGAGGCCCGTGCTCAACCTGGCGTCGAAGGACCAGGCCATGAACCTGAACTACAACCCCCTGCACCTGGTCGGCACCTACGGCGCGTTCGGGAGCGTGACGCGCGAGCGCTACGAGGTCGTGCTCGAGGGAACCGAGAGCGAGGATCCGCGCTCCGAGGATGCTCGATGGGTCGAATACGAACATCGCGCCAAGCCGGGCAGGCCGGCGCGGATGCCCCCACTGGTGGCCCCGTATCACCTGCGCCTCGACTGGGTGCTCTGGTTTCTGCCGTTCTCGACGCACGTGTACGACGGCGAAGTGGTGACCTACGGATACGAGCCCTGGTTCGTGAGGCTCGTCCGGCGATTGCTCGAGGCCGATCGGCCCACGCTTCGCCTGCTGCGCCGCGACCCGTTCGACGGTCGCGCGCCCCGCTTCGTGCGCGCGCGCTACTACCGGTACCAGTTCACCGGCTGGGGCGAGCGCCTGCGCACGGGGACCTGGTGGCGGCGCTCCCTCCTCGGCGACTACCTGCCGCCGACCTCGCTCGACGCCTTGAAATAAGAGGGATGCCTGGCTCGAACGGAGGCTGGGAGGTCCGTCCATGACGTTCGCGCGCTGCGCCGCCCTCGCGGCACCCCTCGTATTCGTTGCGCTTTCCGGCTGCGCGCACCACCGGGACGCGTCGGTCTCGAGCGAGCTCCGGGCCAACGACCACGCCGCGTTCTCGCGCATCGACATGCGCGGGCCTGTGGACGTGCTCGTCCGGGAGGGCCCAGGGACCCAGGTCGCCATCACGGGCGGACCGGCCGAGCGTGCGCACGTCACGACGCACGTCGTGGGGGACACGCTGGTCGTCGAGTCGACGGGTTCCGGCGACGACGGCGATGACGATGACGACGATGACGACTGCGACCACGACGACGTGAAAGTGACGATCGACGTGCCGGCCCTGCGCTCGGCCGTCCTCCGCGGCTCGGGGGACCTCGAGGTCCAGGCGACCGGCGGTCACCCGGAGCTGGATCTGGCGATCCTCGGGGATGGCGACGTCCACTACACCGGCAGCGCCGATCTCGTGCGGTGCACCATCGACGGCTCGGGCGACGTGGTGCTGCGCGGCGCCGGCAAGCGGCTCGAGGCGAGCCTGCACGGGTCGGGCGACCTGGACGCGCGCGCCTACCCCGTCGAGGGTGGCGCGTACGAGATCGAGGGCTCGGGCGACGTCGCCACGGTGGCCCACGGCGGCGAGATGGCCGTGCACATCGGAGGCTCGGGCGACCTGCTCTATCGCGGCGACGCGCGCATCACGTCCCTCGCCGTCACGGGAGACGGCGCCGTGCGCCAGCTCGGCTCGAGCGACGACTGAGGGGGAGTCAGGCGGAGTCGTCCCGGTCGGCGGCGAGCCCCTGCGCGCGTTGTCGCTCGTCGAGCTGCAGCGCCAGCACGGCACGTGCGAGCCTCCGCGCCTTCTGGGGTTCGATCGGCTTGTTTTCGCGCCGTGCCTGTTCGATCTCTCGTGCGAGGGCGACGAGATCGTTCCATCGCGTGGTCATGTTGCCGCTCCTCCTCTCTGTACCCTGGAACGGTTTGTGAGAGCGCCGCGTCCGCGTCAAGCGAGCGCTGCTCCGAGCGAGACGGCAAGCGCGCCGCGCCGTGACGTCATGCCTCGCGTGCTCTTCGGTGCGACGGAGCCCGGCGAGGCCGAGAAAGCGAGGGGCACGACGCGTGCTCCCGAGCGGCGGCCATGTCTCGGAACGACCGCGGGAGCTGCCCCGACAGCGAGGAGGCGCGGCCCCGCATGCCGCGGCTGCTCGTCGTGGACGACGAGCTGCTGCTCGTGGAAGCCATCGAGGTGGCGCTCGGCGAACGCGTGGACGTCCTCGCGACGGCCGATCCGCACGAGGCGCTCGCCAGCATCGACACAGGCGAGCGCTACGATGCCATTCTCCTCGACGTGAGGATGCCCGAGATGGACGGCATCGAGCTCTGCGAGCGCATCGCTGCCATCTCCCCGTCGCAGGCGCGTCGCGTCGTTTTCATGACGGCGGCGACCTCGGAAGCCGACGGTCGCCTTTCGGCCTTGCCGAACACGACGTTACGCAAGCCTCTCGATCTCTCCCGTGTCGACGAGCTGCTCTCGAGCTGGCTTCCGGGCGACACGCGTTCCGCGCGGATCAAAATCGCTTAGCTAATCGTCCTGCGAATACTCATTTGCCCTCTTGCGTGGTGCGAGGTGTGTGTTACCACGCTGCGTCACTAAGCTCGCCCTGAGGCCACCCCGCGGCGTGAATCGGGAGAGCGAGGACGTTCTTGACCGTCCGGGCCACGTGCCTGGGAGAAGGGGGTCTCTTGTTCGACGATGCCATCGAGCATGCCGCGCGCGTCGACGCATGGTTGCGCCCCGCGAAGCGGCTTTCGCCCGCGACCCTTCGCGCCGCCTTCGAGCGCGCGTTCGACGCTCTATGTGCGCGCGCTCGCGTCGCGCTCGGGGACGTCACCGTGAGCACCATCAACGATCGCGTCATCGAGCGCACGCACGCGCGCTTCCCGTGGTTCTGGCCCTCGGCCGACACCACCCCGGACTCGTTGCGAAGAGCCGTGCGCTTCGTGCTCGTCGAGTTCCTCACCGTGGTCGCGCAGCTCACGGGAGGGATCCTCACCCGCGCGCTCCACGAGACGCTGTGGAGGGTGCCGCTGTCACTCGCCGCGATGGAGCGGAGCGATCCGCGCCGCAGGTCGCTGGCCCTGTCCGAGAGAACGAGTGCGTCGTGAGGGCCTCGACGTCCCGCCAAGAAGGCGAAGGCGGGATGCATGCGGTCCTCGACCATGCCGAGCACGACCGCGTGTCGCTGCTCTACGAGGTCAGCCAGATCCTGGCGACGCGGCAGTCCGGGGTCCTGGGGCTGGCGTCGGCGGTGTTCGACGTCATGCACCGCGCACTCAGGCTGCGCAGCGGGGTGCTCGTGCTCGACTGCGCGGTCGCGCGCTGCGTGCGGGCGTGGCGCGGCGAGCTCGACGTGGACGACGAGCGGTACCTCCGCATCGCGCGGGAGCGCGCGCGGAGCATGTATCGGTTCCTGGTCGGCGAGGGGCCGCGCCCGCGCGAGGACGGGTCGACGCGCGGCTCCTTCGTGGTGTTGCCGCTGGTCGTGTCGGGGAGCCCCATCCTCGGCGCGCTGCAGGTGGAGCAGACCCGGCCGCTGCGCGAGACCGATCTCGTCTTCATCAGCACCGTGGTCAATCAGCTCGCCGTGGAGCTGGCGCGGCGGTCGGCCATCATCGCCGTGCGCGCCGCCGAGCGGGTCAGGCGTCGCGCGGCCGAGCGGGACAGGGCCGTCGCCGAGCGCGACCTCCTCGCGCACAAGCTCCTGGCGGACGTCAGCGCCGCGCTCGGTGCATCGCTCGACTGTCGCACCACCGTGGCGAAGTCGGTCGCGCACGCCGTGCCGCTGCTGGGTGACGTGTGCGTGGTGGAGGCACTCGACGTGCGCGGTCGCCCCGAGAGACTCGGGACGGCGTTCGCGGGACTGGACGATCCGCGGCTGGCCGACGAGGTGCTGCAGGCGGCGCGCATGCAGCCCGGTGACGGTCCGGCCACCGTGAGCGACCTCTCGCTCTCGCCCCCCTGGCGCAAGGCCTCGGTCGCGAGGATCCCGCTCGTCGCGCAGGGCAACGCCGTCGGCGTGCTCGCGCTCGCGATGGTCCGCTCCGGGCGCCGCTACGGCGAGCACCACCTCGCCCTGGCGCAGGAGCTGGGACGACGGCTGGCGATGTCGATCGCCAACGCGCGACTCCACGAGGAGGCGGAGATCGCCAACCGGCAGCGGCAAGACGTGCTCGCGATGGTGTCGCACGACCTGCGCAGCCCCCTCAACGCGATCCTCTTCGTCGCTCAATCGATGCTGCGCACGCCGGTGGCGAGCGACCGCCGGAAGGGCGACCGCAAGAAGGCCGAGATCGTCAAACGCTGCGCCGACCGCATGAACCGGCTGATCCAGGACCTGCTCGATCTCACGAGCATCGAGGCCGGCCACCTGTCGGTCGACCTCCGCCGGACCGCCCTCGCGCCCACGGTCCAGGCGGCGATCGACGCGGCCGGGCCGGCCGCCGACGCGAAGCGCCAGCGGCTCGAAGTGCGGCTACCCGACGAGCCGCTCGTCGTCCTGTGCGACGGATGCAGGATCATCCAGGTGCTCTCGAACCTCGTGGGCAACGCGATCAAGTTCACGCCGCCCGGAGGAGCGGTCACCATCTCGGCCGAGCGCGATGCGCATGGGGTCGTCGTCCGCGTGTCCGACACGGGCCCCGGCATCTCCGAGGCACACCTGCCTCACGTCTTCGAGCGCTACTGGCAGGCTCGCGAGACGGCGAGCAAGGGCACGGGGCTGGGCCTCTACATCGCCAAGGGCATCATCGACGCCCACGGGGGCGACATCGGCGTCGCCTCCGAGCTGGGCCGCGGCGCGACGTTCCATTTCACGCTACCCATCCCCGCGGGAGCCGAGCACGCTCCCTCGGAGGCCGCAGGCTGAACACCGCTTCTTCGTCGACGGGCAGGCGCGTGGCGCCCCGCTGGCACGTCGTGCCGGTCGGCGGTGCGGCGGACCCGGCCGCGATTCCGCTCCTCCTCGTGCCGGGCCCGGGCTTCGGCGACGGCTCCCATCCGACGACGCAGCTGTGCCTCGAGGGCATCTCTGCGATTGCGCCGCGCGGGCGCGCCTGGCGGCTGCTCGACGTGGGGAGCGGCTCGGGGATCCTGTCGATCGCCGGGGCCCGCCTCGGAGCGACGGTAGACGCGGTGGAGATCGACGCGGGCGCGATCGAGCACGCGCAGCGCTGCTTCCAGGCCAACGGCGTCGACGGCGTCATCCGGTCGTCGTCCTCGCTGGCGCACGTGGTGGGCCCGTTCGATTTCGTCGTTGCGAACGTCTGGCGCGCCGTTCTCCCTTCGGTCGCCGAGGCCATCGCCGGGCTTCGCGCGCCCGGCGGTGCGGTGTTGCTCTCCGGCCTCGTCTCGACCGACGTTCCCGAGGTGACCGTCCGCTACGCCCGGCTCCTCGGCGGCAATCGGCCCGAGGTCTACGAGCGCGACGAGTGGCGTGCGCTCCTGTGGCGTAGAGCCTAGGACGCGCGCGCGCTCACACCCCGCCTGCCGTGCTGCGCGAGTGTAGGCGAAGGGGCGCCGCGCGTGCCTCCGGCAGAGCTTGAGCTACGCTGATGATTCCGCTCGGAGGAAGCGCCCGGGGAGTCGTTCACTCGAAACGCAAGGAGTCCTGCCATGCGACGTATCGGCACTCTCGTGGGTCTGCTCGCGCTGCTCGCTGGTTGCTCGTCGGCCGCGGAGCCTGGCGGGCCGACCGGCGCCACGTCGAGCGCTCTCGCCGGGGGCGACGAGGACGACACCGTCCAGTACACCGCGTCGCAGCTGCTGGCGCTGAACGTCCGCCCGATCGTCATCGGTCACGAGGGCGCCGGAGAGAACTTCGGCAGCGATCCCACCAAGCCGATCAACGACACCATCGACTCGGTCACCCTCGCGTACCAGCAGGGCGCGAGCGTCGTCGAGGTCGACGCCGAGATCACGAAGGACGGGCAGGTCGTCGCCTATCACGACTTCGACTTCTTGCCCGATTACACGTGCATCAACAGCTACACGCTCGCCGAGCTGCAGGCGAAGGTGCCGTACATCCCGACGCTCGACTCCGTGCTCAAGGTGGCGCGGCAGTTCAATCACACCTCGAAGACGCTCAGCGGCATCGTGGTCGTCGAGATGAAGACGCGGTCGCCGCTCTGCGACCCGAACGACGTCCAGGAGCAGCCGTTCGTCAGCGCGGTCGTCGACGTGATCCACAAGACCCGCATGGACGACGCCGTCATCCTCGACGGCTTCTCGCCGGCGCTCGACTACCTCGCGCTGCAGATGGCCCCGAACATCCCGCGCGAGCTCGACCTCGACCTCTTGCAGCTGCTCACGCCCGCGCAGGTCACGGGGGCCACGGGACTGCAGGTGACGCTGATCCAGAAGCAGCTCAATCTCGGGCTCCAGTGGGCGGACCTCGGCGTCGTCTACCGGCTGCCGGGATACACGTCGGTGCAGCAGTTCTTCCAGACGGCGTTCGTGGTCGGCGCGTCGATCATCGACGGGGAGCAGGACTTCATCGTCACGAGCGAGCAGCAGCAGCCGGGCAGCGTTGCGCAGTTCGTCGGCGCCGCGCACGCGTTCGGGATGAAGGCGTTCGCCGACCCGGCGAAGAACGTGCAGCAGTTCGGGTACTACGCGTCGTTCGGGTTCGACGGGGCCTACTGCGACGACATCCCCGCGAGCCTGGCGCTGCAGCCTCCGCTCTGACGGACCCTGACCGCGGCGCCCGCCCCGGTGTCGCGCGGCGTCCACAGTGCCTCCGGCGCGACACCCCACGCGCGGCCACGCACCCACCGGTCACGGCTTGCAATCGCCGGGAGGGTCGCGTGGCGCGCGGATTGCTGGGCGGACCGGCCGGAGGCCTTTATGCCTGCTCACTTCATCTTCAGCTTCGGGATTGCGGCGCTGGCGCTCGCCGCTGGTTGCACCAGCAGCACCGGCGGGTCGACGCCCCGGGACGCCGGCACCGACCACGACGTCGAACCCGACACCGGGTCCGACGCCGGGTCCGACGGCGCTTCCGACGCCGGGTCCCCCGCGCAGGACGCAGCGGATGCGCCCGGGGAGGCAGCGACCGTCTGCAACATGCTCGCGAACTCGGCGTCGGTCATCACGGTCCAGCAGGTGAGCCAGGACGCGCCGATGCCGCAGGGCGGAACGATGGTCGACGGCACCTACGCGATGACCGACGTGAGCATCTACACGGGGCCGACGGGACCGTCGGGCCCTTCCGGGATGACGCAGACGACCATCCAGATTGCTGGGAGCACCATCCAGATCGCGTCGAACGGCCAGCCCCCGACCCGGACCGTGACCCTCGCGACCAGCGGCACGAGCTTCACCGCGACCGACACGTGCCCCGACTCGCACGTCACGCACGGCAGCTACACGGCCACGGCGACGACCATCCTCATCTTCCTCGATGGGGGCACCGACGACGCCGGTGCCCGCACCGTGGTCGAGACGTTCACCAAGCAGTGACGCCGCTCAGTGCTTCGCCGCCGCGCGCTCGAGCATCGCGAGCGGTTGCGCGCCCACCACACGATGCCCGTTGACGAAGAGCGTCGGCGTGCCCTTCACGCCGAGCGCATTGGCGTCGGACACGTCGGCCTGCAGGCGCGCTTCGAGTCGCGGGTCGTCCAGGTCGCGGTCGAAGCGCCGGGTGTCGAGGCCGAGGTCGGCGGCGTAGCCCTCCAGCGCAGCGCGGCCGAGCGCGTTCGGATGCGCGAAGAGGACGTCGTGGTACTCCCAGTACTTTCCCTGCTCGCCGGCGGCGAGAGCCGCCTTGGCGGCCAGCCGCGCGTGCTCGTGCATGGGGAGCGGCATGTTCTTGAAGACGACGCGGACGTCCGCGGGGTGCGCCTGCTCGAGCGAGCGCACGATGGGCTCGGCCTTTGCGCAGTAGGGGCACTCGTAGTCCGAGAAGAGCACGACGCTGATGGAGGCCGACGCCGGGCCACGCGCCGGGGCGCCCGTCGTGGGCACGGCCTCGACGGCGTCACCGATCGCGGCGCCGTCGTCCTTGCCGTGCTGGCAACCCTCGTCGTTGCAAGCGTGCCCCGAGCCGTCGTCGTCGTCGGTCACCGACGGAAGGCCCGCGGCGATCGTCTGCTCGTAGACGCGCGACGGCCGCACGCCCGAGGCGACCAGTTGCCGGGCTGCGGCGAGCCTCTCGTCGACGACCTGGCGGAAGACGTCGTACGGCTGCGCGCCCACGATGCGCCGCCCGTTCACGAAGAACGTGGGAGTGCCCAGCACGCCGATCTGCGACGCTAGCTGCAGCGCGTGGTCGAGCGCCGCCGACGTCTCGGGGCTGGCTCGATCCCCGTCGAAGCGACCCAGGTCGAGCCCCGCCGCGCCCGCGGCGGCCTCGATGGCCGCGTCGTCGAGCGTGCCCTCGAGGAGGAGCGGGTGCAGCGCTTCGAACCGACCCTGCGCCGCGGCGGCCAGGGAGGCGAGGGCCGCCGCGCGCGCGTGGGTGTGCATCGGCAGCGGGTGCTCCACCACCACGATGCGCAGGTCGCGCGGGTAGCTCGCGAGCAGCTGCTCGAGCGTCCGCTGCGACTTGCGGCAATAGGGGCACTCGTAGTCGAGGAAGGCCGCGACGGTCACGAGGGCGCGCGAATCGCCGATCGACGGCAGATCCTCGTCGAGCGGGACGCGGTAGATCGGGGCGGCGGGCGGCGCTTTCTGGGGCGTCGCCCCTGCGGGTGCCGGGATCGGCGCGGGTGCCGGCCCTCCGACGTCGGGTCCTGCGTCGCGGTTGCATTCGGTGACGCTCGCGGCGAGCGCCAGGGTGACGATCCACGTGATCCAGCTCGTTCGCATGGCAGATCTCTCCTGTGCGAGTGGTTGCTCGTTGCATCGATCCCCGACCGTCGCGGTCGACTTACGGGGTGCTCATCTCGGGCTCGCGCTTGCAGGTGAGCGCGAAGTCGTCGGCGTGACCGGGTGGATCCATCGACTCCACGCTCGCGCGCGGGATCCCGTCGGACGACGCCATCACCAGGGAAGCCGGCACCGCGGCGCACGTCTCGCCGGCGCCCGGATCGTCGGCGCCCGGCTCGCAGATCGGCGGCTCGTACGACGTCCACCCGGCCGCGATGGGCACCGAGGCGTCGCCGTCGTCGGCCACGATGGCCCGGGCGCGGCGTTCGTGCGTCGCCAGGGACGAAGCCGCCGCGACGCCCACGACCACCGCCGCTGCGGCAGCGATCCCCAGCGACACGGCGACGAGCACGCCGGCACGCCCCGCTCTTCCGCTGGTGCGCGCGGGCCGCGCGTCCGCCGCCGCGAGGATGGCCTCGAGCGCGGGCACCGGCTGCGACGGCAGCGCGCGCCTGCGTCGCGCGAACAGCGCGCGATCGCTCGCCTCCAGGGCCTCGTCCACCCAGCGTTCACGGCTCACGGCAAACCTCCTCGATACGCGTCGAGCGTCGCGCGCAGCACCTCGCGCGCGCGGAAGACCTCCACCTTGGCCTTCGAGAGCGACCACCCCATCGCGCGGGCAATCTCGTCGTACGACAGGCCGTGATCGAGGCGCAGCAGCAGCGCCGCGCGGCGATCCTCCGGGAGTGCGGCGAGGGCGCGGCCGACGACGACCACTGCCTCGCGATCGAGCAGCTGCGCCTCGGGCGTGCGCGCGCGCAGGTCGGCCACGCGGCACGCCACACGCGCGTCTTCGCTGACGATCACGCGGCGCGCCCGCCCGCGTGCTTTGCGGAGCTCCAGGGACACGTTGCGCGCGATGCCGAACACCCACGCGGCGAGCCGCGTCCCGCGCGGCACCGTCTCGATGCGACGGAAGGCGCGGACGAAGGACTCCTGAAGCGCGTCCGCGGCGAGCGCGTCGTCGTCCAGCAGGTCGCGCAGGAAGCGGTGCACCGCCGGCGCCAGCTCCGCGTAGAGGGCGGCGAGGGAGGCGCGATCGCACGGGGTGTCGCTCGCCCAGCTCTCGCTGTCGGCCTGGGCGTCGGCCGCCTCGGCGAGGCCCCCCTCGGCAGGGAGCGGCAGCACGCGGAGGGGCGGAACCGTCACCACGACCGTACTGTGGCCCGAGCAGGCCGGAAGTTACAGTCAGGCGGCCCTGGAAGCCCCTCGGGAAGGCGCGATTTCGAGCAGGGGCGGAAGTGGGATGGGCCGGAGGTGCCTCCGCTCGCCGGAGCCGCCGCACCAGCGGAAGGCGAACATCAGACCCGCGAAGGCGACCACGAGCACGACGAAAGCGATCGCCACCATCCACCACGGACGCGGCGGGGTTTCGGCGATCGAGCGCACGCGCTCGAGGCGGCGCAAGGTTCGTGCGCGCGTGACGCCCGGGGCGCCGGGCCTGGTTGACGCTCGTCGGCCTCCGCCCATAGTCCGGCCGACGGAGAGAAGCGGGGGGACCGTGAGACGCTCACCGGACCGAACCTTGCGCGGGGTGACACTCGGGCGGCGCGAGGTCCGGCCGCGCTCGCGATACGAAGAGCTGTGGACCGTGGCGGCATTCGTGGCGATCGTCGCCTCGTTCCTCGCCGCGACCACGTTCACCGAGCGTCGCATGGGGCTCATCACCTCGGCCTCGCGGAGGCTCTCGGACGAGTCCCTGCCCGCCGTGCTCGAAGCGGCCCGCATGCACCGCGAGCTCACCCGGCTCGACGCGCTGGTCGACGCGAGCAGCTCGGCGCCCACCGCGTCCGACGTGCTCGCGCGTCTCGACGACGCCCAGCGACGGGCCGCCGCCCTCGCCCTGCCCGCCGACGCGCGCAAGCGGTGGGCGGCCGTCGAGGAAGACCTCGCGGCGCTCCGACGGGAGGTGACGCCCTACGTCGGCGAGGAGCGAGGCCAACGACCGCCCGAAGTCCGCGCAGCATTGCGCGAGCGCATCCTGGCCCTCAGCGCCTCTCTCGATGCGATCACCGAAGCGGAGAACGCGCGCGCCGCGCAGATACGGCGCGACGTCCAGGCCGCCCGCGCCTGGGCGGGGCGCTTCACGTACGGTCTCGACGGCGTCTGCATCCTCCTGGCGGGCGCGGTGGCCGTCCAGACGTTCCGCATGCAGCGCGCGCGCCGGCGTGCGGTCGAGCAGCACCTCGAGGATCTCGAGGACTTCGCGGTCCGGGTCGCGCATGACATCCGGAGCCCGCTGATGCCCGTGCTTCTCGCGCTGGAGAAAGTCAGGGCCCGCATGGGGCAGGACGACGCGGCGCGCGAGGTCGTCGATCGCGGCATGCGGAGCGTGCACACCATCGGGCGCACGGTCGAGGGACTCCTCGCGTTCGCCGCGGCGGGTGCGAGGCCCGCGAGTCGCGAGTCGTGCGCGGTCGCGGGTACCATCGAAGCGGTCATCGCCGAATACCTCGACGACGCGAGCAGCAAGTCCATCGCGATCGCCGTGGAGTGCGCCGAACCTCGTGTCAAAGCGGCATGCTCCGCCGGCGTCCTCGCCAGCGTGCTCGGGAATCTCGTCGGGAACGCCATCAAGTACATGCGGGACGCGCAGCTGCGGCGGATCCTCGTCCGCTGCTGGTCGGCGGATGGTCGCGTGCACCTGGAGGTCGAGGACTCCGGACCCGGACTGCCGCCGGGGGCCGCAGCATGCGTCTTCCAGCCCTACGTGCGCGCCGACGCGTCGACGCGCGGGCTGGGGCTGGGGCTCGCGACGGTGAAGAGGCTCGTCACGGCGCACGGCGGATCGGTGGGAGTGCGTCCCGCCGAGCCGACGGGCTGCGTCTTCTGGATCGAGCTGCCCGAAGGAAGCTGACGGGGCGGCGTCCGGCACGCGTTCTGTTATCTACGTTCGCCCATGCGCCCCGGACTGCACGTGGTCGTCGTCAGCACGCGTCCCGGACGAGGCGGGCTCGCCGTCGCCCGGTGGTTCGAGGGGCGTGCGAAGGAGCATGCCGGCTTCGACGTCACGCTCGTCGACCTCGCCGAAGTGAACCTGCCGCTCCTCGACGAGCCGAAGCACCCGCGCTTCCAGGACTACACGCAGGAGCACACGCGGAAGTGGTCGGCCTCGGTCGCTGCCGCCGATGCGTTCGTCTTCGTCACGCCGGAGTACAACTACGGCATGGCCCCGACGCTGCTCAACGCGCTCGACTTCCTGTTCAAGGAGTGGAACTACAAGCCCGCGGCGTTCGTGAGCTACGGCGGCGTGTCGGGCGGTTCGCGCAGCCAGCAGATGGCCAAGCTCGTCATCACGTCGCTACGCATGATGCCGATCCCCGAGGCGGTCACGATCCCGTTCTACGAGCGCAGCATGAAGGACGGCGTGTTCGGCGGCGACGAGAAGCAGGTGAAGGCCGCCAAGGGCATGCTCGACGAGCTGCTCCGCTGGACCGAGGCCCTGCGCACGATGCGCGCCTGAGGCCGGCGCGCCCGTCAGGGAACGACGCGCATCGACCCGGCGCGGCCCGCCTCGAGCGAGCCCACGACGGCGGCGCTGGGGGCGCCGCGCTTGCGCAGCTCGGCGCACAGGGCGTCGGCCTTCGGCGCTTCGACGGCGATGAGCAGCCCGCCCGAGGTCTGCGCGTCGCACAGGACGAGCTGCGCGTTCTTGTCGACCCCGGCGTCGTACTGCACCCACTCGTTGAGGAAGCGCCAGTTGGCGTGCGTGCCGCCGGGGGCGACCCCCTCGCGCACGTACGTCCACGCTGCCTCGATGACCGGGACGGCCCCGAGTCGCACCGTGGCCGAGCACCCGCTCGCCGCCGCCACGTTGCGCAGGGGCCCGAGCAGGCCGAAGCCGGTGATGTCGGTGCACGCGTGGGCGCCGACGGCGGCCATCGCCTCGGCCGCCGCGCGGTTCAGGGTCGACATCAGCTTGATGGCCTCGCGGATGGCCCCCGCCGTGTCGCGGTCCTGCTTGGCCGCGGTCGTCACGATCCCCACGCCGAGGGGCTTGGTCAGCACCAGCGCGTCGCCCGGTTTGCCGCCGGCGTTCGACGCCACGCGCGCCGGGTGCACCATGCCGGTGACCGCGAGGCCGTAGATGGGCTCGTCCGTCTTGATGGTATGCCCGCCGACGATGTCGATGCCGGCCTCGCGCGCCTTCTCGGCGCCGCCGCGCAGGATGTCGCCGAGCACCGAGACGTCGAGGTCGGCCTCGGGGAAGCCGACGATGTTGAGCGCCGTGAGCGGCGTGCCGCCCATGGCGTAGACGTCGCTCAGGGCGTTCGTCGCGGCGATCGCGCCGAAGTCGTAGGGCTCGTCGACGATCGGCGTGAAGAAGTCCGTCGTCAGCACGAGCGCCCGTTCGTCGTCGATGCGGTAGATGGCGGCGTCGTCGGCCGTGGAGCTGCCGACGAGCACGTTCGGGTCGGTCACCGTGGGGAGCGACCCGAGCAGGGGGAACAGGTAGCCGGGCGGGTGCTTCGCCGCGCACCCGGCGCGCTTCGCGATCGTCGTCAGCCGTACGCCCATGAGGCGTCAGACTGTAGCGAAAGATGCGTCCGGGATCTCCAGGGGAGTCTTGTCTTCGTCGGCCATGAGGCGCGCCTTGAGCTCCACCCCCGGGAGCACGTTGCGCGCGTAGAACAAGGCGGCCGCGACCTTGCCGTCGTAGAACGCCGCGTCCGGGTGCCCGGCGGGCACGCCCTTCTTCTTGGCGAGCGCCACGGCGGCGCCGTCGAGGAGCAGCCAGGCGACGGTCGTCTCGGCCATCATCTCGAGGAACCGGTTGGCGTGCAGGGGCACCATGCCGAGCTGGCCCGTCTGGAACCAGGTGAGCAGCTTCATGGCGCTCCCGCCGAGCGCCTCCTGCGCCATGGCGAGGTGCTTCACGGCGGCCCCGATCGTCGGGTCCGCCCCGTGCTCTTTCACGAAGGTGGCGACGTCCGCGAGGAACGCCTGCAGGTTCGCGCCGCCCGCCTGACCGAGCTTGCGGCCGACGAGGTCCATCGCCTGGATGTGGTTGGTGCCCTCGTAGATGCTGAAGATCTTCGCGTCGCGGCAGTACTGCTCGACGGGGAAGTCCTTGGTGTAGCCGACGCCGCCGTAGGTCTGGATCGCCGTCTCGCAGATGCGGAAGGCCTGGTCGCTCCCGTAGCTCTTCACGAGCGGCACGAGCAGGTCGACCTGCCCCTGGTGGTACGCGGTCTTCTGCTCGTCCTTGCCCTGGAGCACCCGCACCTGGTCCTGGTGGTGCGCGAGCTTCACGGCGAGCGCGCGGATCCCTTCCACGCGCGCCTTCATGTCGAGGAGCATGCGCCGCACGTCGGCGTGCTCGAGGATCGGCACGCGCGGCGCCGTCGCGTCCTTCCAGTGGGTGATCGACGAGCCCTGCTTGCGCTCGCGCGTGTACTCGAGCGCGTTGAGGAACGCGCTCGACGCGAGGCTCACGCCCTGCACGCCGACGGCGATGCGCGCGCTGTTCATCAGCTTGAACATCTGCGGCATGCCCTGGTTCAGCTTCGCGTCGCCGCCGACGGGCCAGCCGAGGCACTTGCCCGAGTCGCCGAAGTTGAGGATGCACGTGGCCGAGCCGTTGATCCCCATCTTGTGCTCGATGTTGGCGAGCGTGACGTCGTTGTCCTCGCCGAGCGTGCCGTCCGCCTCGGGGCGCACGCGCGGCACGATGAACAGCGTGAGGCCCTTGGTGCCTGCCGGCGCGCCGTCCACGCGCGCGAGCACGAGGTGCACGATGTTCTCGGCGAGGTCGTGGTCGCCGCCGGAGATGAAGATCTTGGTGCCGCGGATGCTGTAGCTGCCGTCGGTGTTCTTGCTGGCGGTGGTCTTGGCGCTGCCCACGTCGCTCCCGGCCTGCGGCTCGGTGAGGCACATGGTGCCGCCCCACTGCCCGCCGAACATGCGCGCGCAGTAGAGGGCCTTCTGCTCGGGCGTGCCGAACGACTCGATGACCTCGGACGCCCCGAAGGCGAGCCCCGGGTACATGGCGAACGCCGTGTTGGCGCCGCTGATCATCTCTTCGATCATCACCTGCAGCGTGTGGGGCGCCCCGGCGCCTCCGTACTCGGGGTCGACGGCGATCGATTTCCAGCCGGCCTCGTAGAGCTTCTTCCAGGCTTCCTTGAAGCCCTTGGGAGTCACGACGTGGCCGCCCTCGACCTTGCACCCCTCGTGGTCGCCGATGGCGTTGAGCGGGCCGGTCACCTCGCGCACGAAGCGGTAGCACTCGGTGAGCGAGTTCTTGCACTCGTCCTCGCCCCAGGCGTCGAACGGCGCCTTGCCGAGGAGCTCCTGCAGCCGGAACTGCTCGAAGAGCAGGAACTGCAGCTCCCTCAGGTCCGCCTTGTATCGGTTGATGGCTTGGATGGGCTTGGACACGGCGTCTCTCCCTCTCTGGGCCCCCGACTGAATCACCATTCAGTCTAGTGCCGCGGCGCGTCGAATGCCAGGGGGGCGGGTCCAGGTGCGCAATCGGCAAGTCGCACGAAGGCGGGGGCCTCTCCTCGCTGCGCTTCGGCGCTCCCGTCGTCACGCGGCGTGCAGCGCGGGGCGCGAGGGGCGGGCGGAGCACGCCGCGTGCCGCTTGCTCGCGCCTTGCTCGCTGCGGGAGTCCCCCACCTTCGTGCTCGATGCACGTGGGGGTCGGGTGGGCGCGCTAGAGCTCGGCGCGGACGAGGACGAACTTGTTGCAGAGGTCTTTGTTCGTCACTTCGCGGTAGGACTTGCCGCCGACTTCGCCCTTCAGGCCGCCGATGCGTCCGTGCTCGGTGATGAAGTACATCACCTTCGCGCCTTCATCCTTCTTCTTCTTGAGCCAGGTGGTGAAGGTGGAGCCCGTGGAGACGAACGCGGGGATGTGGTTGCCCGTGTAGAAGTTCTCGCCCTTCCAGTTCATCTGGTACGCGACGAGGACTTCGTCGGGGGAGTCGCGGTCGGCATAGTAGGCCGCGATGACTTCGTGCTGGCCCCAGTGCTGAGCCGTGCGCTCCATGTAGACGTCGAGGCCCCAGACGGCCCATACGAGGCCAAGGGCGCACATGGCGACGACCATGTGCTTGCGGATGGTGCGGACCGTGAGCGCCAGGGAGACGAGGATGGCGATGGCGCCGAAGCCCGCGAGCACCGCGCTGAAGTCGAGCGACTCGGGCCACGCGCGCCGGTAGTTGTACGTGAAGAGCTGCAGCAGGCGGATGGCGCCGGGCTGGTCGGAGTTCTCCGGCTTGATCGCGAGGTCGCGCGTGACCAGCACCAGGACGAGGGCCGCGCCGACTGCGCCCGCGGCGAGCATGCGCGACGCGTGCGCGTCCGCCGTCTGGTCGGTGTCTGGCTCGGGTTCCGCCTTGCGATTGAAGAACCACATGCACGCGCCGGCGATGAGCGCGCCGCCCGCGAAGAGGAGCGCCGCTTGCCACATCGAGGGATCGGCGAGGCGGCCGTCGGGCTTGCTCCCGAGCACCGACCCGGGCATCGCGCGCGCGACGCCGAGCACCATGAGCGCCATGCCCGCGACGACGCCGACCACGTAGGCGACTGGCGACTTCGATGCGACGGGCGAGTCGTGGCCCAGCATGTCGTCGAGCACCACGCCGACGAGGATCGCGACGGGCGGCACCGCCGGGAAGATGTAGTGGTGGAACTTCGTGCCCATGAAGGAGAAGAGCGCGAAGCCGAAGAGGAACCACATGCAGAGGAGCACCGACGCGTCGGAGCGGTCGTTGTCCTCCTTCGACGTGCCGCGCCGCAGCCACCAGAGCAGGCCCAGGGGCGCGAGGCCGGTCCACGGGAAGAGCGCGTAGCCGAGCTGCCAGATGTAGAAGCGGAAGCTCGTGTCGTCCCCCTCGTTCGTGTCGTGAACGTGGTGGAACGCGCGGTTGAACATGTCGTGGAAGATGAGCCGGTCGGTGAACGGGCTTCCGTGCCGCACGTACATGGCGATCCACCACGGGATCGCGACGACCAGGATGACGAGCAGCCCCGCGATGATCTCGAACTGGGTGATCTCGCGGATGATCCGCTGCAGGCGCGCGAGCAGCTCCTCACCGGGGCGCGACGCGCAGAGGTACGCGAACGTCACGAGCACCGGCAGGCCGAAGCCCTCGGGGCCCTTGCCGAGCGTCGCCACCGCCGCGAAGAACCAGGCCGCGAGGTAGTAGAGGCGCCTGCTGCGCCGCTCGCCCCAGCTCATGTAGAGGAGCAGCCCGAGGAGCCCCGCCCAGAGCAGCGCCTGCAGCGAGGGCTCGAACGACGCGATCAGGCGCCACACCGACGGGCCGAAGCCCTCGGGCACGTTGCCGACCGAGTGCGGCACGCTGGCCGGATAAGTCTCGCGGCACTCTTCGTTGCCCGGCAGGCCGCAGTTGCCGCCGCCCGATCCGCTGCGGAAGACGTCCCAGTGCGGCCGGAAGCCGTGGCCGCTCGAGCTCCAGAGGAACTCGAAGTTGCGCGAGAGGAGGTACAGGATCTGCGGGATGGCGCAGACGAGCACCGCGCCGAACACGAGGTGCCAGGCCGTCAGCCTCCAGCGCCGCGAGCCGAGCTTCACCTCGTAGGCGCGCGCTTCGCGGTCCTCCGGCGTGCGCAGGCCGATGAGGATCAAGCCCATCGACGCGGTCATCGCGCCGACGCAGGGCATGTCGGTCATCGTCTGGTGCGCGATGAAGTACCAGTCGGGCATCGTGCACAGCACGAGCCCCCCGAGGAACGCCGCGCGCCTCCCGAAGGTCTTCGAGACGCCCTTGTAGAGGAGGTAGACGGCGAGGATCGTGAGCATCACGACCGGCGCGCGCACCGCCCACTCCGGGTGCATCGTCGGCTTCGTCCCGTCGCCGATGAGCATCTTGTCCGGCTGGTAGTGCACGCCGAGCGTCGCCATCGCGATCGCCTGCATCCACATGTCGGCGACCGGCTTGCTCCAGAACCAGCCGTCCTGGGCCCACCAGAGGCTGATCCAGTCGTCGCGCGACAGCATCTCGCGCGACACCTCGCCGTAGTGCGTCTCCCACGGATCCCAGAGGGCGTAGGTGCCCATCGCGGGGAGCAGCAGGGCCGCCGCGATGACGACGAGCCAGAAGCCGTGGCGGTTCCAGAGCGCCCGGTCCTCGCCGTTCTCGTCGAGTGCCCACGGCCCGAGCTTCTTGCCGAAGGCGAAGACGGCGACGACGAGCCCCACGAACGCGAGCGTGACGACGATGCCCCACGCCGCCTGCGGCAGGACCAGGCCCGCCTGCGCTCCGCCGAGCGTGAAGAGGAAGACGATGAGCGCCGCGACGACCCCGCCGAGCGAGGGCGCCAGATCGCCGAAGGAGGTGGAGCGCTCGAGCCGGTCGTCCGGATCGTCGAACGTACCGAGCAGATCCATGACGCCCCAGGCGGCGATCCCGACGAGGACCGCGCCCATCGGGACGCCCCAGCGCCACTGCCCCTGCTTGGCCATGAGCAGCAGGGCGAGGAAGCCCGCGATGGCCGCGGTGATGCCGCCGCGCGTCCAGCGAAGGGGATTGCCCCTGCGGAGCAGTCTCACGTCCTTCGGCTTCTCGGCGGTCTGCTCGGCGGCCGCCGCGTCGTCCCGGGGCGGCTCACCCTCGGCATTCGCCGCCTTTGCGTCGGCCGTCGCCGCGCCCTCGGGCGCCTTCGCCGCGGGCGCATTGAGCTCGCGCTTGGCGATGGGCTCCATCATGTACGCCACGAATGCGCCCAGGAAGCACACGGCCGCGGCGCCCCAGAGGACGGCCGAGACCATCGAGCCGGAGTGGCCCGCGCTTCCCGTGAGCATGACGACGAGGTTGATCGCGACGAGGGCGATGCCGCCTGCGGTCAGCCCTTTGCGCATCACGCCGATGGGCAGGGCGCGGGCGGGCTGGCTGCTCTTGGTGTCGCTCATGGGCGGCGCCGGAGGGATTAGCAACTTTGGGCTCCCGGGACTAGCGCTTGGCTGAAACTACGGCTCGAGCGCGGGGATCAACGGTCCGGGCGGGGGTCACATATCGGGGCGCTTCTGGGAGGCCCCGTTGAAGCGGAAGGCGCGCATCCGCACGGCGGGGCACACGATGGCCCCGTCCTCGCTCCACCACGTGGGGATGGCCTTGCGCTCCCGGGTGGCCCCGTCGCAGCGGGCGAGGCCCTCGAGGAAGCTGTCGGTGAAGCGGAGGTTGCCCACGGCGCGGGTGATGCGGCCGCGCTCGACGAGGAAGCACCCGTCGCGCGTGAGGCCGGTCATGACGGCGCGGCGTGGCTCGAGCAGGCCGTTCACGTAGTGCAGCCGGCAGACGTAGAGGCCGCGGTCGATGCCGGCGACGAGCTCGTCGACGCTCGCGGCGTCGCCCGGGGCCATGGTGAGCGCCGTGGGGCCGATGCCGCCGGGGGAGCCCAGGCTGGGGAGAAGCGCGCTTCCGGTCGAGGTGGCGCCGGCGCGCGCCGCGTAGGTGCGATCGTAGAGGACGGCGCGGGCCACGCCGCGCTCGACGAGGGGCACGCGTCGGCGCCAGGTGCCCTCGCGGTCGAAGGGGCAGCCGAAGCCGAGCGCCGGATCGTCGGAGGTCGGGTCCTCGCTCAGCGTGGCGCGCTCGCCGGTGATCGACGCGCCGAGGCGGCCGGCCATGGGGCTCGTGCCCTGCTCGACCTCGGGCGCGCCGAAGGCGATCGACGAGAGCCATTCGAGCAGCTCCGAGATGGCCTCGGGCTCCATCACGACGTCGTAGGTGCCGGCGTCGAGGTGCCCCGCCTCGTGCGAGTCGCGGCAGACGCGGATCGCGCGGGCCGTCTCTTCGTCGATGCGCAGCGCGCCCACGTCGCGGTGCAGGTGCCCGCCGTATCCCGCGGCGCCGCCCGCGCCCGGAGTCTCGAGGGCCCACACCTTGAACGACGCGACCGTCGCGTCGTGCGAGCGCCCGCACCCGCCGGTCGTCGCCACCGCCTGCGACTGCACGCGCGTCTCGAGCATCCCGGCGCTCACGAGCTTCGCGGCGCGCACCGCCGCGAGCGCCGGCGCGAGCCGCTCGACGCGCTCCTCCGGCGTCGCGTCCGCCGTGGCGCGCGCGAAGCGGGCAGGCGACTCGCCCTCCGCCTCGCCGGCGCGCGTGAACCCGGAGAACCCCTCGATCTCCGGCACCAGCCGCGCCGCCATCGCCGTCGCGTGCACCGCCTCGACGAGCGCCTCGCGATCCACCCGCGTCGTGATCGTCTCGGCCACGCGTTTCCCGTGCGCCACGCGCACCACGCCGAGCGGCTCGCTGAGCTGCATGTGCTGCCCGAGCTCCCCGCCCGCGAACCTCGCGCACCCCCGCTCGGTCGCCCTCAGATAGAGCTCCGCCTCGGACTCGCCGGCAGCAGCGAGAACATCGCGGGCGAGCGCGAGGAGGGACTCAGAACGCATGGCCCTCCCATGGGGGAGCCGCCAAGCCGCCAAGGCGCCAAGATACGCGCCAAGAAGATTTTGTTTTGCGGGCCCACACCCAGCTCTTTGCTTGGCGCATGTCTTGGCGGCTTTGCGGCTTGGCGGCTCCCCAATGAATGCGCCTCATGACGCACTCCCGACGGTCACGTTGCGGAATCGCGCGGGGCTCGCGCCGTGCCCCACGTGCATGATCTGCATCGGGTCGCCCTTGCCGCACGTGGTCACGCCCCACAGCCTCCACTCGGCCGGGCCGCAGACCGCGTCGCACGAGCCCCAGAAGCGCGGCGTGATGCCGGTGTAGAACGGGTCGCGCAGGATGCGCGTGCGCTTGCCGCGCTTCACCTCCCACGCGATCTCGCACGAGAACTGGAAGTTGAGGCGGATGTCGTCGATGCTCCAGCTCTTGTCGGTGGCCATCAGCACGCCGTCGTCGGTGTCGGCCACCAGGTCGTCGAGGCCGCCGGTGGCGCCCGGCTCGAGCGAGACGTTGACCATGCGGATGAGCGGGCTGCGGTTCCAGCCCTCCGCGCGCATCGTGCCGGTCGAGGCGCGCCCGAGCGCGGCGGCGGTCTCGCGGCTCGACAGGTAGTCGACGAAGAGGCCCTGCTCGACGAGCGCGCGCTTGCCGGCGGGCACGCCCTCGTCGTCCCAGCCGAAGGTGCCGTTGCCCCCTTCGCTCGTGGAGTCCGCGACGATCGTCACGAGCGGCGAGCCGTAGCGCAGCCGCCCGAGCATCGTCGGCTGCATGAACGAGCCGCCCGCGAGCGAGATCTCGGTCCCGAGCGCGCGATCGAGCTCGGTCGGGTGGCCGCACGACTCGTGGATCTGGAGCGCCACCTGCGACGACTCGAGCAGCAGCGTGCGGCTGTCGGCCGGGCAGGGGGGCGCGACGAGCAGCGCCAGGACCTCGTCCTTCACGGGCTCCGCGTGGCCCAGGAGATCGAGCGCCTTCACGCGCTCCCAGCCGGCCTGGAAGCCGTCGCCGCCCTGCCAGGTCGGGTAGCTGCGGCGCTGCGAGGTGCCGTCGTCGCCGAGGGCGAAGACGTGCATGCCGCACGCGCCGTAGGTGAACGCCTGCGCGAGGTCGGTCCCCTCGGTGGTGAGGAGACGCTTGCGCTGCCGCGTCCAGTCCATCCACGCCTCGGCGCTCTTGAGGCGTGCATCCCCGGTGCGCAGCGCTCGCACCGGCGCGTCGAGCGCGGCGAGCTTGTCCTCGACGGGTACGGTGAACGGGTCGACGGCGAGCGGCGTCTCGTAGCTGCCGCGCCGAGCCGGCTGCTCGGGGAAGACGACCGCCGCGCGG
>DASVWO010000177.1:0-10876 GCA_036393165.1 Polyangiaceae bacterium | reverse complement strand
CGACATGTCGAGCTTCGACTGGTGGCATTGCTCGCACATCTGCGAGAGCATCGCGCGGCCGTCGAGGCCCTCGCGCGGGGCGAAGCCCATGTCGCGCAGTCCCACGTCGAGGAAGACGTCGCGCGTGTCCAGGAGCTCGCCGCGCCACTCGCCCGCGAGCCACTGCCGGTAGGCGCCGCTCGCATCCGCGAGCTTCTCCGGGTCGGTGATCTTCACGTCGTGATACGGCGCCGCGATGAACTGCCCGGACACGGCGTTGTCGTACGTCGTGGTCCACGTGGGGCTCTTGCCCATCGGCACGTTCACCGCCGGCTGCCCGACGCACGCCGTGTCGATCTCCATCTCGATCGCCGCCGAGGGGAACGCGTTGGGCTGGTTCCCGTAGCCGCCTTGCTTCAAGACCTCAGCGAGCAGCGCGGGATCCGACTGATCGACCAACGCCGCGGGGATGGGGCCGTAGTCCTCGTTCGTACCGTGGGCGGCGTGAAAGTCCTGGAGCAGCGCCGAGCCGCCCTTCGTCTTCGCCGAGAACCAGTGCGTGAACGGCGCCTCTATCTCCTGCATCCGCAGGATGTGGTTCACGCTGTTGTCCGGCTCGTGGCACACATGGCAGTCGAAGATCGTGTTGCCGAGCGCCGACGAATCCTCGTACACGCGGACGTTGCTCCACCCGCTCACGAGGCGTGTGGTGAGCAGGTCGGCCGTCGTGCATCCGCCCTGCGCGTAGGTGCACGCCTGGTCGAAGAGCACGAGGTAGAAGTTCATGTCGCCCCCGCCCGGGTCGAACGCGGCGACCTCGACGAACTGCTCGCCCGGATCGTATGCGACGGCGACGAAGTCGGGCCCGATCGGGCTGCTGCCATCGGCCGGCGGCGGCGTGAACACGAACGCCGTGGGAGCGATGCTCGTCACCTTGCGCGCCGTGAGCGCCGAGGAGTGGCCGAGGATCGCGAACGCCGGGTTGCCTCCCGTGCCGTTCCCTCCGTGGGGATCCTTGAAGCCGACGCCGAGCTGGTCGAGCAGATCCGCGAGGCCGTGCGGCGTCGGCATCACGCCTCCCGGCTTCACGTCGGCGCAGAACGTCCTCGTGATGACGTCGGCGTCGTCGGGGAAATGCGGGTGCTGGCTGTCGGCCGCGCAGAGCTCCGCGTGCGCGTCGGCAGGGTTCTTCAGCGTGACGAACGCGTCGGCCGGTAGCGATGGCGCCTGCACCGGGAACGACGCCGCGCCGCTGCCCATCCACGGGCTTAGGTCGTTCGTCTGCGATCGCGGCAAGCACGCGGGTGCGAGAGCAGCGCACGTCAGCGCGACGACCAGCCACGTGGACTTCATGGCGTGCGCGCGGAATACGCAACGTTCGGGCCGGACGCTCCCAGCGTTCGACGCGCAGGCGTGCTGCAGTGCTTACACTCGCGTCACACGATTATGACGGTCGGCGATGACTGCCGCCATCAGCCTGGTCGCGCGCGTACCAGTCCTACTTGCAGGTCGCACTCGCAAGATCGACGACGTACACGTGTACGTCGTTCTGCGCGAAGGTGTCGGTGAAGCGGCCCTTCGTGACGTTCACCGTGCGGTTCTCGCCGACGACGGTCGCCACGGCGCTGCCGGTCATGCCCGCGATGGTGAAGGTGCCCGTGGCCGTACCGGTGCGGGAGATCGCGGACATCACGTAGAGCTTCGATCCGCTCGCCTTGACCATCGTGTCGATGGGCGCGGTCGCGCTCGAGCTCGATGCGCTCACGAGGTTGGGAATCGTCGCGCTGTTGAGCACGGGGGCCAACATCGCGATCTCCTGGTCGAGCGCGGTCACGGTGCTCACCATCGCGGGCGTCTCGAAGATCGCGTCCTCGCGGAAGCTCGGGTTCCACGAGTCGATGAAGTAAAGGATGCCGTTGGCGCCGTGGATGAGCCCGAGCCACACCTCGGACCGCGTCTGCACGGGTGTGGGGCCCGCGGTGGATCCCGCGGCGATGACGGTCGTCTCGAAGTCGCTCCACACGGCCTGCCCGCGGTTGGACCACGTGTGCAAGCGGTCGATGCCGAACGCGTTGAGCCAGAACTGGCCGCACGTCGCCTGCTCGTTCGTGTCGCCGCCGCAGTTGTTGTACGGATAGATGTCGAACGACACGATGTCGCTCGCGGGGACGTACTGCGACTCGGGCGGCGCGTTGCTGCCGCGGCCCTCCCAGTTGTCGTAGGCGACGCCTTGCCCCAGCCCGAGCCACACGGGGCGCGTCGGGTCGGCCTTCACGTAGGACTGGTACTGCGTGACGAGCGTCGCCGGGGCGACGGGGGGACCGTAACCACCCATGCCGTTGGACTGCGCGTTGTCCGGCTCGTCGGGCGTCATCCACCAGCCGATGATGGTCGGGTCGTCGATGTTCGCGAGGCCGACCGAGTCCTGCCCGATGATGGCGTACATGCCGAGCGCCTTGAGGCTCGCCAGGTCTCCCGCCATGAGCGGGTCAGTGCCGGCGTTGTTGCCGACGTAGACGTTCACCCCGATCTTCGAGAGCTCGCTCGCGTGGCTCGGGAGCTGGAGCCAGACGCCGATGGGGAAGAAGGCCGGGTCGGTCGGCACCCCGCGCGTCCAGCCGGCGTATGGGCTCTTCCACGTGAGCTTGGGGATCGCCGGCACGCAGGAAGCGGCTGCGTCTCCCCCGTCCGCCCCGCTGCCCGCGTCGCCGGTTCCGCCCTCGGGCGGCGCGCTGCTGGAGTCGCCCGAGAAGCCGTCGGGTCCTCCCGCATCCTGCGTGCTCGCACCGGAGCTGCCGCACGCCGCCACGAGCGCGAGCACCCCGCACCTCCAAACGCCGCGCATGCGGCTCAGTGTACCGCGCGAAACACCGCCGCGCCGATTCCTCCGAGCACGAGCAGCGCCAGCGTCATCGTGAAGAGCGCGGGATGGCGATCGACGAACCGGATCCACGAGCGCGTCACCCGCTTGGTGAAAGTGATGTGGCACTGGATGGGAATGATGCCGTCGTCGCGCGCGTCGAGCCGGTCGATCATCTCGCGCACGCTCTGGTAGCGCTGCGCCGGATCCTTCGCGACGCCCTTGCGCACGAACCACGCGAGGTCCGCGGGCGCCGGCGTCTGGTGCGGGCTGGGCACGAAGCTCGTGACCGGGTGAGGCGTGTGCTGCACGCCGTGGAGCACGTCGTCCACCGTCTTGCAGTCCTCGAGGTAGTGGCGCAGGCAGAGGAACTCGTCGAAGAGGACGGTCAGCGAGTACACGTCCGACCGCACGTCGACCGGCTCGCCGCGCGCCTGCTCCGGAGACATGTACGCGGGCGTGCCGACGACTGCGCCGGCGTGCGTCTCGGTCACGCGTCCGGTGTGCGCCGGCTGCTCGGGCTTCGCGGCCGCGGCGTGATCCGGCGCGCCGACGGGCTTCGCGATGCCCCAGTCCATGAGGAACACCTCGCCGTACGGGCCGATCATGACGTTGGACGGCTTGATGTCGCGGTGCACGTAACCGCGCTCGTGCGCGAAGGCCACGGCGTCGAGCAGCTGCCGGAAGACGTGGGTCCGCCGCTCGAAGGTCCAGTGGGCGTGCGTCGCGGCGTCTCCCGCCTGGAGGCGCTCGATGATCGATTCGAGCGTCTCGCCGCGCACGCGCGGCATGACGAAGTAGAGCGCGCCGTGCTCGTCGGCGCCCACGTCGTGGATGGGCAGGATGTTCGGGTGCTCGAGGGCGCCGACGGTGCGGATCTCGTCGACGAAGCGCGCGAGCGTGCCCGCGCTGCGCGCGTCGGCCCGCAGACGCTTGATGGCGACCTCGCGCCCGATGTCGAGGTCCTTCGCGGCGACGACCTCGCCGAGACCACCGGAGCCGAGCGCCCGAGTCGTCTGGAAGCGCGGGCGGGAAGTGCTGACGATGGTCGGCGCATCGCCGGCCCACTCGATGCGCGGGAGCACGGTGGTGCGTACGCCGCCGCCGACGGAGGCGGATGAACCCGCGGCAGAATCCGGGGAGGCCAGCGTCGCGTCCAGGGCGCCGGAGTCGTCCGCCAGCGTGGGCTGCGTCTCCAGGTCCCCCTGCATCTGCGTCTTCATCGGCCGCTCCTCCCTCGTTCTGCTTCGTCTCGCGACGGTGCCGGGCGTTACATCGATTTCCCGCGCGCCCGGAACGCCCGCATCGCACTTTCCTCCACATCAGGCGGCACGGGATCGGGCGGGATCTCGCGCGCGAGGGCCCTCGCCTCGGTGACCTGACGCCGACATGCGCGGCAGTGTCCGCACACCGTCATGTGGACGCGGTGCCAGAACCGCGACCATCCCGAGAGGGCGCCCTCTTCGGCCTCCGTCATGTCTCCGATGGCCTTGCGACACAGGTACATCAGGCGCCGTCTCCGGAATGGTAGCGCTCCAGCGCCGCGCGCAATCGCATTCGGCCGCGGTGCAGGAGCACCCTCTGGTTGGTCTCGCTCAGACCGAGAACGTTACACACTTCCTCGCTGCTCCAGCCCTCGAGGTCGCGCAGGACCACGACGGTGCGCTGGGACTCGGGGAGCCGCGCCAGCTCTCGCTCGATGGCCTCGCGGGCCTCCTTGCGAAGGGCCAGCGACTCGGGGGCGCTGTCCCACCTGCGGGGCGGCACGGACCAGATGCCCGCCGAGCCGAAGCGCTCGGGCTCTACGGGCTCGCCGTCCTCGCTGGTGAGGGAGGAGAAGGGGACGGACCGCTTGTCGCGCACGGCGCGCGTCTTCGCCCGGTTGACCAGGATGGATCCGATCCACGTGCGGAGGCTGGAGCGCTGCTCGAAGCGGTCGATCTGCGCGACGACGGCGACCCAGGTCTCCTGCACCACTTCCTCCGCCGCGGACGGCTCGCGTACGAAGGCGAGGGCCACCCGCGACAGCGCGCGGTGCATTCCACGAACGAGCTCCCGGAACGCCGTTTCGTCGCCTGCGCGCAACCGCCCGACCAGGTCGGCGTCGCGGAGGCTCTCGGAGCTCGGGGCGTCGTCGGCCACGGGGTGCGCCGACGAGTGTAACGGATCGCCGGCGGCCGAGACGAAGGGCCATCTCGAAAGAGAAAGGAGCCCCGTCGTGTCCAACCTCGCATCGAATCCCGCGTTTCTCGCCTACTCCGTGTCGCTGCTCGTTCTGTCCCTGAACCTGCTCGTCCTCTGGGGATACAGCGGCGGCGTGCGCGCGAAGAGCAAGACCACCCCGAACGCGGAGGACGCAGCGGGCGCGACCAAGCTCCTTCCCGACAACCCGCCGGAGGTGGCGCGCGTGCTCCGGGCGCACGCCAACGCGATGGCCAACATCGTGCCCTTCGCGATCGTGGGCCTTCTCTACGTGCTCGCGGGAGGCAGCGGCATGGCGGCCGCGGTGCTCTTCGGCGTCTTCACGTTCGCGCGCCTCGCCCACTCGTTCGCGTACCTCGGCGGCAAGCAGCCGTGGCGCACGCTGTCCTTCGCTCTCGGCGCGGTGACGACGCTCGTGCTCATGGGCTACGTCGTGCGCGCCCTCGTGGTCGTGTGACCCGAGGGATCCGCGGCGTCACTTGCCGACGGCGGGTCCCATCTTCGGAGTCGGCTTGTGCGGGGGCGGTGGTGCGGGCTTTCCCATCACGGGGCCGCCCGCCAGCCACTGTCCCATCACGGTTCCGCGGTCCTTGTCGGCGGTGGGGGCCGGATCGGTCTGCGGGATCGCGACCGACCCCTGCACCACCGGCGTCCCCATGGGGACCGGATCGCCCATCGTGTGGCCCGTGCTCGTCGCGAAGAGCGAGGCGGTCGCCGCCATCATGCCGCCCCCGAGGACGCCGGCCACCGCGCGGCGCCTCCGCCGGCGCTTCACCCCGACGGGGCAGTCGCTCGTCAGCACCGTCCCGTCGGTGCGCCGGTAGAGGCGCACGCACATCTTCCCCTCGCGCGCTGCGAGGAGCGCCTCCGCCTCGTCGCGCGGCATGGCGGACAGGTTGTAGACGTTCTTCTCGCATTGCCCGCAGAACCGCACGCGATCGTCTCCCACCATGGCGTCCCAGCTCGCCTTGCAGGGCGCGGCGATGGCGACGTCCTCGAGGAGCGGCAGCTTCTGCGGTCGCTTCTCGGCGAGCTTCTCGATGAGCCCCTCGGTCTCCGCCAGCTCCTTCTCGAGGATGCGCACCTTGTCGGCGCGCTCCTGCGCTTCCTTCGCGGCGATCTTCGCGTCCTCGAGGTCGCGGGCGACCCGCTCCCGGTAGGCGCGCAGCGACTCGGAGACGTCCCGGTAGGCCATGCCCGTTTGAACGCTTCGGAGGCGGAAAAGTTCTCTCCGTGACACACTCTCGGGCGGAACGCCGATGGATCTCGCGCGGATGCTCGACAAGTGCCACGAGCTCCAGTGGGAGCCGAACGACCTCGACTGGTCGCAGCGCCCGCGCGCCATGTCGCGCGACGACGAGATGGCCATCGTGCAGCTCTTCACCGACATGGCGGGCATCGAGCGACTCGCCGGCGCCCTCTTCCACGAGCAGGAGCGGCGCGTCGACGACCCGACGCTGCGCGCCATCTTCGCGACCTTCGTGAAGGACGAAGTGCGCCACGCGCAGGTGGCCCAGATGCTCGCCGACTTCTACGACGTGCATCACTACCGCGTGTATCAGCAGAACCCACACCTCGCGCGCTTCACGCCGGCCTTCGTGGACGCCGTGCGTTACCTCGGCGACGACGTCGCCAACGCGTACATCACGGTGGGCGAGCTGATCCTCGACATCGCGCTGCTCCGCAGCATCAACGACTACGTGCACGACACGATGAGCGACCAGGCGATGCGCCTCATCAACCGCGACGAGTCGCGGCACATCGCGATCGACTACCACATGGTCGACTACTACACGTCCGACGACTACGCGGAGCGCATGGCGGCGCAGCCGTCGCCGTCGCTCGACGAGCGTGTGCGCGGCGCGAAGGCGCTGGCGATGATGCTCTATTACGGGCAGCCGTTCTTCCGCGAGGTGTTCTTCGCGCCGATGGACCTCGTCGACCCGACGGGCAAGCGGATCCTCGAGGCGTTCAAGCGCGTGCAGATGGTCTCAGCGAAGCCCGGCATCTCGCGGCGCCCGTTCGGCGCGTTCATGCTCACGCTCCAGAACGCATACAAGAACCCGCTGGGCCGGAAGCTCCTCGGCCGGGCGCTGACGCGCATCGCCGGGATGGAGCCGCGCTTCATGGAGCAGATTCCGACCGACGCGGAGCTCGCTCGCGCCGGCCGCATGTCCTTCGACGAGCTGGCGCAGGAAGCCCTCGCCGTGAAGGAACAGCCGAGCTAATCCTGCGGGCCATGAAGGCCTCGGTCCGCTGGCTCCGCGAGCTTTGCCCGCAGCTTCCCGACGACGCGGGCGCGATCGCATCCCGCCTGACGGCAGCCGGCCTCGAGGTCGAGGGGACCGAGCCGTTCGGGCTCGCCGCCGAGGCGTGCGTCATCGCCAGCGTCGTGTCCGCGCGGCCGCACCCGTCGCGCAGCGGGCTCCGCCTCGTCACGGTGGACCGCGGCGGAGCGCAGCAGGAGGTCGTGTGCGGCGCGCCCAACGTGCCCGAGCCGGGAGGGCTCGTGGTGCTCGCGCCTCTCGGCGCGCACCTGCCGGCCAAGGGCGTGACGATCGAGAAGCGGTCGATCGCCGGCGTGGCGAGCGAGGGGATGCTCTGCAGCGAGTCGGAGCTCGGGCTCGGCGACGACGCAGACGGGATCCTCGTCCTGCCAGAGGGCACCGCCGCGCCCGGTGCGATGCTCGCGAGCGCCATTCCCGCGTCGCGCGACACCGTTCTCGAGATTGGCCTGACGCCCAACCGGCCCGACGGGCTCGGGCACATCGGGCTCGCGCGGGAGGCGGCCGCGCTCTTCGAGGTGCCCTTCGTGCTCGCGAATCCCGAGGCGCCGGCGAAGGCGCGCACCGAAGACGTGGGCTCGCTTGTCGCCGTGACCATCGAGGAGCCGGAGCGCTGTCCCCACTACGGGGCCGCCGCGGTCTTCGACGTCACGATCGCGCCCTCGCCGCTCGACGTGCGCTGGCGCCTGACGTCGCTCGGGGTGCGGCCCATCTCGAACGTCGTCGACGTGACGAACCTGGTGATGCTCGAGTCGGGGCATCCGCTGCACGCGTTCGACCTCGAGCGCATCCACGGCAAGAAGATCGTCGTCCGGCGGGCGAAGGAGGGAGAGAAGCTCGTCACCCTCGACGGCGTGGAGCGAACCCTGACCGAGGACGACCTCGTCATCTGCGACGGCGAAGGGCCGGTCGCGCTCGCCGGCGTCATGGGCGGCGGCAACAGCGAGATCGTCGACGGCACGACGCGGGTGCTCCTCGAGTGTGCGTACTTCGACGCGCGCGGGGTGCGCCGCGCCGCGCGACGGCACGGTCTGCACACCGAGTCGAGCCACCGCTTCGAGCGCGGGGTCGACTGGGGGGACACGACGTGGGTGCTCGGGCGCGCGGCGGCGCTGGTGACGAAGCTCGCGGGTGGAACCCCGCTCGAGAAGACGCGCATCTTCGAGGCGCGGGCGCTCGCGCGGCGCACGGTCACGCTCCGCCACGCGCGCATCGGCGGGCTCCTCGGCGTCGACGTGCCGCACGGGGATGCCGAAGCCACGCTCGGTCGTCTCGGGTTCGCGTGTCGCGCGTCGCAGCCTGGGATGGACGTGTGGGAGGTGCCGAGCCACAGGCCGGACGTGTCGCGCGAGGTCGACCTCGTCGAGGAGGTCGCGCGCGTGCGCGGGTTCGACGCGATCCCGGCGGAGCTCCCGGCGTTCAAGCCGTCGCGCGACGCGGGGCCCGTCCAGGCGCTCGCCAAGCGTGCGCGCGACGCAGGCGTCGGGATGGGACTGAGCGAGGCCATCACCTTTTCGTTCGCGATGACCTCGGAGCTCGAGGCGCTCGGCGCGCCGGCGCCTGTGGTCACCGTGCGCAATCCGCTCGGCGAACGAGGGACGGTGATGCGCACGAGCCTCCTTCCGGGCCTGCTGCGCGCGCTCTCGCACGCGCGACGGCACGGGGAGCGGCAGGTGCGCCTCTTCACGGTCGGCGCGCTGTTCCTCGCGCCGGCCGAGGGTGCCGACATGCCCGACGAGCGGATGGCGTTCGCGGCGCTGCTGGCGGGGGACCGGCCTGCCTGGCTGAGCAAGCCCGAAGCCGTCGACGTGTGGGACGCCAAGGGCATCGCAGAGGGGCTCGTCGCCCGCATGCTCCGGCGCGACGCGGCCGTCCAGCTCGCCGCCGCAGACGCGCGACCGAAGCACCTGCACCCGCGCGGCGCCTCGTGGATCGAGGTCGCGGGCCAGCGCGTCGGATCGCTCGGGCCGCTGCACCCGGCGGTGCTCGATGCGTTCGACCTGGACGACGGCGCCGTCGTCGTCGAGGTGGACCTGCGGGCGCTCGACGAGATGGGCGCGCGGCCGGCCACGTTCTCCCCGCTGCCGCGCTTCCCCGCTAGCACGCGAGACATGGCCGTCGTGGTGGAGGACCGCGTTCCGGCGGGCGAGGTGGAGCGTGCGGTGCGCGAGGCAGCTGGGGATCTCGCCGAGCACGTCGCGCTCTTCGATCGTTTCACCGGCGGCAGCGTTCCGGCCGGGCATACGAGCCTGGCGCTGCACGTCGTCTACCGCGCGCCCGACCGGACGCTCACGGACGCCGAGGTCGACCAGCGCCACGGCCAGGTCGTGGCCGAGGTGGGCAAGCGCTTCGGCGCGCGGCTGCGCACCTGAGATACCATCGGGTTCGCATGGCCACGGCCGATGCCGCCTCCGCACGCGCGCTGACGGGCGCGGTCCTCTCGCGGCGATGGCGCTTGCTCCACAAGCTCGGCGACGGCGGCATGGGCGAGGTGTACGCGGCGGAGCCGGTCGACGGCGGCGCACGCGTGGCGATCAAGCTGCTGCGCCCCGAGTTCCTCGGCGACCCGCAGGTGCTCTCGCGCTTCCTCGAAGAGGGGAGCCTCTGCACGCGCCTCGTGCACCCGAACATCGCGCGCATGCTCGAGTGCGCGTCCGCGGAGGACGGCTCTCCGTACCTCGTGATGGAGCTGCTCGAGGGCGTCCCGCTCTCGGCGTACACGCAGAACGGCGGGCGCATCCCGGTGGCGCAGGCGGTGCCGATCCTTCAGGGCATCCTCGCGGGTCTCGCGGCGGCGCACGCGCAGGGCGTCATCCACCGCGACCTCAAGCCGGACAACGTGTTCCTCACGCGCGCGCACGACGGCACCTTCGCCGTGAAGGTGCTCGACTTCGGCATCGCGAAGGTCATGGACGCCGCGGGCGGCATGGGCCAGCGCACGCGCACCGGGATGCTCCTCGGAACGCCCGCCTACATGAGCCCCGAGCAGATCAAGAGCGCCCGCGACGTCGACGCGCGCGCCGATCTCTGGAGCGCCGGCGTCATGTTCTACGAGATGCTCACCGGGCGGGTCGCGTTCCCGGCGCCCACCGAGTTCGCGCGGCTCGCGGCGGTGCTCTCGACGCAGCCCGAGCCCATCGAACGCATCGATCCGGCGCTCGCGCCGCTGAGCGCCTTCGTCACGCGGTCGCTGGCGAAGGCGCGGGAGGATCGCTTTCCGACGGCGCTCGAGATGGCGCGTGCCCTGGTGGCCGCCGCACCGCAGGCGGCCGCGGCACCGGGCGACGCCCGCGGAGGCCACGCGCTCAGCCGGCTCCCGGAGGTGGCGCCGATCTTCGCGCGCAGCGAGGCCACGGGGGCCAGCGGCGTGCCGAGCACCTCACCGATGGGCGCGGGGGCCATCGGCGCCGGCGGTCCCGCTGCTGCGACCGGCAGCCACCCGCCGCCGAAGCCGCCGGGCGGCACGCTCGCGAGCGCGCAGCCGGGGCAGCCCATCACCGATCCGCCGCCGCACCGCAGGCGGCCGCGGCACCGGGCGACGCCCGCGGAG
>DASVWO010000176.1:0-15873 GCA_036393165.1 Polyangiaceae bacterium | reverse complement strand
CGTCGGATACGTAGATCACGCCAATTCGCTCCTTCGTTACGGCACCAATTCGTCGGGCGCCTGGACGACCTCGACGGTGGCCTCCACGGCCGGCTACGCCGTCGTCCTCGAGGTGGACGGCACCGGCGCCCCTCATCTGCTCTACGCGGACGGCACCGGCATATCCCAGTCCGATCGAACGTCGACCGGATGGTCCACGCCCGCGCAGGTGCTCTCGCTGGGATCGAGCTCCGCGGAGTACATGACGGGCGCGATGGACTGGGAAGGCCACTACCATCTCGCGTTCTGTGTCCTGGACTCGAGCGGAAACGCGTGGGCCGATTCCGCCTACGCGTCGAACGGGAGCGGAGCTTGGACGTCCACGAGTCTCACGGGCGCGTGCAACGGCGGATCGCCGTCGGTCGCGGTGAGCCCGCTCGGACCGATCGGCGTCGCGTATCTCGATACCTCGAACATGCTCGTCTACGAGACTTTCTGTCAGTAGCTCACAGCCGTCGTACCCACGTGACCCACGCGTCGTTCGCGTCGCGGGGTGCCTCTCCCATGACGCGGGTGAACGCTTTCTCCCCCATCGGATCGTCCGCCGCGTCGTCGCGCCATGCGCGGTAGAAGGGCCAGAGCTTCCCTTGCTCGTCGAGCCACTGGCACACGTAGCGCGCCATCGCGTAGTGAAGCGATTCGTCGCCGTCGCGGAAGGCGGCGTCGTTCATGGCGAAGAGCGCGTCGAGGCGCGTCGTCGGGGCCTCGCGCGACGACCGCAGCGCCGACTGCAGGCGCGGGAGCCGCCAGTTCTTCACGCCGTGGATCTCACCGCGGCGCGGGATGACCGGCGCTTCGAACAGCGACGCGATGCCCTCGTCGATCCAGGTCGGCGCCGCCGCGAAATCCGCCTCCATGAGCGGGTGGACCATCTCGTGCGTCAGCGTTCCGAGCCCCGGGCCCGCGTTCATCACGATGGTGCGCACCTCCGGCCGGTAGAAGCCGAAGGGCGAGATGCACGCGTCGCCCAGGCGCGTGCGGCAGAAGTGCTCGTAGGGCTGCGCCGACTGGAAGAGATACACGGCGACGGGGCGCGCCGGTATCGTCGTGAACCGCCCGGCGTACAGCGCGTCGAGCGCGTTCCGCACGAGCGCCGCCACCGACTGTAGCGATCCGGCCGTCCAACCCGGGCCGGCCAGCAGGAACGGCCCCTCGTTGACGACCGGCGTCGCCGCGCCCAGCTCCTCGTGAATCGTTTGCGCGGGGTTCTCGGGAGGTGAGCCGGCGGCGACGTGCGGGATCAGGGCCAGCGGAAGAACGAGCGCCGGAAGCAGCCTTCGCATGGGGGGCCTCACTTGGACCATCGCGCGAGCCCGCCGCTTTGTGACATAAGGGAAGGCCGATGAACCGCCGCTTCCGGAAGGTGCTGGTCGCAAACCGCGGGGAAATCGCCGTCCGGGTCACCCGCACCCTGCGCGAGATGGGCATCGGCGCGGTCGCCGTCTACTCGGAGGCCGACCGCGCCTCGCTCCACGTCCGCGTCGCCGACGAGGCGTACCCCATCGGTCCGGCCCCCGCGGGCGAGAGCTACCTGCGCGTCGAGAAGATCGTCGCCGTCGCCAAGCAGGCCGGCTGCGACGCCATCCACCCCGGCTACGGCTTCCTCAGCGAGAACCCCGCGCTCCCCGAGGCGTGCGACCGCGCCGGCATCGTCTTCATCGGCCCACCGGCGAGCGCGATGCGCGCGATGGGCAGCAAGACGGCGGCGCGCGACAAGATGTCCGCCGCGGGCGTTCCCATCGTTCCGGGCGCGCGCTGCGAGACGACGGAGGAAGCGACGATCGCCGCCGGCAAGATCGGCTACCCGGTGATGCTCAAGGCCGCGAGCGGCGGGGGAGGCAAGGGGATGCGCCTCGTCGCCTCGGCCGCCGAGATGGGCAACGCCTGGGAGCGCGCGCGCAGCGAGGCAAAGAAGTTCTTCGGCGACGACACGGTCTACCTCGAGAAGGCCATCATCCGGCCGCGTCACGTGGAGATCCAGGTGCTCGGCGATCGCGAGGGCAACCTCGTGCACGTCTTCGAGCGCGACTGCTCCATCCAGCGCCGCAACCAGAAGGTGGTCGAGGAGACGCCCAGCCCCGCGGCGTCGCGCGAGCTCGTGGCGCGCATGGGCGCCATCGCCGTGCAGGGCGCGAAGGCGGTCGGCTACTTCAGCGCCGGCACCTTCGAGTTCCTGCTCGCCGAGGACGGGAGCTTCTACTTCCTCGAGATGAACACGCGCCTTCAGGTCGAGCACCCCGTGACCGAGCTCGTGACGGGGCTCGACCTGGTGCGCGAGATGGTCCTCGTCGCGCAGGGCGAGAAGCTCGGGTTCGCGCAGAACGACCTGGCCTCTCGCGGCGCCGCCATCGAGTGCCGCGTCTACGCCGAGGACCCGTCCAACGGGTTCCTGCCGTCCCCCGGCGTCATCGAGAGTCTCGTCGTCCCCTCCGGTCCCGGCGTGCGCGACGACGGCGGCGCCTACCCGGGGTGCTCCATCTCGAGCTTCTACGATCCGCTCATCTCCAAGCTCAGCGTGTGGGCGCCCACGCGCGAGCGGGCCGTCGCGCGCATGCGCCGCGCGCTCTCCGAGTACGTCGTGACGGGCATCCGCACCAACCTCGCGTTCCACGAGAAGCTCTTCGCCCACCCCGAGTTCGCCGCGGGCAAGTACGACACGGGCTTCATCGACCGGCACAAGGCGGAGCTGCTCGGCTACCCGGCGGTCAAGGACGACCGGCGCGACCCGGTGGCCGTCGCGGTCGCCGTCGCCGCCGCGCGCATCGAGCGAGCCACGGGCGCGCGCGAGGCGAGCCTCGGCGAGAGCGGCTCGCGCCTGTCGCCCTGGGTCGCCGCGCAGCGCGCGAAGATGCGCTCCTAGCGACTGCCGTCAGTGCGCGACGGTGACGTGCGTGCCGTCGGCCAGCTCCGCCGTTCCGAGCTTGACCACGCGCTCGGTCCCCGCCAGGCCGCTCGCGACGTCGATCGTCGCCCCGTTGTCCTGCTCGACCACGACGGGCACGACGTGCACGCGATCGTCGGCGTCGACCGTCAGCACCCGCATCCCCTTGGAGTCGTTCACCAGCGCCGTCGCCGGGATCTCGATGACCCGATGCGCGAGCGGCAGGGTCATCGTGACCTCCGCGTACATCCCGGCGATGAGGGCGCCGTCGCCGTTGGGCACCCTCACCTCGGTGTTCATCGTGCGCGACCCCGGGTCGAGCTCGTCCGCCGAGCGCGTGACGGTGCCGTCGAAGGGGCGCCCCGGGTACTCGCGCACGCCGACGCGAGCCGGCTGCCCCGCGCGCACGCCGGGAGCCACGTCCTGAGGCACCTGCACGAACACGCGCGCCGGATCCATCGTCGCGATCTTGAACAGCGGGGTCGCGTTCCCCGACGTGACGAGCGTCCCGATCTCGATCATGCGCGCCGTGACCGTGCCGGCGAAGGGCGCCGTCACGCGCGCGAACGCCTTGAGCTGCACGAGGTGCCGCAGATTCGCCTCCGCCGCGTTGGCGCTCGCCTGCGCCACCGTGAGATTCGCCTCGTCGACCGCCGCCTGCGCCTTGCGCTGATCGAGGTCTGCCGGCGCCGACAGACCCTGGCTCGTCAGCGTCTTGTAGCGGTCGTACGTCAGCGACGAGAAGTCGCGGTTCGCCTTCGCCTGCAGGATGCCCGCCTGCGCCTGCGCTACCTGGGCGCGCCCCTGATCGATCTGCTGGTCGAGGTCCGGCGTGTCGAGCTCCGCGATGAGCTGCCCCTCCTGCACCTTGTCGCCGATGTCCACGAGCCACTTGCGGACGTACCCGTTGGCGCGTGCGTAGACCACGGTCTCCTGCAGCGGCTGCACGCTCCCCGGCAGCGTCAGCGCCCGGTTGCTCTCGCCGCGCGTCGGCGTCACGACCTCCACGCGAGGCCCGCTCGCGAGCGCAGCCTGCGCGCTCTCGAGCGACGCGCGCGCCTGTCGCCTCGGCAGCCACCCCACCACGAAGGCGACGCCGAAGACCACGGCCACCACGATGGCGAACGCGGCGACGCGCCCCGGCGACACGCGCGCGGGCGGGGGCAGGTCGAATCCCGGGTCGTTCATGCGTGGACCTCCGCCTCGAGCGCGTGGTCGACGCGCGGCGGGCGGCTCCGCAGGATGCTGTAGACGACCGGCACGAAGAACAGCGTAGTGCCAGTCGCGACCAGAAGCCCGCCGATGACCGCGCGACCCAGCGGCGCGTTCTGCTCGCCGCCCTCGCCCAGCCCCAGCGACATGGGGAGCATGCCCAGGATCATCGCCAGCGCCGTCATGATGACCGGCCGCAGGCGCGTCATCCCCGCCGCGAGGGCCGCCTTCGTCGCGTCCAGCCCCGCGTGCAGCCGCTGCTCGTTGGCGAACGTCACGACGAGGATGCTGTTCGCGGTCGCCACGCCCACGCACATGATGGCGCCCATGAGCGCCGGCACGCTGATGGTCGTGCGGGTCATGAAGAGCATCCACGCGATGCCGGCGAGCGCGCCCGGAAGCGCCATCAGGATGACGAGCGGGTCGAGCCACGACTGGAAGTTGACGACCATCAGGAAGTACACGAGCACGATCGCGAACACGATGCCGTACTCGAGGCCGCGAAAGGACGAGTCCATGCTGTCCACCTGGCCCTTGACGCGCGCTGTCGTTCCTCGCGGCATCTTTCCTTCGCGCTGCATGTCGGCGACGACGCCGCGCACCCGCGAAGCGACCGAGCCGAGGTCGGTCCCGTCGACGTTCGCCTGCACGTCGAAGGTGCGCGCGATGTTGTAGTGCGTGATGTTCACCGCGCCGGTCGTGCGCTCGACCGAAGCGAGGTTCGACAGCAGCTGCGGCTGCGCGCCGGTCGACACCGGGGTCGTCCTCAGCGCATCCATCGAGTCGATCACGTGCTGCGGTGTCTGCACGGCGACGAGGTACTGCACGCCGCGCGGGTCGACCCAGAAGCTGGGGGACACCATCGAGCTCGACGAGAGCGAGATGAGCACGTCGCTCGCCACGTCGCGTTCGGTGACGCCGAGCTGCCCGGCCATCGTGCGGTTCACGTCGATCTTCAGCTCGGGCTGCGCCTCCTCTTGCCCGAGGTGCACGTCCACGGCGCCCGGGATGGCGGAGACGCGCGAGGCGATCTGGCGCGCGACGTCGAGCGTCGCCTTCTCGGCGCCGATCGGGCCGACCACCTGCACGTCGATGGGAGCGGGCAGCCCGAAGTTCAGGACCTGCGTCGAGATGTCGGGCGCGAGAAAGAAGAACGTCGTGTCCGGGTACTCGGCGTTGAGCTTGCGCCGCAGCTCGCGCACGTAAAGCGAGGTCGGCGGGTGCTCTGGCTTGAGCGAGATGAGGATGTCTCCGTCGGCAGGCGACACGAGCACGCCCTCGCTGAGCGACAGGTTGATGCTGCTGTAAGGGATGCCGATGTTGTCGAGCATCGTCTCGATGCTCGTCGGCGGGATGACCTGCTTGATGGAGTCCTCGATCTTCGCGAAGCGGTGCTCGCTCTCCTCGATGCGCGTGCCGGGCGGGCCTCGCACGTGCAGCTTCACGAGGCCGGCGTCGACGCTCGGGAAGAAGTCGGTGCCGACGAGCGGGAAGAGGGCGAGCGAGCCGATCACGAACGCGAGGAAACCGGCCACGAAGACGCTCCGGTGCTCGAGCGCCCACGCGAGGTAGCTCCCGTAGACGCGGCGCATGCGCTCGAACCCGTGCTCGAAGGCCTCGATGAACCGGCCGGCGATCGACCGCGGCGGAGGCCGCGCGCCCTCCTCGTGCACGTGCCGCTCCGCCTCCTTCTCCATGAGGAAGCGCATCATCGTCGGCACGAGCGTCCGCGACAGGAAGTACGAAGTGAGCATCGCGAAGACGACCGACATCGCGAGCGGGATGAACAGCGACCGCGCCGCCCCAGTGATGAACGCCACCGGGACGAAGACGATGCAGATGCAAAGCGTCGACACGAACGCGGGCACCGCGATCTCGTTCGCGCCGTCGAGGATCGCGCGCACGATGGGCTTTCGCTTCGCCAGGTGCCGGTGCACGTTCTCGATTTCGACCGTCGCGTCGTCGACCAGGATGCCGACGGCGAGCGCCATCCCCCCGAGCGTCATCACGTTGAGCGTCTGCCCGAGGAAGTACAGGACGATGATCGAAACCAGGATCGACAGCGGGATCGAGATGAGCACGATGAACGTGCTGCGCCAGCTCCCGAGGAACACGAGCAGCATCAGCGCCGTGAGCCCGGCGGCGATCGCGCCCTCCTTGACCACGCCCTCGACGGCGGCGCGCACGAAGATCGACTGATCGAAGAGCGTCGCGATCTTCAGCTCCTTCGGCAGGCGCGCGAGGCTCTGCGGAATGATCGACTTGATGCGCGACACGACGTCGAGCGTGCTCGCCGTGCCCTGCTTGAGGACCGACATGAGCACCGACTTGTGCCCCTCGACGTGCACGAGGCTCGTCTGCGGGGCGTAGCCGTCGCGCACGTGCGCCACGTCGCGCACGTAGACCGGCGTGCCGCGCACCGTCTTGATCGGGATGGCGCCGAGCTCGTCGAGTGCCTCGGGCGACGCGTTGACGAGCACCGGATACTCGTCGACCCCGATCTTCGCCGTTCCCGAGGGCAGGATGACGTTCTGATTGGCTATCGCCTCGTTCAGGTCGCGCGGCGAGAGGCCCCAGCCGTAGAGGCGCGTCGGATCGATGTCGACCATGATCTCGCGCTGCTTGCCGCCGTAGGGCCAGGGCAGCTGGGCGCCCTGCACGGTCACGATGTCGTTGCGGACGAAATTGACGCCGTAGTCGAAGATCTGCTGCTCGCTGAGCGAGTCGCTCTCCAGCGCGAGCTGGATGATGGGGACGCTGGTGGCGCTGTAACGAACGATGAGCGGCGGCGTCGTCCCCGGAGGCATCGAGCGGATCATCGTCTGCGACATCGCCGTCATCTGCGCGATGGCGCCGTCGACGCTGGCTCCCTGCTGCAGGTAGAGCTTGATGAGCCCCATGCCGTTGAGGCTCAGGCTCTCGACGTGCTCGATGTCGTTGACCGTCGTCGTCAGCCCGCGCTCGGCGTTGCTGATGATGCGCTTCTCCATCTCCTCGGGGGGCAGACCCGGGTAGTTGAAGACGCAGGAGAGGACCGGGATGTCGATGCTGGGAAAGATGTCCGTCGGCATCCGCAGGATCGCGACGACCCCGAGGATGACGATGAGGATCGCCATGACGACGAACGTGTACGGTCGTCGGAGGGCGAGCCGGACGATCCACATCGGACGAGAACCTTAGGGAACGCCGGCGGCAGCGGCAAACGCCCAGGGACGAAGCCCGACCGTTTCCCGACGAGCCGGCGGAACTACTCGCCCGGGTCTCGTTCCTCGAGGCTCGGCGCCACCTGGAGCTGGCCGCCGACCACTTCGCCGCGGATGGTGAAGGTCGACGCGATCCCGTCGCCGTCGAGGTCCCCGTTCGCCTTCCCCGTGAAGGTGCTCGGCGTCGCCCCGTACGAGTACATGTAGTACTGCGGCGTCTCCATCGAGAACTTGAGGCAGCAGAAGCCTCGGTCGCTGGCGCAGTCGGCGTTCCAGTCGGCGACGCTCGACTGGTACTTCTTGCCGCTCACCATCGCGATGCTGCTCGGCACCGACCGCGACGCGCCGAGGCAGAGCCGGTGCGAAGCCGCGCCTCCCGGTCCGGAAGTGTCGGCCTCGTACGCGGCGGCGGCGTCCTTCGCGATCTGCCCCAGCGTGTTGCGCGCCTCGGCCTGCTTGGCGTTCGCGATGTACCGCCGCACCCCGTAGATGCCGAGGATGGCCACGATCGGCAGGAACACGAGGAGCGCGCCGACGACGGCGATCATGACGATCGCCCACGTCGGAAGACCGCTCTTGCGTGCCTGCGGAGGAGGAGGTGCCGCCTGCATCGGTCTCGCGGCTCAGTCGCCGCCCGCCTCGGTTCCGCCGTCTTCGCCACCTTCCGAGTGACCGCCGTCACCGGTCGGGAGGGACTGCCCGCAAGCCGTGAGGCACGGTGCCGCGCAGGCGATGGCGCTGGCGTCGACGCCGACGGACGGAAGGCTACCCAGCGACGAGAGACACGTGAGGAGCGTTGCCGCCGGTTTCGACATGCAGATTGCGAACGCCTGAAAGTCCGCGAGGCACGCGCAGCTCGCGTTGCACTCGGAGGCGATCTGCGGACAAGTCTGCTCCACGCACGCGAGACAACCCGCAATCGTCGCCCCCGAGTCGCTCAGCGCTGCGTCGGGGATCTGCAGCGACTGCAGGCTCGTGTCTGGCACGCACACATCCGACACGGCTTCCTCGACGACATCGGGCCCGGTCTCGGGCGCCGCTTCCGGCTGCGGCATCGCCTCCATCGTCGCGTCGCCGGGACCCGAGTCCTGCGGCGCAGACGGAGACGAGGAGCTGCTGCTGCATCCCGAGGCCACGGCGCCGATGAGCGCCGCGGCCGTCGAGAAGCCGAGGAAGAGCCGCATGGCCGGCTCAGTCGGCGCCGGACTCGGTGCCACCCTCGCCGCCGCCCTCGGTGGTCATGCCGCCCTCTCCAGCGTCGGACGGGAGCGTGAAGCCGCAGGACGTCGAGCAGGCGAGTCCGCATCCGTAGAGCAGCTGCAGGTCCGATTGAGGCAGCGCGCTCAGAAGATTCGAGGACGCGCCGCACGTCATGAACGTCATCCCGGGCATGCCGATGCATGCGTAGAACTGCTCGAACGCCGAGACGCACGTGCAACTCGCGTTGCAGGCGGCGAGGAGTTGCTGGCACGTCGAGTTGCCCTTGAGGCACATGATGCAGCTCGCGGACCCTGCTTCGCCGAGTCCCGAATCGGGAATGGGGAGCTGCGTGAGGTCGGCGTCGGGCACGCACACGTCCGACATGGCTTCCATCGGGGGCGCCGTCTCCGGTGCCGCCTCGGGCATCGGCATCGCCTCCGTCGTCACGTCGCCGCCGCTGCCCGAGTCGACCGGGTTCGAGGGCGACGACGAGCTGCCGCATCCCGCCACGATGGCGCCGACGAACGTCGAAGACGCCGAAAGCCCCAGAAGAAATCGCATTGCACGCATGGCCAAGCCTCCTTAATGCGCGCAGCAAGATACGCGCGGCTCAGCCGTCGGCGCAACCGTCCGGTCGAGGCCCTGCTACATACGCGCCATGCGCTTGAGCCGGCTGCTTCGCCTCCTTCCATTCGCGCTGTGCTTTTCCGCCGCCTGCGGCTCGTCTTCGTCGGGCGGGTCGTCCGGGGCGCCCCAGGGCGTCGTCGCCCGCTTCGACGTCACGACCAACCCGGTGCCCGCCTTCATGGCGGTGCCCTTCCCGAGCGACGTCTACCTGGCGGGGGGCAAGGTCGCTCAGATCCCGCAGATGGACGCGGTGGTGAAGCAGAACTCGGCCTTCCTCACGCACGAGCTGGCGAAGATGGACGGCTTCTCGCGCACCGCCCTCGCTCTCTTCTACGTGGACGACACCGCGGCCCCGCAGACCGCGGACGGGCAGGCGGGCTTCGCGAAGATCGACCCGAAGACGCTGCCGGACAGCGAGAGCGCGTGCCTCGCCGACACGAGCGCGGCGTTCCTCGTGGATCTCGCCGCGACCGACCCCGCAAAGGCGCGCATCCCCTGCCGTGCCCTCTACCACCAGGACGTCCGCTCCCCGGCCGCGCGCACCGACGTCGCCGTCGGTCCGGCGCGCGGCGTCGTGCTGCAGCCGGCCCATCCCTACGCGGCGGTGCTCACGAGCCGCGTGAAGTCGACCGACGGGCGCGCCGTGCAGGCGAGCGCCGACTTCCTGAAGGTGCGCAGCGGCGACGCCCACGTGCCGTCCGTCTACACGTCGGCGTACACGAAGGTGATGGCGGCTCTCGGCAACGCGCTCTCCAAGGACGGCGCGCAGATCGTGGCGCTCGCACCGTTCACGACGAACGACATGGCCAAGCAGCTCTTCGCGCTGCGCGACACCATCGAGTCGGCTCCCGCGCCGACGTTGAAGTGGGACGCGCAGTCGATGGCGCCCATGTCCCCTGCGCTCTTCGCGACGAAGGCCGCGGGCAATTTGCCGATGGGCGCGACGGACAGCCTCGACGCGTGGCTCGGCACCGTGCCGCCGACGGCGAAGCTCCCAGACGGGTCGGACGATCCGGACGGGAACCTCTCTGTGCGCGCGCACGACCTGATCCTCGAGGTCGGCACCGGCGTGTTCGAGGCGACCAACTGGCTCTCGAAGTACGCGACCGGCTCGTACAACGACATGGATCACGCGACCTTCACGACCGACGCGACCGGCAAGATCGTGCCCGCGCCGGACGCGCAGACCGCGAAGATCTGGGTCACCTTCGTCGTGCCCGAAGGGACGATGCCGTCCACCGGCTGGCCCGTCGTCGTCTCGCAGCACGGGCTCGGCGGGTCGCGCCAGGACCTGATGCAGATCGCGAACCCCCTCTGCCAGCAGGGGTGGATGGTCGTCGGCATCGACAGCATCACCTTCGGCGCGCGCGCGCCGGAGAAGCAGTTCCAGGTCGACGCGGTGAACAACTTCGGCGGTCCGGGATCCACCTACACGGGGCCGGACGGGCTCGCCGACGCCGTGGGCAATCCCCCGGCGACGAACGGGTCGTTCGACCTGTTCGGCGGGCTGATCGACATCGGCGCCATCCGCGACCAGCTCCGGCAGGCCTCGCTCGACACGGCGCAGCTCGTGAAGGTGCTCCGGTCCAAGCCGGATCTCTCGGGGCTCGCCCTCGATGGAGCCGTGCCGGCGATCGACGCGGACCACATCGCGTACATCGGGCAGTCGCTCGGGGCGATCGAGGGCGCCACGTCGGCGGCCATCGAGCCGCACGTGCAGCAGTGGGTGCTCAACGTTGGCGGCGGGGGCCTCATCGCCGACCTCGCCATCCACAGCGCCATGGTCTCGGCGTCGCTGAACCAGGCGGCGGGGTTCAACTTCGGGCTGCTCGAGCCGACCTTCGACGAGGGAAACGTGCTCATCCCGCTGCTGCAGACCATCGTCGACCCGGGGGACCCGCTCGAGTTCGCCTCGAACATCGTGCAGAGCCCGCAGCCGCTCGCGGGGCAGCCGACCAAGCCGCGCAACGTGCTGCAGTTCGAGGTGGTCTGGGACGAGTGGGTCCCGAACGAGTCGAACGAGGCGCTCGCGCGCGCCGGCGGCTGGGGGCTGGCGAGCCCGAACGTGGGGCCGAACGCGGGGGTCCTCGACTTCAAGAACCTCGCGGACAACCCGGGGCGCATGGCCCTTCCTACCGTGCAGGCGCAATCCGATGGCACCATCCACGACACGCCGGCGGCCGGGGTGACGGCCGTGATGGTGCAGGAATCGCCGGCGACCCACGCGAACAACATGACGTCGTCGACTGGCGGACGTTCTTTCTGCATTCCCTACGCGAACTACGCGATCGGAATGCCCTTCACGTCGGTCACGCCCTTCACGGTGCCCTGTCCGTACCTGAAGACGCAGGCCACCATCGAGCGGTTCCTGTCCGACGGATTCGCGGGGAAAGTCCCGGCGGTGGTGTCACCGGAGACCCCCGTGCGCGATCTCGACGCGGACGGCGTTCCGGACGACATGGATCCCAATCCGTGCGACGGAAAGTGAGAGCGTGTGCGACCGCCGCGCACGGCGCCAAGGGGTTTTCTCGGTGCTACTTAAACTGACGTGATGCGTGACGTGCGATCGGCTCCGGGCGCGCTGAAGCTGGCGCTCGGACCGCGCGCACCGGCGCCCGCCGCGAGGATGGCGTCGATCGTGGCGGCGCTACTCGTCGCCGCGGCGATCGCGCTGGCCCTCGTCCTTCCGTTCGCGGTGTGGATGCGCGCCGGGGTCGCGCTGGCACTCGTGGCCGGGGCGGCGGCCGCGCACCATCTGCTGTCGCGCCGGATGCAGCCGCCGCACGGCTGGCTGGTGCTGGACGCGCAGACGATCCGTCGCGTCGAGCCGGGCAGGGAGTCGAAGCTCGTCGCGCTGCGCGAGCCCTTCGGCGTCACCGTCCTCGCGCGCTCCGACCGGTCGGCGTTCGTGCTCGCCCTCACGAGCCCCGCGGCGACGCGCTTCGTCCCGGTGCGCGTGGAAAAGGAGGGCGATCTCGCCGAGGCGCGCATGCTCGCCGAGAAGGCGACGACGGCGCCGGAGTCGGACCTGCCGGTCGACGAGGCGATGTCCCTCTCGGCGCGCGATGCGGATCGGCTGCTCCGCGCCCTCGCCGCGCGCCTGCCTGCGGTGCTCGAGCGCGTGTACCTCTTCGACGCCGATGGCGACCCCGTGGTGCTCGATCGCACCGAGCTGCGCGTGGGAAGCCGCCGCATCGACCTCGCGTCGCCGCTCGAGTGGCGCCCCTTCGTCTTCCAGGAGACGGGGGCGCACGTCTCTTCGTTGTGTCAGGCGACGTGGGTGCGTCAGGGCGAGGCCGAGGTGGTGCTCGTCTCCCCGATGGCCGGCGACACGCGCAACACCAAGTGCGCCCCCGATGCGCGTCTGATGCAGGCGTCGCCCGGCGAACCCCCGCCGCGCGATCAGCGTCGGGCCATCGATCGGCTCTTCATGCTCCCGCTCCGCAAGGCCCTCGACGGCGCCCCGCGCATCTCGCGTGTGCCGTCGTCTCCCTCGCAGCCGACGACCGAGGGCCGCGCCTAGAGCAGGCCCCATCTCTCGAAAAACACGCGCCTCTCGGGCGCGTGTGCGCGCGTGCCCGTCGAAGCACGAATGCCGCTGCGACCGTCAGTGCTCCCGAGCGACAGGAGCACGCGCGCCATCGTGAGGAAGCCTCTCCCCGTCGTGAGGAATCGAACTTCGCTCGTCGGCGGAAGGCTCCGCACGCGAAGCGGATCGACTTCGCACGGCCGTGAAGCAACTTCGCACGGCTGCGAAGCGCCTTCGCACGCGTGCGGAGACGATTTCTTCGTTCACGGCGCGGCTTGTACCGTTCGGGAACGGCTTCGTTCACCGAGACGAGCGGTTCGCTCACGCCACGAACGGGTTCGCTCCCGACGGGAATCGTTCCGCTCAGGGCGAGGAGGTCGTTTCTTACGCTGAGAACGGATCCGCAGCGCACGATGACTGCTTCGTTCCGTGAGAGGTCCTCTCCGGTGAGTGAGATGAGCGTTTCCCAGACGTGCGAAACGTCTTCCCTCCGAGAGCAGAGCGCTTTGCTCCCGTGCGAAGTCGGTTCGCTCGCGTGCGAAGTCGGTTCGCAGTCGTGCGAAGTCGGTTCGCGCACCATCGCGAGGGGAGCCACCGCTGGCGCGCCGCGAGATCGCGCCGCTCGGTCGACCGCCCGCCCGCCACGGTCACCTCCGGCGCCCTATGCTAATCCCTCGGCTCTGCGATGAGCCGGTTCTACGTCACGACGCCCATCTATTACGTCAACGACGTGCCTCACCTCGGCACGTCGTACACGACGATCCTGTGCGACGCCTTTCGCCGCTACCACCTCCTGCGCGGCGACGACACGCGGATGCTCACGGGCACCGACGAGCACGGGCTGAAGCTGGAGCGAGAGGCGAAGGAAAAGGGCGTCACGCCGGCCGCGTTCGTCAAGGAGATGAGTGATCGCTTCGAGGCCGCCTGGCCGAAGCTCGAGATCCGCCCCGACGATTTCATCCGCACCACGCAGGAGCGTCACGAGAAGCTCGTGCAGGAGCTCTGGACGATCATCGCGAAGAAGGACGACATCTACCTCGGCTCTTACGAGGGGCTCTACTGCGTCGGCTGCGAGGACTACAAGACCGAGAAGGACCTTCTGCCGGGTGGCTTCTGTCCGCTGCACCCCCAGATGAAGGCCGAGATGATGAAGGAGCCGACGTACTTCTTCCGGCTCTCGAAGTACGAGAAGCCGCTGCTCGACTGGTACGCGTCGCACCCCGAGTCGGTCCAGCCGGAGTCGCGTCGCAACGAGGTCATCAGCTTCGTGAAGGGCGGACTGAAGGACCTGTCGGTGTCGCGCGCGGGCTTCACCTGGGGCATTCCCGTGCCAGGGGATCCGAAGCACGTGATGTTCGTTTGGTTCGACGCGCTCGCGAACTACTGGACCGCGGTGCAGACGCCGCCGGAGCTGCGGCGCTTCTGGAGCAGCGACTCCGTGGTGCATCTCGTCGGCAAGGACATCGTGCGGCAGCACGCGATCTACTGGCCCGCGTTCCTCATGAGCGCGGGGCTGCCGCTGCCGAAGACCGTCTACGCGCACGGGTTCCTCACGTTCGGCGGGCAGAAGATGAGCAAGTCGCTGCGCAACGCGGTCGACCCGGTGGGGATCGCGCACGGCTTCGGCGGCGTGTGCGGCGGAGACGACGCGGGGGCCGACGTGCTCCGGTACCAGCTGCTCCGGGCGATCGCGTTCGGGCAGGACGGGGACTTCGACCTCGGGCAGATGGTCGAGCGGTACAACGCGGACCTCGGGAAGAACCTCGGGAACCTGCTCGCGAGGACGCTGGGGCTGTGCGCCAAGATGACCGGGGGGAAGGTGCCGGAGGCGCCGTTCGACGAGATGCTGCGCGAGCCGGTGCTGCGCGAGTGGAATGCGGCGCTCGAGCAATGGGGGGCGCTCGCGCCGCACCGGGCGCTCGAGGCGACGTGGGCGATCGCGTCGCTGGCGAACCAGTACGTCGATCGCGCGGCGCCGTGGGCGGAGGACAAGAAGGGCAACAAGACGCGGGTGGCCGAGATCCTCGGGACGCTGCTCACGGTGCTGGAGGCGCTGAGCCGGCTCGTGTGGCCGGTGCTGCCGAAGAAGAGCGACGAGATGCGGGCGCAGCTCGGGCTGGCGCCAGTGAAGATGGGGGGCGATCTGCTGGCGCCGAAGCTGCAGCCGCTGAAGGCGGGGGCGGATCTCGCGCCGGGGCCGCCGCTCTTTCCCACGCTGGATGCCGATGGCTCGAAGGCGCTCGTGGAGAAGCTCACGCCGCGCGTCGAGGGGGCGACCACGACCACGACCACGACCACGACCCCGACCACGACCCCGACCACGATCAACTACGACCAGTTCGCGTCGGTGGATCTGCGCGTCGGCATCGTGCGCACGTGCGAGCGGGTGCCCAAGAAGGACAAGCTGCTCCGGCTCACGGTGGACATCGGCGAGCCCGAGCCGCGCGAGATCGTCGCCGGGCTCGCGCTTTCCTTCAAGCCGGAGGACCTCGTCGGCCGGCGCGTCGTCGTCGTGGCGAACCTGGCCCCTCGCGACTTCGGCAAGGGGCTCGTCTCGCACGGGATGCTGCTCGCCACCGGCCCGAGCGAGAAGCTCGCTCTGGCCACGGTTCCCGACGTCGAGCCGGGGGCGAAGCTCAAGTAGCCGCGCGGATCAGAACCAGCCGAGCAGGCCCGCGTTGAGGGCGAAGTTGATCGCCTGGTAGTTGTACGACGTGTTCCTGGTCTGGCTGCAGGCCGGGTTGGTGGGCGTGCTGGTGGAGTACCCGCCGGTGAAACCCCAGTCGAGCGTGGGGCCCGCCATGAACGCGAAGTGCTGGGCCGGCGAGATGGTGAAGACCGGATCGATGTCCAGGCCGAAGAGGTTCGCGTTCGCCGTGTCGTTGCACACGTTGAAGGCCCCATCGCGCGCGCTGAAGTTCGCGTCGTAGTAGGACAGGCCGCCGCGCGGCCAGATCGCGAACACGTCGCTCAGGGAGAAGATGTATCCGACGCGCGGCGCGATGCCGAACACGCTCCCTCCGGGATTGCTCTGGCTCGGCGCGTTGCCCGTCGTCGTGCTGCCGCCCAGCGTGAAGAAGGCGATGAGCTCTCCGCCGAGGGTGAGCCCCTTGATGATCGTGTAGTCGAACCCGAGGCGCGGCACGTTGTAGATCGTCGCGTTGCCGACACTGCTGCCGTTG
>DASVWO010000175.1:0-7022 GCA_036393165.1 Polyangiaceae bacterium | reverse complement strand
TCCGTCTGGACCGGATGTTCCGGCATACCGGCGAGCACGTGCGGGACGGGCCGATCGCCGGAGCCCAGCGGGGCGATGCGTGCGCTGCCGGCGCGCAGCTCGATCGTCGGGCGTCGCTCGCAGGGGAGCAGGAGCAAGGAGGTCTGGACGGCGTCGATCGCGCACGCGAGCGCGCGTCGTCGGGTCGTGTCGAGGTCCATTTCCGCCTCGACCCAGCCCACGAGCATCCGTGTCACGTCGCGGCGAGAGAAGAGCAGCGCCTCGTCGGGCGACGAGGCGAAGGCTCGCGCGGCTGCCAGGGCGAACTCGCGCTCGGCTCGCTGTACCGGGTACCCCGAGGCGGCGATCGCCCGCAGCCGCCCCATGAAGAACCGCGACAGCATCCGTACGTGCAGCACGAAGTAGAGGGCCTCGAACAGACCGCGCTGGGTGTCGTGGTGGGGCAGATCGAGCCGCGGATGCACCCCGCGCGTGGCGACCACTCCGACCAGGGGGGTCCCCAGGATGATGGGCCAGTCGATGTCGACGAAGCGCCCGTCCGAGGCAAAGTTGTTGTGAAGCGACGGCCACGACACGCCGGCGCGCCAGAACCGGCGCAGGTTTTCCAGGCCGCGCCGCGCGTACGCGAAGAAGGCGGTCGCGAGCGCATCGGGGGTAGCGTCTTCGATGGACGCGTGGAGCGGCCCTCCTCCACCTCCTCCTACGGTGGCGAGGAAGGTCCGGACGAACGTGGCGAGCGAGGTCGCTGCGTCGCCGGACCGGTAGAAGTCCAGGTGATTGGCCAGCCACGCGAGGTTGGAGGGGCGGGAGAAGCCTCCGGCCTTGACGGTCATCGCCTGGAGTCTCGAGGAGGCGCCCCAGAAGCTGCGCTGCTCGACGTACGCGCGCGCCTCGGCGGCGAGAGGTTTGAAGAGCACGCCCTCGCACGGCACGATGGCGTCCTCGCACCCCCGGGCGCGAAGGTACGCGGTCACGATCAGCTCGCGGATCGCGGCGCTCGGCTCCATCAAGCCGGTGTGGCGGTCGGCGTCAGCGGGGTTCGCCCAGTTGCCGGCGAGCAGGGTGCGTCCCACGCCCTTGAGGTACCTGCCGCGATAGAAGCCCGTCCTGCCGGAGCCGAGGCGGCCGCGCACCGAGGTATCGGGGTTGTCCTGGAGGTCGGCCAGGAGCACGTCCTGCGGCGCGGTGGTGGTCGCGCCGTAGGCGGTGATGCGGCCGAGGGCGGTCTCGACGTTCAGGTCGGCGTGCTGGGGACGCAGCGGGACGTAATCGGACTGGCGCACCGGGACGGGCACCATCCAGGGCGGGCGACCGAGTGGCGACACCGAAAGCATCTCGCTTCGGCGGAAGAGCACGCGATGTACCATCGGCGAACAAACCCGCTTCCCGCGCAATCCGGCGGCGCTGCGCGACGCCCGCGTCGCGGTCGCCGAAGATCCAGTGCGACGGATGCGTCGCGCATGAGAGTGGGGTGATCGAAGCGATCGTGGTGACTGCTCCTCGTGATCGAAGCGATCGTGGTCATTGCGGTTGCCGCATTCGAGATCATTGCGTTTTCGGGGGATCGAGGGGGAGCGCGCTGAAGGGTCCGCGGCTCGCAAGGGGGCGCGGGCGGAGGTGCATCGATGCGCGCGTTGCCAATCGTATGGGTATGCATTGGTGCGGGGATGGTGCCGGCGTGCGGGCAGGGGACGGGCGATCCCGTGGCGGATACGTCGGAGGCACTCCATCGCGGTCACCGGCACGATGGCGGCGCGGACAGCAGCAGCGGCGGCTCCAGCGGCAGTAGCAGCGGCAGCAGCAGCGGGAGTTCCAGCGGCAGTTCGAGCGGCAGCAGCAGCGGGAGCTCCAGCGGCGGTTCGGGCAGCGGTGGGGCTCCCAGCATCGGGGGATGCCAGGTATTCCCTGCCGACAACGCGTGGAACACGCGCGTCGACAGCCTGCCTCTCAACGCGATGTCGAGCACGTACATCGCGAACATGTCCCCGACCACCCACCTTCACCCGGACTGGGGCGACTGGTCGACCGACCACTACGGGATCCCGTGGCAAACGGTGCCGGGGAGCCAGCCGCTCGTGCCCATGACCTTCCAGTACGCCAGTGAGAGCGATCCCGGTCCGTACCCGTTCCCGCCCAATGCCCTCGTCGAGGGCGGCGCGAACTCGGGCGGCGACATGCACGTGCTGGTGCTCGACACCGGCAATTGCACCCTCTACGAGACCTGGAGCAGCACCTACGTCAATCCCGGCTGGAGCTGCGGCTCGGGCGCCGTGTTCAACCTGTCGTCGGATGCGTTGCGTCCCGACGGCTGGACGTCCGCGGATGCGGCGGGGCTACCCGTCTTGCCCGGGCTCGTGAGGCTGGCGGAGGTGCAGAGCGGCGCCATCCACCATGCGCTGCGCTTCACGGTCGCCAGCACCCAGCAGGCGTACATTCACCCGGCCACGCACGCGGCGGGGAAAGCGAACACCAGCCTGCCGCCGATGGGTCTGCGGCTGCGCCTCAAGGCCAGCTTCGACCTCTCCTCTTACAGCGGCCCGTCGCTGGTCATCCTCACCGCGATGAAGCAGTACGGCCTGATCCTCGCGGACAACGGCAGCAACTGGTACGTCACCGGCGACAGCGACGACGGCTGGACCAGCCTGATGGACGGGATAAGCACCGCCTTCGGCACCGTGCACGGCAGCGACTTCGAGGCCGTCGACACCGGGCCGCTCTCGACCGCAGGCCTCTGAGCCGAAGCTACTGGCCCGCGCGCAGGACGAGTGCGACGTGACCGAAGAGGAGAGCCGTCCCGAGGACCACCAGGGCGTGGAAGACCTCGTGGTACCCGAAGACGTGCGGAACGGGATCGGGTCGCCTCGTCGCATAGACGACCGCGCCGAGCGTGTAGAGGAGCCCGCTCGCCACGAACGCAGCGATGGTCGACGCGCCCGCCGCGGGCACGCGATCGATGACTTCCCCTGAACCCACCCATCCGATCGCGACGCAGAGCGACGCCGCGACCCACGTGGGTGCGCGGGGCCAGGCGAACGCCCGGGCCACCCCGATCCCGGCGGCGATCCACATCACCGCGAGCGCGGCGTGTCCGCCGCGCGCCGATGGGACGAGCGCAAGGAGGGGCGTGTATCCACCCGCGATGGCGACGACGACGGCGGAGTGATCGAGCCTGCGCATGAAGCTCAGTGCTCGAGGTCGCCAGCTCACACGGTGATACAGGGCGCTGACGGCGAAGAGAGCGACGAGGCTCGCGCCGAAGACGACGGTGCTCCGCCGCTGGAGCCCCGGGCGCGCCATCCAGATCAGCGCCGCCGTCGCGACGCTGGCCAGGACGAATGCGACCTGGTGCAACACCCCGCGGAGCCGCGGCTTCTGCGCGTCACCGGAAATCGCCACGTGTGCACGACGATCGCACAACCCGGTGCGGCGGGCGATGCCGACCGAGCTGGTAGCCTGGCGGGATGCAGGTGACGGCAGGCGCGTGCAACATCCCGCTCGTTCTCCACGGAACGATCGTCCTCTTGCTCAGCCAGCTCGCGGGATACGCGTTCTTCAGGGCGCTCGCCGGCGCAGAGCACGAGGCACCGCGCACCGGCATGTGGAGGATGTCGCACGCGGCATGCAGCGCCGGTGCGGTCTTCCTCATCGCGCTCGGCCCCGTCGTGCCCCATCTCTCGTTCTTGCCCCTGCCGGCGGCGATCGTCGTCGACGCGCTCATCGCCTCGACCTACGCCTTGTGCCTCGGCACCGTGGTCGCAGGCTGGTCGGGCCATCGCGGGATCCGATCCGCGGGGCCGTGGTCGAACCGCGCCGTCTACGTCCTCTATGTGACCGGGGCGCTCGGCTCGACGCTGTCGGGCTTGGCGCTCCTCTGGGGAGCGACGCGCACGTATCTCGCGTCGTGACGGCGGCTCAACGCACCGACCGGTACCCCCCTCGGGTCCCTTTTTTCGACAGCACGATCTGCCACAGCTGCAGGTAATTGCGGGCGCGGAACGATCCTGCGAAGGAGTACAGGTAATACCGCCACATCCGGTGGAACCTGCGGTCGAAGGGAAACTCGGGGGTCTTCGCGTATTCGTCGAAGTTGCGCGCCCACGCCATGAGGGTGTGCTCGTAGTCGTCACCGAAGGTGTGCCAGTCCTCGAGCACGAAGAATTCGTCGATGCATCGGGAGATGTCGCGAACGCAAGGCACCGCGCTGTTCGGGAAGATGTACCGATCGACCCACGGGTCGACCCCGGTACGCGCCCGGTTGCCCATCGTGTGCAGCAGGAGTAGCCCATCGTCGGCCAGCAGCGACGCGGCCCTGGCGAAGAAGGCCCGGTGGTTCTTCGCGCCGACGTGCTCGAACATCCCGATCGAGACGATGCGGTCGAACGGGCCGTGCGCATCGATCGACGGGTCTCGGTAGTCGGCGAGCGCAAACTCGATCGGAAGCCCTCGATGGGTCTGCGACGCGTACTCCCACTGCGGTCGCGAGACGGTGACCCCGCGTCCCCGGCAACCGGTTCGCCGGTGGGCGTGAGCGAGCATGCGCCCCCAGCCGCACCCGATGTCGAGCAGCCGGTGCTGGCTCTGGAGCCCGAGCTTGTCGCAGACGAGATCGTGCTTCCGGTCTTGCGCTTCGTCGAGGCTGGCGCCCTGGCGCCAGTACCCGCACGAATACGTCATCGTGGGGCCGAGCACCCGCTGGAAGAAGTCGTTGCCCAGATCGTAGTGGACCTCCGCGACCCGTCGGCTCCGACGCAGAGACTGCAGGTTGAGCGCGTGCAGGCGGGCGAACTCGATCGGGATCCTCCAGCTCGTCGGTCGCGTGTTCTTCACGCCCTGTCTCAGCGCCCGCTCCACGAGCTGGTCGAGGTCCGGGCAGTCCCACCAGCCATCCATGTAGCTCTCGCCGAGACCGAGCGTGCCCTGGGCGAGGACCCGATCGTAGAAAGCGTCGTCATGCACCTGCAGGTCCCAAGGGTCGGGGCCGTCGATGCGGATCCCCGCCGGAGCGAGGGCCCGCTCCACGATCGTCCGGGCTCGAGCCATCCGTCGTCTATTCCGCCGCGGAAGCAGGGGCGTCACGCTCTTCGAGGAGCTCGCTCGGGGGCTGGCGTAGCTGCCACACGAGCCCGAGCTTCTCCAGGATGACGAGCGCGTAGTAGGTCGGGTCGATCTCCCACCAAAGGAAGCCGTTGCGCGCCGAGCCCGCGTAGCGGTGGTGGTTGTTGTGCCAGCCCTCGCCGAGCGTGATCGCGGCGAGAAACCAGTTGTTGCGGCTCGTGTCCTCCGTCGCGTAGCGACGCGTGCCGAAGATGTGAGCGAAGCAGTTGTTCGCGAAGGTCGCGTGGTGCGACAGGATCGTCGCCCAGACGTAGCCGACCACCAGCCCCGACCAGCCCGCGGCGGCGTAACAGGCGAGGGCCAGCGGCAGCGTGGGCAGGTACCAGAGCCGGTCGAGCACGCGCAGCTCGGGCAGCTTGGCGAGATCGCGAACCTGGTCCAGTCGGGTGTCGCGGGCGCCCGCATCGAAGACCCAACCGGCGTACGACCACCAGAGCCCGTGCTTGGGCGAGTGGATGTCGTCGTGCTGGTCGGAGTGTCGGTGGTGGTAGCGATGGTGGGCGGCCCACCACAGAACTCCCTTCTGCAAGGAGCTCTCGGCGCACAGGGCCAGCACGAACTGCATGGCCCGGCTGGTCTTGAACGAGCGGTGTGAGAAGTAACGGTGGTAGCCGATCGTCACCGAGAGGAGCTGGAAGACGTAGACCCCGGCGCACACGAGGAGCGCTCTGCGAGAGATGCCCGTCCAGATCGCAGCGAGGGCGAGCGCGTGGAACGCGACGAATACGGCGAGCCTCGGATAGGAGATCTTTGGCGTCGGCGCGGGATCGCCCGGAGGCATCGGGTCAGCCATTCGTCGCGCGCAGGTCCGGGAAGAGGAGCGCGGCGCGGGCCTTCGCGGTGGCCTCCTCGATCTCGGCGTGGCTCTCGAGCGCGGCGAGCAAGTCGTCGTCGATCCCCAGAATCTTCGCGGCGCGCGCCGCCATCGCGCGCTCCTCGGCGGCGTAGACGCCGTCGGCGCGCGAGATCCAGATGGCGGTGTAGAGCATCACGCGCGCGGGTGCCTTGAGATGCTTGTAATCGCTCGTGAGGTAGTCCTCGAGCTTCGCGCTGTGCGGGTCGAACCGGGCGAGCTCCTCGAGCATCGCCTCGGGCATCTGCGCCGCGCGGAAGCCTCCCACCAGGGTTGCCCACTCGGGAGGCGACAGCTCCCCGTCGGCCGCGGCGATGATCATGATCGCCTTCGCGAGCCGCAGCTGCATCTCCGGTTGCAGCGTACCGAGCGACGTGCCGTACAGCGCTCGCAGGGTGAAGTCACGGCTGCCGATGGTCTTGGGATCCTGGTACACGCTTGCTCCTCCGCATCCACGCTGACATTCGTGTGCCCAGGCTCAATCCCCCTATTAAGGGGGGGTGTTCCGGGCGAAGGCGGTCAGCGTCTGGGCAGACGGTGCATCCCCGATCGGGAGACCGCGAGCGCCATGAGCTCCGCGCGGCTGGCGACGCCGAGTCGCTTGTAGATGGCCTTCACGTAGTCGTGCACCGTGTGGCGACTGAGCCCGAGACGAGCCGCCGCGGACTTCTCGCTCGCTCCCGTGAGCAGGATTTCGAGCGTCTCGCGCTCGCGCGGGCTCCAGTCCCCGGCCGGCGCGGTCGCCACCGCCGCACTCTCGAAAACCCAGGCGCACTCGGCGTGCGCGAGGTGGACGATCTCGCGATCCTCGGGGCCGTAGGGGGCGTCTCCCCACGCACGCTTGAAGACGAGCGCGCGGGCGCGCATCCCCGTGAAGCGCTCGATGGACATGAGCGAGTCGTCGATCCGCGACGGTCGATGCACGTCGTTGCGGGTCTCCGTACGCGCCCAAGAGGCGGGCGAGAGGACGTCGGTGCGCGTCTTGGTCACGATGCGCTCGGAGCCCGAGAGGGCCGCGACGTTGAGCGGGTCGCTGTCGATCCTGGCGCTGCAC
>DASVWO010000174.1:0-2761 GCA_036393165.1 Polyangiaceae bacterium | reverse complement strand
CCCGTGAGCGAGAGGGCGAACGCGACGCTCGAGTCGACCACGAGCGCATTGGCGACGCTGGCGAACAGGTAGAGCGACGCCATGGGCGTCACGACGCTGCCGAGGTTGTGCACCGTGAACGTGAGCACGGTGACGTCGACGAGCCCCGACCAGAGCGCACGCGCCCGCCGGCCGCCGATGCCCTTCTTGATGAGCACCTGCTGCACGACCGCCAGCATGAGGTAGACGACCCACACCCACGTGTGCCGCCGCGACGCGGGATAGAAGGTGGGCAGCAGCGCTAGCGCCATCAGCCCCACGCCGAACCGCGAGAGGGCGGCCCGGAACCTCAGGTCGTCGCGCGTCATTCCCCGCCGGGGCCCAGATTACGATAAACCGTCGCTCGTGAGTCCACCTCGCGTCGTCATCCGCGGGCTGCGCAAGGCGTTCGGCGCCACGGCCGCGCTCGCGGGTGTGGAGCTCGAGGCAGCCGCCGGAGAGGTGCACGCCGTCCTCGGCGAGAACGGCGCCGGCAAGAGCACGCTGATGAAGACGCTCGCCGGTGTGGTCGAGCCGGACGCGGGGACCATCGAGGTCGACGGGAGCCCGTGGGCGCCGCACGGCCCGGCGGATGCGCGCGCGCGCGGGCTCGCGATGGTGCACCAGGAGCTGGCGCTCTGCCCGCACCTGGACGTCGCGGCGAACGTCGCGCTCGGCATCGAGCCGGCGCGCGCGGGGATCCTCGACGCGCGCGCCATCCGCGTCCTCGTGGGCGACGCGCTGGCCCGCGTCTTCGGCGATCGCGCCCCGTCTCCGGCGACGCGCGTCAGCGAGCTGTCGCTCGCGGACAGGCAGCTCGTCGAGGTCGCGCGAGCCCTCGCCACGGCGCGCCGCGCCGGCGGCAAGCTGCGGGTCCTCGTGCTCGACGAGCCGACCAGCAGCCTCGGCGCGCCGGAGGTCGAGCGCCTCTTCGGGATCGTCCAGGGGCTGGCGACCGAGGGGACGACGGTCCTCTACGTGTCGCACTTCTTGGAGGAGATCGCGCGCGTGGCCACCCGCTTCACGGTGCTTCGCGACGGCGCGACCGTCGGCGCGGGCGACGTCGCAGCGACCTCGGTGGAAGAGATGGTGCGCCTCATGGCGGGCCGCGACGTGGCCACGGCGTTTGCCCGTGGCGCGCGCACCCCCGGCGACGTCGTTCTGTCGACGAGCGCGCTGGCCGGCGCGAAGCTCCCCGTGGACGCGTCGCTCGAGCTCCGGCGGGGCGAGGTGCTCGGCATCGCCGGATTGCTCGGAGCCGGGAGGACCGAGCTGCTTCGCGCCATCTTCGGTCTCGACCCGGTGCGGCGCGGGGAGGTCCGTGTCGGCGCCGCCGTCGGTCCCGCTTCCCCCGTGCGGCGGCTCGCCCAGGGCGTCGGCTTCGCCAGCGAGGACCGCAAGGGCGAGGGCCTCGCGACGACGCTCACCATCGCCGACAACGTGACGCTCTCGAAGCTCGGCAGATCGGGCCCGGGGCTCCCCGGTCGGTCGCGAGCCGCGGCCGCCCGCTGGATCGAGCGGCTCGGCATCCGCTGTTCCGGCCCCGACCAGCGCGTCGTCGAGCTCTCGGGCGGCAACCAGCAGAAGGTGCAGATCGCGCGCCTCCTGCACCACGACGTCGACGTGCTGCTGCTCGACGAGCCCACGCGCGGGATCGACGTCGCGAGCAAGATGCAGATCGCCGCCCTGGTCGACGAGCTGGCGCTGCGAGGCAAGGCCGTGCTCCTCGTCTCGAGCTGGCTTCCCGAGCTCCTCGGCATGGCCGACCGCATCGCCGTCATGCGCCGCGGTCGGCTCGGCCCCGCGCGTCCGGCGGCCGAGTGCGACGGCCCCTCGCTGCTCCGAGAGGCGGTGGGCACGTGAAGCGCTTGCTCCTGAAGCAGCCGTGGCTGGGCCCCTTAGCGGCGCTGGTGGCGCTCTGGGTGTTCTTCGCGGTGCGCGCGCCCGGGTTCGCCAACGCCGCCAACGCGACGACGATGGCGCGGCAGACGACGGTGGTCGCCATCTGCAGCGTCGGGATGACCCTCGTCATCGTCAGCGGCGGCATCGATCTCTCGCTCGGCTCCGCCGTCGCGTTCACGACGGTGGTCGTCGCCGCGACGCTGAAGGCGGGCCTGTCGCCGGGCCTCGCGATCCTCGCCGGCTTGGCGGTCGCGGCCTTCAGCGGAGCCCTATCGGGCGCGCTCGTCGCGTACGTGCGCATGGCGCCCTTCATCGTGACCCTCGGAGCGATGAGCATCCTGCGCGGCGGCGCCAAGGGCCTCGCGGGTGAGCAGAAGATCGACTGCGACCCGCGCGGCATCGACTCGCTGCTCGCCCCGTCGAGCGGCGTCCTCCTGCCCACCGGCGTGTGGATCGCCGTGCTCCTGGGCGTCGCCGGCGCCCTCGCCCTCCGCTACACGCGCTTCGGCCGGCATGTCTACGCCGTCGGGAGCAACGAGGCGACCGCGCTCGTCTGCGGCGTCGGCGTCCCGCGCGTGAAGCTCCTCGTCTACGCGCTGGCCGGGGCGCTCACGGGCATCGCGGGCATCATGGAGTTCTCGCGCCTCACCGTGGGCGACCCGACGGACTCCATCGGCCTGGAGCTCGAGGTCATCGCGGCCGTCGTCGTGGGCGGGGCCTCGCTCTCGGGCGGCGAGGGCACCGTGGTCGGATCGTTGGTGGGCGCCGTGCTCATGGCGGTCATCCGCACGGGCTGCACCTTCCTCGGCGTCCACAACTGGGTGCAGGAGATCGTCACTGG
>DASVWO010000173.1:0-27010 GCA_036393165.1 Polyangiaceae bacterium | reverse complement strand
GCGTCCGCGGCCCCGCAGCGCGCGAGTCCCCGGGCGATCTCGCCGCCGGCTGCGTCGACGAGGCGCACGGCGTCGCCCGCTCGGAAGTCTCCACGAACGCCTAATACGCCGACGGCGAGCACACTCTTCCCCTTGGCGCGCACGGCGTCGGCGGCGCCCCGGTCGAGCACGACGTCGCCGCGCGGCCGCAGGGTGAAGGCGATCCAGTATTTCCGGGCGCTGAGGCGCTCGCGCGCCGCCACGAACAGCGTGCCCACGTCCTCCCCGGCGAGCACCGACTCGAGGATGCCGGGCGCACGGGCGTCCGCGACCACGACGTTGGCGCCCGCCAGCGTCGCCCGGCGCGCCGCCTCCACCTTGCTGCCCATGCCGCCGCTGCCGGTGCCCGCGCCGCCGCTGGCCGGCGCGCGCACGTGAGGCAGCGCGTCGGCGGCGACGTCGCGCACGAGCGGGATGCGCCGGCCCTGCGGGTCGAGCAGCCCCTCGACGTCGCTCAGCAGGATCACCAGGTCGGCGTCGACGAGCGGAGCCACCATCGCCGCGAGCTGGTCGTTGTCGCCGAACTTGATCTCGTCCACCGCGACCGAGTCGTTCTCGTTGAGGATCGGCACCGCCCCCGCCTCGAGCAGCGCCGCGAGGGCGGCGCGCGCGTTGTTGCCGCGGGTGCGATCGGCGAGGTCCGCGTGCGTGAGGAGCACCTGCGCCACGGCCATCCCGCGCGCGGCGAAGGCCTCCTCGTACGCGCGCATCAGCAGCGACTGGCCGGCGGCGGCCGCGGCCTGCAGCTTCGCCATCTCCTTGGGGCGCGCGCGGTAACCGAGCTTCTTCATCCCGATGGCGATCGCACCGCTGGACACGACGACGAAGGAGCGTCCCTCGCGGCGCGCGGCGAGCGCTTCGGCCAGGCGCGCGAACACGCCCGCGTCCGCGGCGAGCGTGCTCGAGCCGATCTTGACGACGACGCGCCGCGCGCGCGCGACGGGTGCGCGTGCGTCAGCCATGGCTCGACGCGCCGCCGACCAGCTCGTCGAACGCCAGGTCGAGCCGGCGCACGAGGCGGTCGGGAACGCCGGCCGCGAGGCTGAGGAGGCCATCGAGCAGCGCGGTCATGGCGTCGCGCTGGTCGTCGACGGGCGTCGGCTCCTCGAGGGGCTCGGGCGCGAGCGTGACGGCGCGCGCGAAGGCGCCGTCGATGGCCTGGCGCACGCGCCTCGCCTCTTCCACGTCGATGCGCACCGCGCGCTCCGTGCGCAGGCTGGCGAGATAGCGGTCGAACAGGTGTCCCAGCGCGAACGTGCGCACGGCGTCGCGCACCGGCCACACCATGCCGATGGGACCGAGGCGCGTGAAGGCGCGCGCCGCGAGCCGCACGCCGACGAAGCGCAGGCCCTGCTCGATCCAGCCGCGTGGCGCGTCGAGCGCCGACGGGTCGGCCAGCGCCACGCGCGCCTCCGGCGTGAGCGAGACGCCGTGGCGGACGGCGATGTCGTGCAGGAGCGAGCCGCGAACGCGCTTCGCGATGGTTCCCGGGAGCCACGGCAGCGGTACCGCGCCCACGGTGGCGCCCATGGCGACGTACATGCCCATGCGCCCGCGTTCGACCGTGGGACGCGTGACGATGGAGGTGCCCGAGGTCTGCCGTTGCTCGAGGTCGGCGCGCGCCATGAGGACACGAGTCTAGGCGAAAACCCCCGCGACCGGGCGGAGCTCGCGGATCACGGCCTGCGCCTGCGCGGCGATCCGCAAGAGCTCCCGCGGCCCGAGGGCCCCGAGCTCGACGCGCACGAACGTCGGGCCCATGGCTCGCGAGGGCGGCTCGCCCGCCGGCGCCTCGAGCGTCGCTCGCCCTCCCTCGGCTTCGACCGCGCGCGCGAAGGCCTCGACGTCTCCCTCGACGCGCAGCGCGAGCGTCTTCTCCTGCGCCGCGACCTCCGCGGGCGGACCATGGGCCGACACGTGCGAGTCGTCGATGACGAACGCCTCGTCGGCCGCCAGCGAGAGGGGCGACTCGAGCGAGATGCGCGCGGCGAACAGGACGGCTCTCCGGCGGGGCTCGGCGTCGAGCGCGCGAGCGAGCACGCGCGCGAAGGATCTCGCGGCGTCCTCGGGCAGGGCCGCCAGCGGGTCGTCCAGGAGAAGGGCCGGCGCCCCGGTCGCCAGCGCCGCAGCGATGACCGTGGCCCGGCGCATGGCGAGCGGTGCCAGCCGCAGCCGCGTGACGGCGCTCGAGCCGAGCTGCAGACGGTCGAGCGCTTCGCCCGCGAGCCGAGCGGCCTCCCGGCGCGCGTGTCCCGCGAGCCGAGCGCTCCACGTGACGTACTGCAGGACGGTCCACCGGGGCGGAAGCTGCGGATCGAGCGGCGCGACCGCGGCGACGCGCGCGCGCACCGCCGCCAGCGGCGCCATGCCCTCGACGCGCGGCTCCCCGCGGCGCGGCTGGCGCAATCCCGCGGCCGCCTCGAACAGCGCTCGCGCGGCGCCCAGAACGAGCACGCGCTCGCCGGTCGTCGCCAGGGAGAGACCGTCGACCGCAGGGGTCCCCCCGACGTCGACGCGCAGATCGGCGACCGAGAGCAGAGGTGCCACGGCGCGATGATAACCTTCTGCTCGTGCCGCAGCCCGCTCACCGTGCAGCGCGACAGCGTGCGCGCGTCGAGGATCGCGACGCGCTGCTGCGCAGCGCCGAGGCTGCCTTCGAAGCCGGGGACTTCTCGGCGGCTCGCGAGCTCGCCCGGCGTGCGGTCGAGGCAGCCGACCAGGCTGCGGCCAGCGTGCCCGATGCGGAGGCCGGCGTGCGCGTGCGCGAGGTCGCAGGCAACGTGCGCGCGAGCGCGCGGCGCTTGCTGGCCCTGGCGGCTCTCTACGTCGAGCGGACGGACGAGGCGATGCAGGTGGCGCAGGACGCCGTGCGCATCGCCCAGGGAGCCAACGCCCACCGCGAGCAGGCGCTGGCGGAGCTCGCGCTCTCCGAGATCGTGCGCGCCCAGGGCGACAACGTCGAGGCGCTTCGCTGGGCAGAGCGCGCGAAGGCGTCGGCCGCGAAGGCCGGAGACGGAGCCGCGCAGCGGTCCGTGCTCGCGGAGCTCGGCTCGCTCCTGGGGCGCATGGGCGACGGCGAGCGCGCCCGCGAGGCGTTCGACTCCGCGCTGGCGCTCCCCGCGGACGGGCAGCCCCCGATGCGGGCGCTCCGTGTCCTCCTGGCGGCGGCGACGACGCACCGCTCGGCCGGACGGTACGCCGAGGCGATGCGTGCGTGCGACCGCGCCGACGAGCTCGCGCAGACCGCGCGCCTCGGGCACAGCTGGGCGCAGCTCGCCGTGCGACTCGCGCTGTACGTCGACCTGGGCGCGCTCGATCTCGCGCGCGAGCTGCTGGACGCGAACCCCATCGGCCCGGACGCGCCGGCGGCGCAGCGCGCGCAGCGGCTGTCGCTCGAAGCGATGGTCGCGCTGGCGGAGGGCGAGCGGCCCGAGGTGGTCGATCGCCTCGCCGGCGAAGGGCTCGCGTTGCCGCGACTCGACGCGCCGTCTCGCCAGGCGCTCACCATGATCCGCGCGCAAACCCTGCTCGCCCGCGGTCGGGCCGACGACGCCGAGCGACTGGCGGTCGAGCTGATTGCCTTCGGGGCGCGGGGCGGCAACTTCCCGATCGCGTCGCAGGCGATGGCGCTCGCGGCGCGTGCCGCGGGCCGTCCCGAGGCGGCGCTCCTCCGCTGGCTCGGCGCGCTGGCGCTGTCGGTGAACGGCACGTCGGCACGGCAGGAGCACGAGGCGCTCGCCGCGCTGTCGACCGAGGCCGAACCGATCGGCGCGCTCGCCCGCACGGCCCTCACGGTGGTGCGCGAGCGGCTCCTCGAGCGCGCCCCCGCCGAGCTTCGCCCGGCCCTGAAGCGCACGCTGCGCGCCGTCGAGGCGCGGATGTCGTCGGCCAAGCAGGCGCGCCGCGTGGAGGTCGACACGGCGCTCGCGCCGGACATCGTGCGCGCCAAGGACGAGGTGGGGCTCGTGGGATCGTCGCCGCCGCTGGTGCGCGCGGTGGTCACGGTCGCTCGCGCCGCACGCAGCGACACGAGCCTCGTCATCACGGGCGAGACCGGCAGCGGCAAGGAGCTCTTCGCGCGCCTGACGCATCGCCTCTCGCCGCGAGCCGACGGCCCCTTCGTGGCCATCAACTGCGCCGCCATCCCCGAGCCGCTGCTCGAGGCGGAGCTGTTCGGGCACGAGCGCGGCGCGTTCACCGGCGCCGATCGCTCCCGCACGGGGCTCTTCGTCGAAGCGCAGGGCGGCACGCTCCTGCTCGACGAGGTGGGCGAGATGAGCCGCGCGATGCAGGCGAAGCTCCTCCGCGTGCTCGAGGAGCGCGAGGTGCGGCCGGTAGGCGGCACCAAGGTGCGCAAGGTCGACGTGCGCGTCATCGCCGCGACGCACCGGGAGCTCACCGCCATGGTGTCCTCGGGGGCGTTCCGCGAGGACCTCTACTACCGGCTCGCGGCCATCACCGTGCGCGTGCCCAGCCTGCGCGAGCGGCCCGAGGACATCCCGGTGGTCGCGCGCGCCCTGCTCGCCCGCGAACCGTCGGCCGAGGGCAAGCGCCTCGACGTCCCGGCGCTGACGGCGCTGAGCGAGCACGCGTGGCCCGGCAACGTCCGCGAGCTCGCCAACGTGCTGCGCGTCGCCACGTCGCTCGTCGAGGGCAACATGATCTCGGGCGACGAGGTGCGCGAGGCCATCCGCTCGAGCGGCGCCCGGGCGGGCTCACGGGGAGACCGCCCCCTCGAGGAGACGAGCGTCGCGACCCTGCGCGCGCGCCATCGCGCCGAGCTGCGCGAGCTCGTCGGCCGCGCGATCGCCGCCGCCGACGGCAACAAGCTCCGCGCGGCGCGGGCCCTCGGCATCAGCCGCCAGGGCCTGTATCGTATCCTCGCGGAGCTCGACGCCGGGTGAGCAGCATCGCACATCGTGCGCGGGCGGGCGCGCAGGGTTCGTTGGCACATGCATCGCACTGCTTGGCTCCAGGAGGTCCTGACGGTCGTCATGCCTCGTAATTTCCTGACTTTGCGCGGGGGCGGAGCCCCCATGGTCGTGGGCTTCTGCCCCCTGCTGCTGCTCGTCGTGGTCACGAGCTGCTCGGACAACTCCACCAACCAGGTCACCCAGCCCATCGAGCTCGGGATGACGAGCAGCATGGCCGCCTACTACAGCGACCAGGAGCTGACGCTCTACGAGGCGCAGCTTCCGGTGAAGCTGCCGGTGCGAAAGCCGAGCGGTAGCGAGCTGTCGGCGCTCTCCAAGCCGATTCCGGGCACGCCGTATCCGCATGCCCCGTTCCTCACGGTGGAGGACGAGAGCGTCGAGGTGCACTACACGCTGTCGAACATCGACAAGAAGGACCACGTGGTGTGGCTCCTCATCGATCCGTGGAACGAGTTCGTCCGCTGGGACCCGGGCGTCACCGTGGTGAGCGACGAGCAGACGACGCCGAACTGGGGCTACGACCTGCCCTTCGTCGTCCCCGCGATGTCGCGCATCGACGGGACCCTCACGACCGACGACATGCACGAGATCGCGATCAAGCTGGCATCGGTCGAGAACCTCCTCGCGAGCCCCCAGGCGAAGGCCGCGGCCGCCGCCGCGATGGCCGACGCGGGGAACACCACGACCAATGCTCCGCCCGACGATCCGAACGCCACGAACGTGGACCCGGGGTTCGACCCGGTGTCCTACGCGAACAACATCATGAACCCGCAGAACCGATCCAACGGCAACGACCCGATCTACACGCCGTGGATCCCTGCGGAGATCGCCGGCCTGACGGGATTCGACCTCGGCATCCGCACCACCGAGGCGGCGAACGTCGCGGTCGAGATCACGATCCAGATCCAGGATCTGCAGGGCAATCGGTTCGTCGCGACCGACTCCACCGACGCGCAGATCGGCCTGCCGCCGGTCATGCTCAAGCCGCCCGGCGCGCGCTGAGCGGCGCCGCTACTGACCGCTCAACGACGCGCACGCCTTGTCGAGCGGCGTGAGGGTGATCTGCGACGCGCAGGTGCCCTGCGCCTGCGTGCTCGCCTTGTCGCAGAGCCCTCCGGCGCAATCGGTGTCGAGGGTGCAGGGATTCCCGTCGGGCAGCTTCGGCCCGCACGAGGCGAACGGGCTGCCCGCGCCGGTGCACGTCAGACCGTCGCCGCAGGGCTTCCAGCCCGGGTTGCATCCCTGCCCCATCGCGGCATCGAGCGAGCAGGTCTGCGCCATCGGATCGCAGAAGTAGCCGTCGGTGCAGACCGCGGACTCGGCGACGCACGAGCCGCCGGGCTGCACGGTCGTCGGCGCGTAGCACTTGCCCATGTTGGTGGTCGAACCGTAGGGGATGACGCAGGCGAGGCCGTCGGCGGAGCTGCAGTCGTAGTCCGTGGCGCACGCGTCTCGCGCCTTGCCCGGACCGCTGAAGATCTGGGTGCCGCACGTCGTCGCGAGCGCCGCCAGCTGCTTCGCCGTGATCGTGGTCGACGCGTACACCTGCTGCGCGAGCTGGATGCACGCCGGCGCGTTCTTCGCGACGTACGTGGTGCCCTGCGGCTGGTTCGCCACGCACGCGGCGGCCTCGCTGAGCTCGCAGCTGTAGCTGTTCTTCGCGCCGCACGCGCTCACGACGGCCTGCGTGCACACGGCCTGCGCGTACGCATTGCAGAACGACTTCACGTCCGGATAGAGCGACGGATCGCCCCCGGAGCTGGAGCTGGAGCCACCGTCCGACCCGGACCCCGAGCTCGAGCCGGAGCCGGAGGGCGGGTTCGAGATCGACGAGGCGTCGGCGCCCTGCGCGCACGCCGCGGCCCCCGCGGCGAACATGACCATGCATACGAGAAAGGAACGCATCTGACTCACCCCTTCACTGCGGCGGCACCACGACGTGATTGATCGGCGCGAGGTCCTGCCCCGCCGGATACCCGTAGGACACGTAACCCGTCATGACCTGCGTCTCGGGCGAGCCCCAGCCCCAGACGGTGAGGGCGAACGGCTGCGAGGAGCTCGCCTCGTGGCGACCGTTGTCGCACGCCCCCTGCTTCTGGAAGTCGTGGCGCACGAGATCGGCGCGCGTCATCTCGTACTCGTCGCTGCCGTCCACCGGCGTCCATCCCGTGAGCGTGCCGACGCAGTCGAGCGTCACGTCGGCGAAGGCTCCGTTGTGCTTCGCGCGAACGAACACGAGATCCGTCTCGGGGTACGTCGGATCGGTGAAGAAGATGTACCCGGTCTGCCACTGCGGCGTGGGCACGACGCGCACGACGTCCGGATCGCCGTATCCCTGCTCGTCCGAGCTCGTGCCGAGGTTGTTCGCGCCGCTCATGTACGAGAGGAAGAGGAACGGGTGCTGCGCGTCCTGGCTGCGCACGACGAACGGCGTGTCGGTGTGAAACTCGGCGATCTGTCCCTTCGACAGCGTGGTGGGCCCACCGACGGGCGGGTCGTACGTGAGCTGTGTGCCGTTGACGGCGCCGACGATGCGCCAGAGGCGGTCCTCCGGGAACTGCGTGCGCTCTCGGTAGCCGGCGGCGACGTAGGTGCTGCCCAGCTGCTGCACGCTCGGGATCTGCTGCTCCGAGTGGTCGCAGCAGCACTGGGCGCCGACGTCGAGACACGTGAAGCCGCCGAACACGCCGACCGGCTTGTTGCTCTGGATGGGTGTCCCCGTCAGCTCTTGCTGCTGCGTGAACTGCAGCACCTGGCCCGCGTGCAGCTTGTACGTCGCCTTCTGACCGGCCTTCAGGCCCGGAAAGCCGACGCCCGGGTTCACGTCGACGGTGGGCACCATGGTGACCGTCGTCCCGTCTTCGACCGCCACGATGTCGAGCGAGGGCTCGTTGTTCCCGAAGTCCTGGCCCACCAGCTGGTACGCGTTCGCCGCGACGTAGTTCGTGCCCCAGGCGCCGGTCGGTGACAGCAACGTCGCGCCGGTCACCGCCGCAGAGCCGCCTCCGTAGGGGAGCATCTGGTACGCGGCGACGGGCTGGTCGGTGCGGATGCGGAACGACTCGCCGAAGCCCGAGCCGTGGATCTGCGTGAGCGCCGAGAGCGCGGGCTTCACCGGGCACGGCACGGGGTCGTTCGAGTAGACCGACGGCGTTCCCGGCTTCGGCGGTCCGGCCAGGAAGAGAATCGCGACGTCGCCGGGAGCGATGCCGGCGTTCGGATCGAACGTGGCGTAGGTGAGCGACCGCCCGGTGCCGCGCGGGGTCTTCGCGAAGCGCGACAGATCGATGGGCGTCCCGTCGAACTGTGCGTCGACGTGCGCCGGGTAGGTGGGCGAGGAGTTCGCCAGGAAGACGACGAAGCAGCCGTTGTCGGCGTCGAAGGTGCCGTCCATGTGCACGGCGAGGTACTCGCAGCCGAGCGAGGAGGAGCCCTGACCGCTGCACTGGTGGATGGCAGCGTCGTCGTCGACGAAGGAAGGAACACCTGGGCCGGCGTCAGTCGCCTCGGTGAAGCCGTCGTGGCTGCGTCCGCACGCCACGGCGGCGGCGACGAGGAACGTGCCCACCACGAGGGCGGCAGCCAGCGAAGCGCGCGTCATGCGCGGGCGCCTGGCAACTCCTGCGCCAGGGCGGCGGGGCTGCGGCAGGCGCCACGATTGCGCTTCGTGCGCAAGCGCGTTGCGCACCTCGCGCACGCACGAGCATCACGGCAGAACGCGCGCGGCGGCGATGCGTGCGTAGAGGCGCGCGCTCTCGCGGATGCGGCGCTCGCCCGTCGCGTAGTCCACCTCGACGAGACCGAAGCGGGGCTCGTAACCCTCGGCCCATTCGAAGTTGTCGAGGAGCGACCAGTGGTAATAGCCGCGGACGTCCACGCCGTCGGCGATCGCCCGCTCGAGCTCGCGCAGGTGATCGACGAGAAAGGCGCCACGCTTCGCATCCCGCGCGTCGGCGATGCCGTTCTCGGTGACGTAGACCGGCAAGCCGCTGCGCTTCGCCCAGGCGCGCGCGAGGTGCCCGAGGCCCGGCGGGTAGATCTCCCATCCGAGGTCGCTGACCGGTGCGCCCTCCGGGATGCCGCGGGCGACGAAGAGCTCCGCGGCGTGGCGGAGCGAGAAGCGCACGACGTCGCGGCTGTAGTAGTTCAGGCCGAAGAAGTCCTGAGTGCCGTGGGCGCATGCGGCGCGCGCGAAGGCCTCGTTGAAGACGCGGTCGAAGAGAGCGGCTGCCGCGCGATCGGCGGGCGAGTGGGGTCGGGCCGGCTCGACCGCACGCAGGTGATGGGCGACGCCGACCTGCGCCTCGGGGCGGATCTCCTTGAGCGCTCGGTACGCCGCGTCGTGCGCGACGAGCAAGCGCCGCTGGGCGCGCCACGCGAGCAAGGGATCCTTCTTGGCGGGGGGCCACACGCCGAGGAGGTACGCGTGCGCCGCGAGCACGTTCGGCTCGTTCACCGTGATCCAGGCGGTGCAGAGGTCCCCGAGCGCGCTGGCTGCTGCGCGGGCGAAGGACGCCAGTCGGTCGGGGAAGTCGACGGCGAGCACGCCGCCCGCGTCGGCGAGCCAGGCCGGCAGAGTGAAGTGGTGCAGCGTGACCATCGGCGCGATTCCGGCGTCGCGCAGGGCACCCAGCTGTTCGCGGTACCCGTCGAGCGCCGCGCGATCGAGCTCGCCCGGCCGCGGCTCGATGCGCGCCCACTCGATCGACATGCGGTAGCCGCCCATGCCGAGGGACTTCTGGAGCGCCAAGTCCTCGCGCCAGCGGCGCCACGAGTCGGTGGCGACCGCCGGAGTGTCCCCGTGCTTGATGCGCCCGGGTTGCAGGGCGAAGGCCGCCCAGTCGCTGGTCGAGCAGCCACCTTCGATCTGCGTGGCCGACGTCGCCGTGCCGAAGACGAAGCTCGCGGGTAAGCTCACGTCACGCGGGCCCCAGCAGCTCGTCGCACACCGCTCGCGTCGCTGCGTTCTCGGGGACTGCCTGCACGTAGCTCTCGCGAAGGGCCGGATCGCTGATGCACGCGGCGCGCGCGGCGAGCCTGCGGCGTGCCTCGATCGCCTCGGCACGTGCCCGATCCGGCTCACCCGACGCGCGCAGCGCCCGCATCAGACACAGACGTACGAACACCTCGTGCTCGTCGATGGTCTCCCCGATGATGGCGCGCGCGCGCTCTGCGGCCTCCAGCGCCCCGCGCGCGTCGCCTCGCGCGAGCAGCACCTCGGAGAGCGTCGACAGCGTCAGTGCCACGACGGACGGCGAGGGGTTCGGCGTGTCGGCCGCGGTGCGCGCCTCGTGCTCGGCGCCCTCGAGGTCGCCCTGGAGTCGGAGGATCGTGGCGAGATAGGCGCGCGCGCCGGCGCCGACGCGCGAGTTCCCTTGCGCCGAGAGCATCTCGATGGCCTCGCGCTCGACCGCCGCGCCCTCGGCGAGCTTGCCGGCGCGCGCGAGCGCGAATCCGCGGTTGTGCTTCACGCCGGCGATGGTGTGCTGCAGCCCCAGGCGATCGGACACGGCGCCGACGAGAGCGAGCAGATCGGCGGCGTCCTCGTAGTGACCGACGAGCATGTGCGCGTAGGCGATGTTGCCCATGACCATCGCCTGCGCCCGGATGTCGCCGGCGCGCTCGAAGGCTCCGCGCGCCTCGCGAAACTCGTCGAGGGCGCGCGAGTAGTCCCCCAGCGTGAGGGCCCGCACGCCGCGGCTGAAGTGGAGAGACGCCATGGCGGGCGGCTCGGGACGGCAATGCGGGAGGTCGCCATCGACGTGCGCGAGCAACCGCGAGCCGAGATCCTCCTGGCCCGAGTAGATGAGCTGACTCGCAATGCGTCCCGCGGCGACGAGGTACGCATCCTGCGCTTCGCGCGCGAGCGATGCGAGCGGCTGGTCGAGCAGCCGCTCGGCGAGCGAGACGATCCAGCCGACGTCCCCGAGCGCCGAGCTCACGAGCGCCAGCAGCCCCACCGCGTCGTACCAGGTCGTCCGCTCGCTCCGCAGCAGCCCGAAGGCCTCGACGGCGCCCCCGCGCGCGGCACGAATGTCGCCGCGCCACCGGTGGGCCTCCGCCTGCAACAGGCGCAGGCGGCCGAGGTCCTCTCCGTGCGCACCGCAAGCGATGCCGCTCTCGGCGCGGGACACCGTCGCCTCGAAGTCATTTCCCTCGAGGGCCTGCGCGGCGGCGCGCTCGAACCATCGCGCCGCCTTGGATCTGTCGCCGCCGCGCTCCCAGTGCTCGGCGAGCACGACGGCGGACGTCTCTCCGCGCTCCTCGAGCCAGGCCGCCGCGAGCGCGTGGCCCGCGTGGCGATCGCGCTCGGTGAGCATCGCGTACGCCGCCTCGCGGACGATCTCGTGACGGAATGCGTACTCCACTTCGTTCGAGAAGGAGGACGTGGGTCGGCGCGAGACGAGCTCCCGCGTCTGCAGGCGCTCGAGGACGTCGTCCACATTCACGCTGCCGCCGCCGTCGAGGAGCGCCGCCGCGCCGCCGCGCCAGAACGTGCGCCCGAAGACGCTCGCGCAACGCAGCAACCGCCGCTCGTCGGCGCCGAGCTTCTCGAGGCGCGCTTGCACCATCGCGAGCACGCTCTCCGGGAGCGCGTCGCCCGCGTCCGTGGACGCGGCGCGAACCAGCTCCTCGAGGAAGAAGGCGTTGCCGGCCGCGCGATCGACGATGCGGTCCACCGTGTCCTGCGCGACGTCGTTGCCGAGCGCGTGGCGCACGAGGCTCTCGCTCGCGCGCTTGCCGAGCGGCGCCAGGCGCACCTCCTGGACGTTGCGCTCCCGCCAGAGCTTCGGGAAGACGTCGTGCACCTCGGGGCGCGCGAGCGCGAGCACCGTCAGCGGCGCGTCCTCGATGGCCAGCGCGGCGTCGAAGAAGCGCACGCTCGGCACGTCGCCCCAGTGCAGGTCTTCGAGCACCACCAGCACGGGGCGCGCCGCGCACTCGGCGGCGAGGAACGTCTCCCAGGCCCGCTTGAGCTGGTCGCCCATGAGGAGCGAGTTCTGCCTCGCCACGCGAAGCTCGACGCTCTCCTCCTCGGCAGGCACGCCGAGCAACTCGCCGAGGAACGCCGCGACGCGTTCGCGGTCGCCGCGGCCGACGTGCCGCGCGATGCGCGCGCGCAGCTTGCGCCGCCGAGCGGCTGCCGGCTCTCCCTCGGTCAGGGTCAGCGCGGCGCGCAGCACCTGGCCCACCATGCCGAACGGCGCACCGGCGCTCAGCGGGTCGCCGCGGGCCGTCCACACCCGCGCCGCGTGATCGCTCGTCCTCACGTCGCGCACGATCTCGTGGCGCAGCCGCGACTTGCCGATGCCGGCGGCTCCGGTGACGAGCACCGCGCGCGGCGCCCGTTCCTCCCGGCTCTCGGCGATCACGGCACGAATGCCGGCGAGCTCGCGCTCGCGACCGACGCACGGCACCGGCTTGCCGAGCAGCTGCCGCGTCGCCTCCGTGGGCTCGCGTTCGCCGCGCAGGGCGAGGACGTGGGCGTCGGGCGTGCCCGCCAGGTCGAAGCGCGCATCGAGCAGCGCCGCCGTCACTTCGTCCACGAGCACGGGCGCCTCGCTCCCATCGCGCTGACGCTCGCGCGCCGCGTGCGCGAGCTTCGCCGCGCGGTCGATGACCTCGCCCACCGGGGCACCCTGCGTCCGCTCGGCGCGACCGGTCGCCAGAACGACCGCGCTCTCGGGCAGCGCCTCGCGCAACGCCAGGGCGCAGCGGGCGGCCTGCGTCGCCTGGTCCGTCGCGCTCCCGTACCCCGCGAGCACCGCGACCAGCGAGCCGTCGGCGAGCGACTCGATGTCGCCGCCGAAGCGGGCGACGGCGCTCGACACGCGCGCCGGCGCGGCCTCCGGTTCCTCGACGCGGGTCGGAGCGTCCGTGTCATGCGACACCACCGTGCCCCCCGGGACGACCACGAGGCTGACGAACCGCTGCTCTCCTTCCCCGAGCGCCGGCGGGCGCAGGCTGCCGACGGCGTCGCGGCCGGCGCCGGGGTCGAGGCGCTCGAGCTCCTCGAGCAGTTGCGCGCCGTCGGGCGGCCGGCCCGCGGGCTCCTTCGAGAGCATCCGCGCGACGAGATCGTCGAGCGCGTACGGCACGGCCGGCGCGAGCTGACGGAGCCGCGGCGTCGGCTCGAGCAGGATCTTCGCGAGCACCGACAGCGCGTCGTCGCCCTCGAAGGGGAGTCGCCCCGTGAGGCAGCGGAAGAGCACGCAGCCGAGCGCGTACACGTCGGCGCGTGGGTCGATCTCGCGCAGGGCGCGCGCTTGCTCCGGCGCCATGTAACCCGGCGTGCCCAGGACGCCGCCCGGCCGCGTCACGTCGGTCGCGAGCGGGGCGAAGCGCGCGATCCCGAAGTCGATGATCTTGGCCTGCTCGACCTCGCCTCCGACGAGCAGCACGTTGCTCGGCTTGATGTCGCGGTGGACGACCCCCGCCTCGTGCGCCGACGCGAGCGCCGAGGCGAGCCGGCGCGCGAGCACCAGCGTCTGCTCGACCGACAGCGGCCCGCGTGAGAGCCGAGCCGCGAGCGTCTCACCTTCGAGCCACTCCATCGCCAGATACGGCTCGCCGCGCGCGGTCGTCCCGAAGGCGACGAAGCGGACGACACCCGGGTGACGGATCTGCGCCAGGAGGCGCGCCTCGCGCGCGAACCGCTCGAGAGCCCTGCTGCGCGTCCCCTCGGACCCGCGTGCGTCGAGCACCTTGAGCGCGACGACCTCCTGCGTCTCGGCGTCGAGCGCCCGAAAAACGCGGCCCATGCCGCCCGTCGCGGCGAGCCGTTCGACGACGAAGCGTCCGGGCCCTCCTGCGTCCACGGGGTCAGGGTATCAAGTCACGTCCTCTTGCGAGGGCGCGGCAGGCCGTAAGCGTCGAGACGGTAGACGAGCGTGCGGCGCGAGATGCCGAGCACCTTCGCCGCCTCCTTCTGGTTGCCGCCGCAACGCTCGAGGGCGTCGATGATCCGCTGCTTCTCGTCGTCGGCCGCGCTCGCCGCGGCCGAGCGCGACGACGGAGGCAGCGCCGCGTCGCGCGGGGGACCCGCCGTCGGCCCGAGCATCACGTGGTCCGGCCCGATGGTGTCGCTCTGGCAGAGGAGGACCGCGCGCTCGATGACGTTGCGCAGCTCGCGAACGTTGCCGGGCCACGTGTGACCCTCGAGCCTCGCGATGGCCGCCGGCGACAGCACGGGCTCCGCCCGCCCGGCCTTCTTGCTCGCGTCGCGGAGGAACGTCCGCGACAGCGCGCGGATCTCGCCCTTCCGCTCGCGCAGGGGCGGCACGTGGATCGAGATGCCGTTGAGCCGGTAGTAGAGATCCTGCCGGAAGGCGCCGCTCGCCACGATCGCGTCCAGGTCGCGGTTGGTCGCCGACAGGAAGCGCACGTCGATGGGGCGCGGCTTGAGGCTGCCGAGCCGCGACACCTCGCCGCTCTCGAGCACGCGCAGGAGCTTCGCCTGCGTCGCAAGCGGGAGCTCGCCCACCTCGTCGAGGAAGACCGTGCCGCCGTGCGCCGCTTCGAGCAGACCCGGCTTGGGCGACACCGCGCCGGTGAAGGCGCCTCGCTCGTAGCCGAAAAGCTCGCTCTCGAGCAGGTTGTCCGGCAGCGCGGCGCAGTTGAGCCGCACGAACGGCCCGCGAGCGCGCGCGCTCTTGCGGTGAATCGTCTCGGCGAGGACCTCTTTGCCGACCCCGGTCTCGCCGAGCAGGATCACGCTGATCGTGCTCTTGGCGACGAGCTCCCCGAGCCGGTAGAGGCGCTGCATCGCCGCGTCCTCCACCACGACGTTCTTGTTGTCGTGGCGTGGCGCTTCCCCCGCGACGCCGGTCGGCGGAGGCGGAATGGTCGCCCGTGCGTGGTGCGACCGCGCGTCGTCGTCACCCGTGGGCGGCGTGATGTCGCCGACCGGAGCGATGGCGCGCTCTGCGTCGCCCCCCTGCACGAGGAGCATCGCCGAGCCCACCTCGACGACGACCCCCGGCTCGACGGCGGCGATCTCGCCGCGCGGGATGGCGCGGCCGCCCACGACGGTGCCGTTGGAGCTACCGAGGTCCTCCACCGCCACGCGCCGCCCGAGGTGAAAGCGCGCGTGCTTTCGCGAGACCGAAGCGTGATCGATGCGCACGTCGCACTCGCGCCCGCGGCCGATGGTGATGGCGCCCGAGTCTGGCAGATCGAACGTGGCCGACCCGTGCTTCCAGAACGCGAGCAGCCGCCGGCGGTGCGGGGCATCGTCGCGCGCCATCGTGGTGGCGTGGGTGCTCATGTCCGACGGCTCGCGGGATGACATGGCCTGGGCGCCGGGTGGCTCGTTCCCCTCAGGGCAACTCTACCACTGCCGGCGATGTCTCGAAGCGCAAGCGCGGTGCGCAAGGAGGCTGCGCACCGTGTGCATTCCCCCAGGTTCGCCGCGGACTTGCCGGTCGGCCCGAAGGTTGCCACCGGGCGGCGCACCATGCGCAACGCCTTCTTGCTCCTTGCGAGCACCCTGCTGCTCGTCGTGCCGCCCAGCCTGGCCGCGTGCGGCTCGTCGCCGCACGCGTCGTCTTTCACCGCGGACGACGGGGGAAACGGCGGAGACGGCTCCGCGGGGAGCAGCAGCGGCGGCGGTGGAAACGAGGCGGGGCCGCCCATCAACCACTACGACGGCGGCACCCTCACGGGAGACGCGTCGGGCATGTGCCAGAACTCGTGCTCCGCGGACGGCAAGAGCGTCGTCAGCTGCGTGACCGGGCAGACCGTGCAGACGTGCGCATCGGGGACGACTTGCCTCGACGGGCAGTGCGTGGACGCGTGCGGCGCGGCCGCGCTGGAGAAGAGCACGATCGGCTGCGACTACTACGCCGTCGATCCCGACGTGATCCAGGAGGGGCAGGGCGCGTGCTTCGCCGTGTACATCGCGAACACGTCGTCGAACCCCGTCTCCATCAACCTCGAGAAGGACAACCTCACCTACGACGCGACCGCCGTCTCGGCCATCCCGCAGGGCGACGGCAAGGCCATCACGTACGCGCCGCTGCCGAACGGGCAGATCCCGCCCGGACAGATCGCCATCGTGTTCCTCACGCAGGCGCCGAATCCCATCGGGAACATGGCCGTGACCTGCCCCGTGACGCCGGCCATCAACGGCACGGACTCGTCGGTGCACGGCACGGGGCTCGGCTCGGCCTTCCACATCACGACGAGCCAGCCGGTCGTCGCATACGACATCTTCCCGTACGGCGGCGGCGACGCGGCGATGACCAGCGCGACGCTGCTCATCCCGACGAGCGCGTGGGACACGAACTACGTCGCCGTGAACGCGTTCCCGCAGAGCCAGATCGCGATGAGCGCGGGGGCCATGCCGTCGCTCGACATCATCGCGATGGAGGACGGCACCACGGTGACGATGGCCCCGACCGTCGCGGTGCAGCCGGGCAACGGCGTTCCCGGCGGGCAGGCGAACACGCCGCAGACGTACATGCTGAACAAGGGCCAGCTCCTGCAGTTCACGCAGGCCGAGGAGCTCACGGGCAGCCCGATCCAGTCGAACAAGCCGATCGGTGTGTGGGGCGCGGCGAGCTGCCTCAACATCGACGTGAACACCTGCTGCTGCGACAGCGCGCACCAGCAGCTGCCGCCCGTGAAGGCGCTGGGCATCGAGTACACCGGCGTGCGGTACCGGAACCGGCAGGACGAGGGCGGCACGACCGCCGACGGCGGCGTCGCGGACGGCGGCGGCATCACGGTGCCCGAGGAGATGCCGCCGTGGAGGCTCGTCGGCGCGGTGAACGGCACGCAGCTCACGTGGGAGCCGTCGACGCCGCAGGGCGCGCCCACGACGCTGAACCTCGGGACGATCGCGACGTTCAACGCGGCGGGCCCCTTCGTGGTGAAGAGCCAGGACGCGCAGCATCCCTTCTACATGAGCGCGCACATGACGGGGTGCGAGACCATTTTCTCGGCGAGCGACTGCCGCGGCGACGCCGAGTTCGTCGACGTGGTGCCGGCGGCGCAGTGGCTCTCGTCGTACACGTTCTTCACCGATCCGACGTATCCCGAGACGAACCTCGTCGTGGTGCGCCACCAGGACAAGGGCAAGTTCGCCGACGTGAACCTCGACTGCGCGGGGACCCTCGGCGGATGGAAGCCGATCGACCAGGCCGACACATACGAGTACACGCGCATCGACCTCGTGCGGCACGACTTCATCCAGCAGGGCAACTGCGACAACGGCCGCCACGTGATGACGAGCTCCGTCCCCTTCGGTCTCACGGTATGGGGCTGGGGCTCGGCGGAGACCGGCGGCGCCTACAACCTCCCCCAGGCCCCCGGCTTCTACACGCAGGCCGTCAGCTACGCGTATCCAGCCGGCGCGAGCGTTGCTCCCATCAACACCGTCGTCGTCCCGCCCGTCTCGCAGTAAGGCGTCCTGCGCCGAAATTGAGACCTAAAGATAGTTGCGTCGCGGCCTGAGGTGCGCGAAGACGCCGCGCATGGCCCGACCTTCGCAACTCATTGCCCTGATCTGCCTCCTCTTGGCCGCGGGGTGCAGCAGCTCGTCGAGCTCGGGAGCGTCTGATGCCGGCGTCGTGGACTCGTGCGCACCGATAGACGGATCCATCTGCGGCCAGCCCTGCCAGACGGGCAATTCGCTCGGCGTCGGCGCTTTCTGCAACAGCATCACGGAGTGCACCCACCTCCCGCAAGCGCACCTGTGCGCGAGCCTCGGCGACCCCAATGCTCACTTCTGTACGTTCGAGTGCTCGCTACCGCCCGAGGGGGGAGCCGGAGACGGCGGGGAGGGCGACGCCGGCGATGCGAGCTCGGGGTTCCCCACCAACTGCGGCGAGGGAGCGACGTGCACTTGCGACAATTCGGGCAATTGCGGCTGCACGCCAAACACGTGCCTGGGAAAGTGAGGACCACATGTTCCGACCGGCGTTCTCGGCGATTCTGATGGTCTTGGGGTGCGTGCTTCTCTCCTGCAGCTCCTCGAGTGGCAGCGGAGGCGCCGGCAGCGGAGCGTCGTCCAATGACGTGACGCTGACCTCGGACTCCTACACGCTCAAGCCCGGCGAAGAGGAGTTCTACTGCTACGCGATGACGCTCAAGAGCGACATCGTCATCACGGGCTTCACACCCACGTACGGCGAGGGGACTCACCACATCCTCTTTGCGCAGACGCTTTCCCAGGAACCCGATGGGTTCAGCAATTGCCGCGTTCTCATCAAGACGACGTGGGCGCCGCTATTCGTCGGAGGCAAGGAAACGACGCCGCTGAAGCTCCCGGAGGGCGTGGGCATGAAGCTCACTGCGGGCACGCAGATCCTGCTCCAGCTTCACTTGTTGAACTCGGGCGCGACGCCCATCACCGACAAGACGGGCGTCACGATGACGGGGGCACCCGACCCGAATGCTCCGTTCACGCCGGCGGGAATCTTCGGCCTGAACGACCAGAGAATCAGCATTCCGGCCGGCGCCGCGGGCTACCAGGAGTCAATGCAGTGCACGCCCGGCAAGAAGATGAACGTGTTCGCCTATCTCGGCCACATGCACCGGATCGGCACGCACTACAACCTTCAGCAAAACGGGCAGACCGTCATCGATTCGGGGTGGAACTTCGATGCCCAGCCGACGACGCCCAAGACCATGGTCATCAACCCGACCGACCAGCTCAAGCTGACGTGCACGTATACGAACACGACCGACCAGACGGTCGTGTGGGGCGAAAGCACGCTCAACGAGATGTGCGCGCTCGTCTTCTACTACACGAACTTCGACGGGTTGGACGGCTGCCAACAGATGTAAATCTCAGTGCTTTCGCGAATGATCACGGCTGCTGGGACGCGGTTGTGACTCCCGCGGTGTCGGGAAACGGCGCAGGCTGCGCTCCGTCGAGGAGGTTCACATGCGAACGATCGTTGGCGTAGCGCTCGTGGCGGCAGCGGTCGCTTCGTGTGGTGGCGGTTCGTCCTCCGGTAGCGGCGGGGGCGCCCAGCTCCTCTCGGGCTTCGACCCCGGCCCTGCCCCCGATTCCAGCAAGGGTTTTCAGTTCATCACGCCCATCGTCGACAACATCGAGCCGGGCGCCAGCGTCGAGTACTGCACGTGGACCGACACCATCCTGCAGCACGACGTCTACGTCGACGCATCCCAGGGTTTCCAGTCGGATACGGGGCACCACATCATCGTCTACTACTCGATGATCCACCAACCCCCGGACACGCATCTCTGCAGCAACAGCGAGATGACCGAGTTCAGCTACGGCATGCCGGGGAACGGCAGCGGGCAGAAGTTCGTCATGCCAGGGAACCTCGCCACGAAGCTGCCGGCCGGCGCGCAGCTCATCGTGAACCATCACTACCTCAACGCGGCCGCGACCACCGTCGCTCACGCACAGTCCGCGATCAACGTCTTCTACGCCGATCCCACGAAGCAGCACACGGATTCGGGTGCCATGATCGTGCTCGACACGGAGCTCACCGTGCCCGTGGGCGCGAGCACGTACGAAGAGACCTGCACCATCAACCGGCCCTACCAGGCGTGGATGGAGTTCCCGCACATGCACGCGTGGGGCACGCACATCACGGTCACCCACACTCCCGCAGCCACCGGAATGCCAGAGCAACTCTTCGATCTCGACTGGGACCCCAGTTACGCGTTCGATCCGACGCCGATCTCGAAGAGATTCGATCCCTCGTCGCCCTTCGTCTTCAACACGGGCGACAAGATCAACATCAAGTGCGACTACATGAACAACACCAAGAGCGCGATGTCGTTCGGCGACGAGATGTGCGTCTTCGGTGTGTTCACGGTGGATGCGAACAACCTCGGCAACCTGGAATGCGACCGCGGCAAGTGGGGCGCCTTCTGACCACGCGTTGACGTGCGCGTTCTGAGCGTACGACGCGCGCCGTCTCCAATGGGCCGGCGCGCGATCCAGCGTCGGCAAGCGATGCCCGAGCGTCTGCAAGCGATGCCCGAGCGTGCCCGAACGGCGCACGGGCGCGGGATGCGCGACCCTGAACGGACGATGCGCCGCCTTCTCGGGGGCCTCAGCCGTCGGCGGTCTTCGCGCGCACGCGTCCGAACGTCACTCGCGGCCGGCAGGGGCCTGCAACCCCCGCTTGACAATCTGCTGCGGTCCTAGCAGGTTGCGCGGCGGAGAGCTGACCGAGTGGCCGAAGGTGCCTGATTCGAAATCAGGTGTACCCGTGAGGGTACCGTGGGTTCGAATCCCACGCTCTCCGCTGAGCCCTCGCTCCGCGAGGGACCCCTGGAGAGATGACCGAGTGGTCGAAGGTGCATGATTGGAAATCATGTGTACCGGCAACGGTACCGAGGGTTCGAATCCCTCTCTCTCCGCCGAAGTGAACGGGACTCACGCGCGTCCACGCGGCCGAACCGCCAGGTCCGCTCAGTCCACCTCGACGACCTCGACGACGCCGGGGCAGCGCCAGTGCCCGGGATGCCACGCGCCGCGCGGGCCGTAGTGGCCTTCCACCCACTCGGCGCCGCGGCAGCGCGGGGCCGGGGCGGCCGACGACCGCTCTTCGACGACGCACGCCGAGAGCGCGGCAGCAGCGAGGACGGCGACGACGAGGCTTCGCAACGTGGGCATGGGAAGGGCTCCTCCGTAACAGGATGCTACCCCGCGTATCGCGGGAATGGGTGGGGGACCGGGGGAGCGGCCGCGCTCCCCCCGGAGAGCATCGGATGCCGAGGGTCTGCGTGAGCGGAGCGCGCTTGCGCGCGGAGCGAACGCCCATGTTGCACGGTCGTCACGCCCAGATGGAAGCGTCAGCGGTCGTCGGCCGATTCACGCTCGTCGCCGCCGCCCCGCCCCCAGCGCACCAGCGCCGCCGTCGTGTGCTCGTCGAGCACCGCGGGCTCGCGCGGGTACGGCGCGGGCGCGTCGGGCGCCGACAGGGCGTGCATCGCCCAGCGGTGCAGCGGTTCGAGGGCCAGCGGGGTCGTCGCGCGCACGTCGGCGACGCACGCCGCGTCGAGCGAGAGATCGCACACGCGGGTCTCGCGCTCGCGCACGCCGAGCAGCACGAACGGGCCCCAGCGCACCGAGAAGCGCCCGCCGCGCGTCGCCACCATCGGGCGCTGCGCGGGGACGAGCGCCCCGCGCGCGAGCGAAGCGAGGTCCACGCCGCCGAACGCCGCCGGCGGAGCCAGGCCCAGCGCGCCGAGCACGGTCCGTGCGAGGTCGACCGGGCTGCTCGGGGCTTCGATGCGCCGGCCCGCCAGCGCGTCGGCACCCGGCCAGCGCACCACGAGCGGCGTCGCGAGCTGGGCCTCGTCGAGCGTCTCTGCGTCCACGAACGGCAGCGGGGGACCGGCGGTCGGCGCGGCGTCGCTGGTGACGACCACGAGCGTGTCCCCATCGCGGCCGGCCGCGCGCAGCCCCGCGAGCAGCCGCCCCAGCGCGGCGTCGTGCGCATCGATCGCGCGGTCGTAGAGCGCCCACGCGCGCACGCGGTCCTCGTCCTTGAGCCGTCCGGGGTGCTTGCGCGACTTGGCGAGCGCCTCGGCGGCGCGCGCCGGCTCGATCATGCCGAGGTAGCCCTCGGGTGGCATCGCCTTGAGCTCGTCCGGCGTCGCCTCCCACGGCGGGTGCCCGCCGCGCGCGTGCACGACGACGAAGAAGCGGTCGCCCTTGTGCGCGTCGATCCACGTGGCCGCCTCGTCGAAGGGCGCGGCCGCGGGCGAGCCGTCGAGCGGGTCGTGCGGGGCGAACGTGTCCCAGCCGCGGTCGAAGCCGAACGCGGCGCCCGTCGTCGGGTCCGCCGTGAACATGGCCGTCGAGACACCGCCCTGGCGGCACGCTTCCTCGACGGTCGTGGGCCCGTGCGGAAGGCGCGCGTCGGCGTCGTCCAGCGAGAGCGCGCGCGGCGACAGGCCCGTGAGCATCGACGCCACGTCCGCCGACGGCAGCGTGCTCGACGCGCGGTTCGTGCCGAAGATGGTGCCCGCCGCGCCGAGGCGCGCGAGCTCCGGCGCGGCGTGCGGGCCACCCCAGGGCGCGAGGGCCTTCGCGCCCGTGCTGCCGAGCACGACGAGGAGCACCCCGCGCACGGGCGGCGCGGCCGGCAGCGGCGCCGACTCGGTGGCGACGACGCGCGGCTCGCCGAGCAGCACGCGCGTTCCCTTGGGGGCGCGCTTGACCACGAGCTCCAGCGACGACAGTGCGCCGTCGCCGTCGAGCCCCGTCACGGGCACCGACCACGGCGCCCAGCCCGCGCCGCCGCCCTGGACGTGCGCCGTCGCCAGGACCACCGGCGGCCGACGGTCGCGCACGAGGCGCGCCTCGACCTCGGCGTCGCCGCCGCCGAGCGTGGCGAGCGAAGCCTCCAGCGTCGCGTCCGCCGGCAGCCACCCCGAGCACCGCACGAACCCGGGCGCTCGCAGCGAGAGGGCGCGCTTCGACTCGCCGCCCACCGTCGCATCGAGCACGACGTCGCCGCGCGTCGGAGCCGCGTAAGGTTCGCCGGACTCGCCGACGCCGACGTGCGCCCAGTCGATCTCGGCGAGCGGCTCGTCGCCGGCGCGCGGTCCGCCGATGAATCGCACCGTGAGCTCGTGCGCGCCGGGCGCGAGCGACAGCGGCGCGAGCGAGCGCGCCACGACGACGCGCGGCTCGCTGCGCCCGAGCGTCCACGAGCCGACCGTCTTGCCGTCGAGCAGCACCACGGCAGCGCGAGCCGTGAGCCCGCGTATGCGCGCCTCCACGTAGGTGCTCGCCTCGGGCGGCGCGTCGGCGGCGGCCACCGCGGGCCAGTAGAACGAGGTCGTCACGGCGCGCGAGCGCACGCGCATCCAGGTCGCGCCCTCGTGCTCGACCAGCTCGTCGGCGCCCGGCGCGATGGATCCCGGGTGCACGTCGTCGACCATCGAGGCATCCCCGAAGTCGAGCAGCACGCCGCGGTGTCCGAGCGCGCACGTACGCAGGTCGCGCACGACGTCGAGCACGACCGGCCTCCCGGAGGCGGCGCCGGCGTCTCCCTCGGTCGCGGCGCCCGCGGTGGCCGCCGATGCGACCGGTGGCTCGGGCACGGGAGTCGGCTGCGACGCGCGGCTGCACGTGCACGCGGGCGCGAAGGCTGCCGCGAGCGCGACCAGCAGGAGCCGGATCGTCGGACCCACGGCAGCTCGTTACCTCACGGGACGAGGAAGTCGACCCGCGTGACCTTTCCCGGGCGGACCTCGACGACGTGCTTCGTCGTGCGGCCGTCCCTCTCGGCGCGCACTTCGTGGTAGCCCGGCGCGGCCACGAGCGATGCGGTGGGGCCGTTCGCGGCGAATGCGCCGTCGATGCGCAGGCGCGTCCCCGCCGCAGCGCGCACCTCGACGAGGCCGTAGCCGGCGGGCACCTCGGCGCCGGGCGGGATGTCGTCGTTCGCGCTGCTGGCGGAGGGTTCGGCGGACGCGGACGTCGAAGGGGGCGACGAAGCGCTGGCGCTCGGGGAAGTCGGCATGGTGGCCGCGCTCGCGCTCGGCTTGTCGTTGATGGGTGACCCGGACGCACCGATGGCCACCGCGGTGGGCTCGGTCGTCGGTTCTTCGGGATGCGTCGCGTGGATGACGGCGCCCGCGGCGAAACCGAGCATGAGGAATGCGAGGACCACACTCCACCGGATGCGCCGTCGAGGAGCGGGTGTCGTGGCGGGCGCCTGCGCGGCCACAGCCGGCTTGAGCGCAGGCGCAGGGGCGCGCGCGGTGGTGGGCGCCGGAGCGGCGGCAAGGGCAGGGGCAGGGGCAGGCGGCGGCGATGAGGGCGCCTTGGGCGCCGCCGCAGGAAGCGGCAAGGGCAGCGTTCGCTCCAGAGGCGCGGGTTTCGGTCGCTCGGGCTCCGCCACCGGCGCTTCGACCGCCGTGTCGTGCACCGGCTCCTCCGGATGCGCGGCAGGCACCTTCGGTGCGCTCGGAACCACCACGGGCGCCGCCGCGAGCTGCTCCTCGCTCGAGCTCGAGCTCGGGACGACCGCATCGGGTGGGATGGACGGCAGCGGCTCCTCTTCCACCGCCGGCGGGTTCGACGATCGCGGGCGAAGCTCGCTCGGCTCGATGATGGGCGGCGGGTTCGACGTCGACCCACGCGCGGCGCCCGGCTCCGGCGACCGGTCGCTGATCTCGCGCATCACCGCGTCCTCGAGGGACGACGGGACCGCCTGCTCCTCGATCACGGGCGCCGACTTGGACGGAGGCCGTGCCGGCGGCGGCACATCGCTGAGCTTGAGCGATTCGAACTTCGGCGGCTCCGGGCGCGAAGCCTCGGGGCGCGCAGTGGGGCGCGCGGACAGGGGCGGCAGCGGCAGCGGCGGCGGGAGCGGGGGCCCCGCGCTCGGGCGCGCGTTCGGCGGCATCGTCTGCGCGCGCTTGGGCGCTCCGCGGAGGATCGTGAGCGCAGCTTCCACCGCGGGTGTCAGCACGTCGGCGCCACCGGCGTCTTCCACGCTGCGGATGGCCCCGCGCGCCGCGAGGTCGGACACGACGTCCTCGAAGAGGCTCGGCGGCACCTCGCCGGCGAGCAGCATCTGTCGCGGCGAGTCCCCACGCGCGAGCCGCTTGATGAGCGCGCGCGCCGGCTCCGGTGTCGCGCGCAGGTATTCCTCGAGCGCCTCCTCGTCGATCGTGATGCGCTCGACGTGCATCGTGCGCGCTCCGGTCGTCGCCGCGAGCGCCCCGCGCGCCGCCGCGATGGGACGCGCGAGCTGATCGAAGAGCGTCCCGGTGAGCTCTCCGCGGATCGGCTCGCGGCTCGGCGACACGACGAACCGCCCGGCCCCGACGCCGAGCAGGCTCGCGAGGGCGCGCTCGCCGCTCTGGTACCCGCCGTCGGACGCCGTGCGCGTCGCCTTGCGTGGCGACCCCTCGCGGATCTCGATCTCGTAGAGGTAGCTCGCATCGCGCACCGCCACGCGCGCGTCGCGGCGGATGGCGCCGACGAGCTCGAGCAGCAGGCGGGCCGTGAGGCCGTCGAGCCGCCCGCGCACCTCGCCGTCGCCGCGCAGCCGCATCTCGATGCGCGCGCGCGGCCGCAGCACCTCGCGCACACGCGCGAGCACGGCGCGCGAGTCGCTCTCCTTGCGCATGTACGCTGCTGCGCTCGCTCCGAGCTCGCGGACCCGCTGCAGCAGGTCCTCCTTCCACGAGAGCAGGATGACCGGCACGTCGCGCAGGGCGACGTCGTGGTGAAGCGCGCGCGAGAGGGCGAAGCCGTCGATGCCCGGCATGAGGATGTCGCTCACGACGAGCTCGGGCTGCACCCGGTACGCCGTCTCGAGCGCGGACGCGCCGTCGAGCGCCTCGTGCACCTCGCAGCCGGCGGTGCGCAGCAGGTCCGAGATGAACCAGGTGACGCCCGGGTCGTCGTCCGCCACGACGACGCGCCGGCCCTGCAGTCGCACGTCGGCCGCAGCGCCGCGCCCGCGCCCCGCGAGTCGGTCGGCCCCCGGCAGGTCCTGGTGGAGCCACGGCGCGAGCGCGATTGCTCCCTCGGGCGCGTCGCCGCCGAAGCGCACGGCGCCCCCGGTGCGCTGCGAGACGATCTCCTGCACGCGCGCGATGGCGCCCCAGATCGCGCCGAGCACCTCGGTCCCCTCGCCGAGCGGCACGCGGCACGAGAGCGCTGGCCGGTCGACGCTCGCGGTGAGGGCGCGCTTGATCTCCTCGGCGAGCCTGTCGGCGAGCTGCTCGAGCGTCGGCTCCCCCAGCGTGACGCGCACGGTGCGACCCTCGCGCGTGTCGAGGATCTCCTCGCACGACGTCCGGAGCAGCGACGGCGGTACCGGCTTGGGCAGCGCCTTGGCGACGCCCAGCGCGACGAAGCGCGCCGACTCGTCCTGGGTGCGGAAAGTGCCGGCGACGACGATGGGCACCGGCTCGGTCAGCGGATCGTCGAGGAGCGCCTCGACCAGCTCGGACGCACCCGTCAGGTCGGCGTCGATGACGAGCACGTCGGGCGCGAAGGCGCGAGCGAGCTGCAGCGCGTTGTGCACGTCACTCGTGCGCTCGCACTCGAAAAAGCGTGCGCCCGATGCCGCGTCCTCGGTCAGCGCGTCCGCGAGCTCCTCGGGGCCCACCACGAGCGCGGCGGTGGGCGCCACCCCACGCTCCTGCTCGGGCTCGTCGCTCGTGGGCGCCTCCGCACGCGCCGGCTCGCGCGGCGGCGGCTCGCCCCACGCGAGCGCCGGCAGGTCGTCGACCACCTGCGCGACGAACGCCACGTCTTGCTCGCGAAGCATCCCCGAGGTGCCCGCGCGGTCGAGCACCGTGAGCACGTCCCCGATGGACCGCGCCATCGCGTCGAACCGGAGCATCCGCGCCCCGGCCCCCAGCGCGTGCATGCGACGTCGAAGCTCGTCCCTCGCCGGGCGCGAGGTGGGGTCGTCCTCGAGCGCCGCGAGGAGCTCGCGGGTGCCCTGGATCTTGCGGCCGAGCGAGGCCACGAAGTCGGCCCGAGCGCCGCCCAAGCGGCTGCCCTCGTCGTTCTTCGGGTCCGAACTCCCGCTCGACATCTCCCCACCCAGCCCGTATCACGAGGGGCGCTTGCCGGGCCAGCAGTCCGGCTGGGGGCACACCAGACTGCTCATGGCGCTCACGTTCCGGACCCCACGGGAGGCCGACCTCGACCGCCTGCTCGAGGTGCACACGAGCGCTTTCCCCGACCCCCGCGGGCGGGAGGCGCGTGTGCGCAATTTCACGCGCAACCCGCTCGGCCGATTCGAGGACCTCGTGCTCGCGTGCGATGGGGACGTGATCGTCGGCCACGCCTTCCTCTTTCCGCTCGAGGCGTGGTTCGGTGGCGCGCGCGTCCGCGTCGCCGGCATCGCCAGCATCGGGGTGGCGCCGGAGGCGCGCGGGCGCGGAGTGGGGAGCGCGATGCTCGAGCATCTCTGCCGCACGGCAGCCGCGCGCGGCGACGCGGTCGCGGTGCTCTATGCCTTCCGTCAGGGCTTCTACGTGCGCGCGGGGTTCGCGACGGCCAGCAGCTACCGGCGCTTGCGGCTGCATCCCTCGTCGATCCCGTCGTCGTGGCGCGCGCA
>DASVWO010000172.1:0-2431 GCA_036393165.1 Polyangiaceae bacterium | reverse complement strand
CTGCTCCCCATTACCAGGCCGAGCGGCTGGAAGCCGGCTTCCTTCACGAGGAGGAACTCGTTGACCGAGAGATCGCTCGTGAAGAAGCGGCGCTGCCGCATGGCGGCGAGGCGCTCGTGCGCGTGGGCGGGGATGACCTGTCCGGCAGGACCGGCAGGCCCGCCGGGACCGGGACCTCTAGCGTAGTTGCCAGGCGGCTGGATCATGGACCCTCGACCGTATCAGCGGTCAGTAAGGTTGCGGAGGGCCGATGTTGAGCCAGGGACCCGTGAAGCCGCCAGGACCGAGGACCGCGATCTGCCCGCTCCGGGCATCGACGGCGACGTCGAGCATGGAGCCCGGGATCGGCTCCACGAGTCCCCTCGGCACAGGGTACAGGCCCTGCGCGATGTACGGCTCGCGCCCGGGGATCTCCACCTCGAGCGTCATCGTCCGGCGCTCGAACCGACGCATGCCGATCCGGAAGTTGACGGCGATGTTGGTGGACGCCAGCACCAGCGCGCGCCCGCGGACGCCGTTGCGCGTCAGCCGGTCGTAGTCGTTGACGCCGAGCGCCTTGGTGCTCGCCGACTTCACCAGCGCGAAGACGATGAAGAAGATGACCAGGATGACGATGCCCGCCACGATGACGAGCCTACCGGAAGCGCAGGGCGGCCGTCACCAGCGCACGATGACGCTCGGCGGCGTGACCTGCACGGTGCACTGATCGATCGAGAGCTGCACCGGGAGCGCGTCCGACCCGTGCTCCGCCGTGGCGGCGACCTGCACGCGCGGGAGGATCTGCTCCGGCCGCAGGGCGCGCACGATCTCAGGCGGGCACGTGAGCCGTACGTCGACCTCGGCCGGCTGCGCCTTCGCGTTCGCGTGCCCGATGACCGCCACGGGCACCTTGGTGAAGGGGCGCTCGACCATCTCGCGGCCGATCTCCACCGCGGCCGACACGCTGGGCACGTCGAACATCACGCGAGGCGGCGGACGGTCCACCGCGAGCTGGCGCGAGTACTTGCCCTCGGTGAGACCGCTCACGTCGAAGGCGTCGACGCGCGCGTGCTGGAGCACGGCGACGGCGCTCTTGGGGCCGCGCGCACGCACCGTCGGCGGATCCGCCGTGGGCGCCCCCTTCACGACGAACCCGGCGGCGGGTGTGCCGACGACGCCGACCTCGATGGGAACGTCGCGCTGGAGCATGTCCTCCCAGGTGAGGTCGATCTCGGGCGGGTCCACCTGCTCGGCCTTGAGCCCCGGGGGCAGCGGGATCATCTCGGGCGCGAGGGTCACGCGCGTCTCGTTGCCGCCGCGAAGGTCGAGGTGGATGGGCGCGATGTCGTCCGAGTGCAGGTCGTCCAGCGTCGACTTGGGACCCCGCACCGTCACGCGGATCTGCGGCGGAAGCTGCGTCATGAGCACGCGGTTGGACTCCTCGGGCGGCGTGATCGCCACGACGTTCACGAGGACCGAGCGCTGCTCCTCCTGCGACCCGTGCACCAGCGAATAGAGCACCAGCGCGAACGCGAGCGACAGGAGCTTCAGGTTCAGGTTCTCCGTCAGCAGGTTGCGCAGCCAGACGAAGTCCACGGCTCACTCCTCGTTCTCGTGGCCGGGGGTGCCGGGCGCGGGGTTCGAGGATGCGGGGGGCGTCTCGATGGGCTTCGCCGGCGTCATCGGGCGCACCTGGGGCGGCGCGGGCGGCGTCTTGTCGGGTGCGGCTTCGGCCTTGGGCGGCGGCAGCTGATGGCTCGCCGTGCCTTCCGACGAAGGAGCCCGCGTCGACGACACGGGCGGCACGTCCCCGGGCCCCGGCGGCAGCGTGATGCGGAAGCTCCCGGTCCCCGTCTGCGTCACGATCGCGGCGCCGCTACCGCTGCCGCCGCGCTTGCCCTTGGCGCGCTTGGCCCGAGCGCGCTGGCCGAAGAGGCCCAGCAGCGCCTGGCGCAGCGAGGCGCCGTCGAGGTTCGTCACGATGTTGCCGTTGAAGCAGAAGCTGATGCTCCCCCGCTCCTCGCTCACCACGACCACGACCGCGTCGGTCTCCTCGGTGATGCCGAGGGCGGCGCGGTGGCGCGAGCCGAGCGACTTGTCGAGGAGCTTCGTGTCCGGCATCGGGAAGAAGACACCGGCCTTGGCGACGCGCAGGTTGCGGATGACGACGGCGCCGTCGTGCAGCTTGTTCAGGCTGTCCGGCAGGAAGAGGCTCACGAGGAGGTCGCGCTGCACCGCCGCGTCGAGCGGGGTCCCCTGCCCCACGACGAACTCGTCGAGGTTGGCGTCCTGTTCGAACGCGATGAGGGCACCGACGCGGTGGCGCGCGAGCTCGGTCGCGGCGGCGACCACCTCGTCGATGACGCGCGACTGCTGCTCGCGCCCGCCGCTGAACCACGACGTGTTGCCCATGCGGATGAGCGCGCGCCGGATGTCGTTCTGGAAGACGACG
>DASVWO010000171.1:0-9045 GCA_036393165.1 Polyangiaceae bacterium | reverse complement strand
CCCGCATTGTCGAGGGCCGCCGTCCGGGCGACTCGGGCCGCGCGCTCGGGGTGCACTTCGAGACGTTGCCGGCCGTATCGCGGCTCATCCTCCGGGGCTTCCTCCGGCGTCACCCGACCGTGGCCCCGCACCGGGAGCTGCCGCTCGACCTGGCGGGCGCGCGCGCGCCGGCGTTCGACTACCACGGCGCGATGCTCGTGAGCCTGACCGACCACCTCGCTGCGTGACGCTGTAATCGAGCGCCTCTGGCAGAACCGCGGGCAGAAGAAATCAGCGCTGCATGGAGCGTCCGCACGCCAGGGTGGATCGCCGTCTGCTCGAAGAAACCGCTGCGAGGACAGCGTCCTTTGCGATCGTTCGTGACGGAAATGGCTATCGCGGCGCGAGCTTCCAGCACGTGAAGCCGGTGTTGGGGCACATGGTCGGAAAGCATCCGACACCTGGTCCGCTCTTTGAAATCACAGGCGCTGGCAACCATGCGCCTCAAGGCTCTCCCCGCCCTCTTGCTCTCCGTCGGCGTTTCGCTCGCCGCGTACGGATGCTCCGCATCCAACGACATCAACGGTACGCCGCTTCTCGCCTCGGGCGATGACGGCGGCACCGGCGACGACGGCGGCAACGCCAGCAGCAGCAGCAGCAGCGGCGGCAGCGGGTCGAGTGGAAGCTGCACGCCAGCTCCGCCCCCGAACCTGAATCCTTCGACGCTCCCGAGCTGCTGCACCGCCGGCGCCGCGCACTGCGTGCCGACCGAGTACGTGCCCTCGGCGGACCAGGCGGCGCTCGCGTCGTGCTCGGGCGGCTACTGCGTGCCCGACCCGTTCATCAGCAACCCGAACTACATGCCGCCGACGTGCAACGCGTTCAACAACACGCCGGGCGTGTGCCTCAGTCTCTGCGTGCCGCAGGTCGAGCAGTACAAGAGCATCCTCACGCAGGGCAGCTGCGCCGCCACCGAGCTGTGCGCGCCGTGCACCAACCCGCTGACCAAGATGCCGTCCGGCGCCTGCGAGTTCAAACCGCCGGGCGCGGGCGGCGGCAACTGCAGCGCCGACGGCGGCGCGCACGGCGGCTCGGGATCGAGCGGCGGCAGCGGCAGCAGCGGCGGCGACGCAGGAACGCCGGCCGTGTCGTGCCCCTACAAGGGCCCGCCCATCATCGATCCGACGACGCTCCCGGCATGCGGCGCGGCCAACACCGGCGCGCACTGCCTGCAGGCGTCGCTCGTGCCGATGGCGATGCAGTCGCAGCTCGCCACGTGCTCGGGCGGCTTCTGCGTGCCCGACGTGTTCATCGAGTCCGCCGGCAACTTCGTTCCGGCGACGTGCGCTTCGCTCGACGGCGCCGAGGGCCGCTGCCTGAACGTGAACATCCCGCAGGTGTCGCAGCAGGAGAGCATGCTCCCGCAGGCGACCTGCCAGACCTACGAGCGCTGCGTCCCGTGCTTCAGCCCCATCGACGGCACCAAGACGGGCGCGTGCAACCTCTCGTGCGACCCCGGGCCGACCAAGCCCATCGTGCTCTTCCCGAGCTGCTGCAAGGAGAACGGGAACGAGGAGGGGCGCTGCGTTCCGTCGACGATCATCTCGTCGACCGAGCAGAAGAACCTGAGCCAGGACGTGTGCAAGAACCAGACGGACCTGTGCGTGCCGAGCGAGATGCTCTCGTCGACGGGAACCACGAGCGGCTTCAAGCCGCCGACGTGCACCGCGACCGGGTTCCTCGTCGGCCAGTACACGGGCGTCTGCCTGAGCAACTGCCTCAGCTTCGGCATCCAGGGCATCGCCCTGGCCCAGGGCTCGTGTGACGACATCCACACCTGCGCGCCCTGCACCAACCCGCTGACCGGGCAGCCCTCCGGGGCTCCCGGCTGTCCGTGAAGCGGTTCGCGCGGGCTGGAGTAGCGCTCACCATCGCGCTTCTGTCTCCCTCCGCTCGCGCAGGCGGCTTCGAGATACCCGACAACGGCACCGAGGCGCTCGGACGCGGCGGGGCGTTCGTGGCGAAGGCCGACGATCCGACGGCCATCCAGTACAACCCCGCGGGGCTCGCGCAGCAGCGCGGCACGCGCGTGCTGCTCGACGGGCACTTCGTGCTCTCGAGCTACTCCTTCCAGCGCTCCGGCGTGTACCCGGACAACCCGAGCGACCCGAAGACACCCTGGGGCCGGTCCCCGTTCCCGAAGGTGCAGGACACCGGCGGGCCGTTCTTCGCGCCGTTCCTCGCCGTCACGAGCGACTTCAACCTCGACTGGCTCACGGCGGCCGTCGGCGTCTTCGGCCCGAGCGGCGTCGGCAGCCGCACCTATCCCCTCGGCGTCGAGGGCGCGCCGTCGCCCTCGCGGTACGACGTCGTTCAGGAGAACTCGCTCATCGCGCTGCCCACGGCGGCGGTCGGGGTGAAGGTCTTCGACTGGCTCGACCTCGGCGCCGCCGTGCACTTCGTCTACGGGAGCTTCTCGCTGACGAGCACGTCCTTCGTCGACATCGCCTCCGCCGCGTGCCCCAACGTCGAGTACCAGCCCTGCGACTCGGTCTCGCGCCTCGACGTGAAGGGCACCGGGTGGGCCGGCACCTTCGGTGCGCTCATCCACGCGAGCCCGACACTCACGCTGGGCGCGAGCGTGCGCACGCCCATCGCGATCGACGCGACCGGGACCGCCACGGCGCTGTCGACGCCGCTCGGCCAGCCGACCCCGCCGCCCGGCAACGCGACGTTCCACACGGAGCTACCGCTCTACGCTCGCGCGGGAGCGCGCCTCGCGTTCCTCGACGACCACGGCTTCGAGGCCGGCGACGTCGAGCTGGATGGGACGTACGAGGCGTGGAACGCGGCGCAGGGGAACGGTCCGAGCATCCACATCGATCACCTGGGCCCGTCCGGCCCGACGTTCGACGACATCAACGTGGACGTCGTGCACGGGTACAACGATACGTACTCGATCCGCGGCGGCGGCGCGTACAACACGAAGCTCGACTTCGGTGTGCTCTCGCTGCGCGCCGGCGCGTACTACGACCGCTCGGCCACCGCGAACAACCCTGGGTACACGCGGATGGACTTCGACACGCTGGACAAGATCGCCGGCACCGTCGGCATCGGTCTGCGCTGGCACGGCCTGCAGTTCAACCTCGCGTACGCGCAGATCTTCGAGCCGGATCGCACCGTCTACCAGGGCGAGGGGCAGCTCCGGCCCATCGACGGCGCGCAGCACGGCTTGCCGCGGGACGCGAACGGCAACCCGCTGCCCGCGGTCAACGAGGGGGTCTACAAGGGGAGCATCGAGATCGTCTCGTTCGGCGTGGTCGCCACGCTGGACGACCTCTTCGGCTGGCATCAGAAGAAGGAGGCCAAGCCGAAGGACGACGCGCCCCCGTCGCCGCCCAAGGTAGAGCCGCACGAGGACGAGGACGCGCGCGCCAAGGCCGCCCCGCCGGGCCCTCCGCGCCGCAAGGCCTTGTTGAAGAAGAGCGACTGGGACGATTGACTCGCTCGATCCGCCGGGGCGTGGCATAGAGCCGGCGGCGTGATCAAAGGATGGGTCGTCCTGTCGCTCGCGGTGGCCGCGGCCATCGCAGCGTGCAGCAGCAAGTCGAGCGGCACGGGCACCGGCTCCGGCGACGATGGCGGCACCACGGCGCATTGCCCGTGCGTCGTGCCGGGCGACGACGCGGGCAACGTCGGAGGCGCGGTGACCTGCGGGACGTACGCGTGCCTCGGCGGGTCCGCCTACTACTACTGCAGCAACGAGGGCGCGCTGAACTCCCTGGGCAGCTGTCCCCCGGTCGAGAACGAGGGCGGCGGCTTCGACGCCAACTGCACGCCGACGTGCCCGCTCAACACCTGCAACATCGACGACGGCTGCGGGAAGCTCTGTCAGTGCTCGATGGGACTCGTCTGCCAGAACAACGTGTGCGGCAACGGCTGCGCGCTGGCGGCCGGCGGCTACTGCGGCCTCGGCGGCGACTCGTCGACCAGCTGCTGCCAGACGGGCCTGAACTGCCAGCCCTCCGGCGACGCCGGCGTCCCCACGTGCTGCGCCATCACCGGGCTCGGGACCTGCTCGAAGGACAGCGACTGCTGCGACTACCCCATGGTGCACTGCGACGTGGGCGACGGCGGCCCGAGCGCGCCCGACGCGGCGAAGCCGTCGCAGCGTTGCATCCCGTGACGCGCGCCGACCGCCGTTAACTTGGCGGTCCTCGCGCGCGCCCCGTTACGATCGCCGCATGACGCGCATCGAGCTCGCCGCACCCCTGGGCGTCGGCGTGGGCCTGGGACTCTCGACGGGCATCGTGACCGGCATGATGGGGGGCCCCGTCGGGTTGGTCCTCGGCATCGCCATCGGCGGTGTCGCCGGCTTCTTCGCAGGCGCCGCGATGTTCCGCGACGCGCGCCGGCGCGAGGCCCGCAACCGGGAGCTCGACGCCATCATCGGCGTCTCCGAGGGCGACCTGGGCGCGGCGCCCGTGGCGATGCCCCGCGAGGAGCGCGAGTCCTCGACGGCCTGGGTGAACGAGTGGCTCACGCCCCCGCCGCCCGTCGCGGGCTGACGACGACGGGCGCTACTCGATCTCGATCGTGTACGTGAACGTCACGGTCACGCCGTTCGGGTACTGCTGCGCCAGCGTCGGCGCGTAGTCGAACACCCAGTACAGCTTGAAGCTGTTGCCCTGGGGGAAGAGCGCGTGCAGGTCCCCGGTGTCGACGACGTCGATGTCCGTCGTGCCCTTCGCCCCGGCGAAGGACTGCTTCTCGACGATGACCTTGGACATCGACTCGTCGGCGGCCCCCTCGAGCGAGCCGGCCCACGAGAACTCGCCGGTGCTCGACGTCATGGTGAGCGACAGCAGGTGAACCTTCTTGTCCGGCGGGATGCCCTCGCTCCAGCTCGTGCCGGTGAACCCCTGGAAGTACCCGCCAGCGATGACGGGCTGGAGGGTCAGGTGCTGCGACGCCTGGAGGATGTTGGTCCTGCCGGGACAGCCCGTGAAGAGGGCGATCAGGGCAGCGAGCACGATCAGTCGTAGCGGCATTCTCCGTCCTCAGTGTTACTCGTACGATGGCCGGGAGCCCGAGCTTCCGTCCTCCTCCTTGCGCTTTCGCAAGAACCGGTCCTTGAGGAAGAGGTGATGCGCCTCGCCTGCAAGTGCTGGAGTTCGCTCGATTCGTGCGCATCGGTCGGGTGTGCCGTGTCGCGCCAAGTTGTTGACGGAGTGGGCTGCTGGATCCGGAAGTTGACGCCTCAAGGCGTCACCCCTGGCGTCATGCCCGGCACGTCGACGTAGACAGGCCCGGAAGCGGTGACGGGGCCGAACCCGGCGCCCGCCCCGAAGCTCGTCCCGGCGGACGGAGCGGCGGACCCAGCGGCCGACGAGCCGGCGAATCCTCCGACACCGGCCGTGCTGGTCCCGGTGCTCGAGCCGAGGGTCCCGCTGTAGCCCTTCACGCTGCTCGGCGGCTGGAACGTCACGGTCTCCGTCAGATTGGTGGCGACTCCTGCGATGGTGATCGTCGTCGTCGTCGGACTGATCGCGGTGACGCTCACTGGCGACGTGGTGGTCGGGCTCGACGACCCGTTCGCGACCTGCGCGGATTCGACCGGTGTCTCGGTCTCCGCGACCTGCGCCGTCGCACTCGAGCCGGACAGCGCAATCGTGGCCCCGAGCACAGCCAGCAGCGCTCGCGGTGTCATGCAGTCACAGCAGGCAACCCCCGAGCCTGGCGCGAGCGCGACCGAGCGTTAGCTTTGGCGCATGCACAGGTCGGTGCTCTTCCTTGCGGCCAACGCCGCCGCGTGCAACCCGCCTTACGGCTTTCCCGAGGCGGGAGCCGGCATGGTCGCGTGCACGGTGGGCAAGGCGTACGTGAAGTGCACGTCGGCGAGCGGCGGGGGGTGCCTCTGCATCTCGGACGATCCCACCCAGTGCCCCGGCTGCGGCGCGAGCAACGGCTTCACCTGCACCAACTCGTGCTCGCCGGGATCCCTCGGCGTCTCGTGCGGAGGCCCAGGACCGAACGGTCCGTCGTATCAATCGCTCCCCACCGGGTGCACGAACATCGGCTACACCCCGGGCGGCGTCGAGCTCGCCTGCTGCCCTTGCGGCACGCAGTGAAGCTCGATCACCTCGGCGGCGGCAGCGTGCGCGGGGGATTGACGATCTGCACCCAGAGCTTGCACGCGGGGCACGTCGTCGTGTCGTTGGCATGCTCGGTCGAGATCGTCGCGCCGCAGTGAGTCGCGAAGTACTTCGGCGGGTTCCCGGATACCTCGCTGCACTGGATGCGGATCGGGTCGTCCTTCGTGGTGCCCTTCGCCGTGGACATCCCTTGGGACTACGACGGGAGCGGGTAGGGGGCAACCGCGCCCGGGAATCGCCAAGCGCCACCGTTCGTTACCGGACCCTCATGAACGAGTCCTGCACACGAAGAGAGGTGCTTCTGGCGCTGTGGGCGATGGGTGCGGCGGCATGCGCGTCGGGTACGAGCGGGGGCTCTTCGGCGCCCGCGGTCGCGCAGAGCGCGAGCCGGCCGGCAGATTCTCTGGCCGCCATCGAGTCTCGGGTCGGGGGTCGCGTGGGCGTGTTCGCGCTCGACACGGGCACCGGTCGCACGCTCGCGCATCGAGAGAACGAGCGCTTCGCGATGTGCTCCACGTTCAAGTGGGCGCTCGCCGCGGCGGTGCTCGGGATGGTCGACCGGTCGGAGGCCAAGCTCGACGAGCGGATCTCCTATGGGCAGGCGGACCTGCTCGAGACCGCCCCCGTCACGAAGGCGCACGTCGCCGAGGGCGGCATGACCATCGAGGCGCTCGCGCGCGCGGTGCTCACCGTCAGCGACAACACCGCCGCCAACCTGCTCCTCGCGAAGGTAGGCGGCCCCGCCGGCATGACGGGGTTCTTCCGCGCGCAGGGAGATCAGGTCACGCGCCTGGACCGCAACGAGCCCACCATGAGCTCCAACGATCCGGGCGACGCGCGGGATACGACGTCCCCGCAGGCGATGGTGGGCCTGATGCGCGCCGTCCTCTGCGGCGACGTGCTCTCGCGCCCCTCGCGCGATCGACTGCTCGACGGCATGCGGGCATGCGAGACGGGAAGGAACCGCTTGCGCGCGGGCCTGCCGGCGGGCTGGGTGGTCGCCGACAAGACGGGCACCGGGTACAACGGCGCCTGCAACGACCTGGCGATGGTGGTGCCGCCCGGCCGTGCGCCCATCCTCATCGCCGCGTATCTCAGCGAGAGCGAGGCCGAAGGCGACGCGCTCGAAGCCGCCCACGCCGGCATCGCGCGTCTCGTGGCGTCAACGCTGGGATAGACGAGCGCCGAGAGTCACGCGCCACGCGGCGACGGGGCGGGAGCGGCCACGCTGGCGCCGGGCAAGCCGACGCCCTGCGGATCGAAGTCGACAGGCAGGTTGAGCAGGTGCGCCAGCACCAGCCACCACACCCAGCACTGCACGCCGAAGGGCAGGTAGCCGAAGTAGCCGAGCAACGGCATCTCGGTGAAGCCGACGACCACGTTGACGTACGGGACGTCGTAGACCCAGTAGTTCGGGTTGAGGCCCGGGTGCCAGACGTTGCTCCCGTGGTTCCACATCTCCCAGAAGAACCCCGTGAACAGCGAGGCCACGGCGCACAGGACCATCGGCGTCCAGTTGCCGACGGCGAGCGGATTGAACGGCGTCCACAGCTTCACGAGGCCCATCGCCTCCGGCAGGACCAGCAGCGAGGCGATCCACACCACGAAGAAGAGCGCGAACGGGAAGTAACCGACGCACCAGGCCCCCACACATCCGGCGAGGAGCACCAGCCACACGAGCCCGCGCGAGGGCGCGATGACCGGGCCGCGCGCCCAGCGCGCCTCGAGCGCCGGGAACGTGCGCAGCAGCGTGTAGATCTCGAAGATCGCCGGGAAGACGCACGTGTACGTGAGCGAGAACCAGAAGATCGCCTGCGCGCGCGTGAAAATCGCGGGGCTGTTCGGGTACGTCCAGTTCTCGAGCACGAAGTAGTTGAGCCACTCGAAGGCCCACCAGCCGCCGAGCGACGTCACGCCGAGCCAGAACATCTGCTTCGGCAGCCGCGAGAAGATCGAGGACCCGCCCGTGCGCCGGTAGACGATGCCGTCGAGCACCGCGATGAACCCCCACCACAGCGCGGTGAAGAGGTACTTCACCACGGCCATGCCGCTCCACCACATCATGTACCAGCTGACCAGGCAGATCGCGCCGCCGACCCAGAACCAGGAAGGGAAGGGGCCGGGCTTCGACGGCGGCGGGAGCGGCGCGGGCTTGAACCCGAAGAGCGCCGGCACGAGCAGGAACGCGATCATCACGAGGACCACCGCGCAGGCGACCACGAAGTAGAGGAGGTCGAACCCCGGAGGGGTGAGCACGCGCTGGGGAGGGAAGTCGCCGAAGCCGGGGATGTTCGCCGGGCTTCCCCACTTGCACACGGATCCCGCGTACGGGAGGCCCAGCGTGGCGAGGACCGCCGCGACGACGACGACGCGCTGGACCGGCGTCAGCGGAGGCGTCGGTTCTTTCATCTAGCCCGCTCTCCTCTGGGCGGCCTGGGCGGCCTGGGCGGCCGACTTGCGCGCTGTCTTCTGCTGGTACATGCGGTGGTCGGCGGCGCGCTTCAGCTGATCGAGCGTGTCGGTCTCGCGCCGTCGCGCCGAGCCGTGACTCGCGCCCGCGAACCGGAAGCCATCCGCCTCGAGCGCGCGGATCGCCCGCGCGATGGCGTCGGCGACGAAGTCCTCGTCGCCCCCTGGGCACGTCACGGCGAACTCGTCGCCGGCGAGTCGGTAGGCCGTGCCGCGCCCCTCGAGCGCCTTGGCCAGGTGCCGCGCGAACCCGCAGAGCAGCTCGTCGCCGCGGGCGTGCCCGAACTCGTCGTTGTACCGCTTGAGGCTGTCCAGATCGATGAACGTGAGGCTCCCGTCGGCCGGGAGCCTCACGAGATCGCGATCGAGCGCGTAGCGGTTGGCGAGCCCCGTGAGCGAGTCGGTGAGCGCGATGCGCGCTTGCTGCTCGGCGCGATCGAGC
>DASVWO010000170.1:0-12881 GCA_036393165.1 Polyangiaceae bacterium | reverse complement strand
CGGGAGGATCGAGCGGATCCGGCGGCTCGTCGTCCGGTGCGGCGTCCTCCTCGAGCGGCGGGTCGTCGTCTTCGGGCAGCTCGTCGGGCACCGCGTCCGACGCATCGTCCGGCGGGTCCTCCGGCAGCTCGGGTGGATCCTCGGGCGGTGGCGACGGCGGCAACTGCGGCGCGCTCGGCAGCGCCTGCTGCCCCAACGGCACGTGCGTCACCGGCGGCGTGTGTCGAGGAGGGGGAGGCGGGGGCACCGGAATCTGCGCGGCGTGCGGTGCGCCGGGAGACCCATGCTGCGCCACGGGCGTCTGCGACAACGGCGGATGCTGCGACATGAACACGTGCACGGGCGCGGGGAACATGTGTCCCAACCTCGGCGGGACCTGCACCGCCGGAAGCTGCGGCACGTGCGGCGGCTCGGGTCAGCCGTGCTGCATGAACGGCGGGGGCGGCACGTGCACCGCGTCCGGCGTGTCGTGCCAGAACGGCACGTGCTCGCCGTGCGGCGCCGCGGGCCAGGGGTGCTGCGCCGGCGACTCGTGCAGCGCGGGTCTCGGTTGCGCGAACCGCGTGTGCGTCGCCTGCGGTGGTGCCGGCCAGGCGTGCTGCGCCGGTGGGAACTGCAACGCGGGCCTCGGTTGCAACATGGGCACCTGCGCGCAGTGCGGCGGTGCGGGCCAGGCGTGCTGCGCGGGTCAGACCTGTCCCGGCAACGGCGGATGCTGCGACAACAACGTCTGCATCAACAGCGGGTCGATGTGCTCGCAGGGTGGCACCTGCGCGAACGGGATGCCCTGTCCCGGCTGATGAGCGCGGGCACGCCGGACCGCCGGGTGCTCTGACTACGGCAGCAGCGCCGTCGCGCGGCGCGCGATCTCGCGCGCACCCGCCGGATCGTTCGAGCGGATCTCGACGATGTATCCGTGGGGAATCACCTCCACGGTTGCAGTGGCGCCGCGCGGAACGAGCGGGCAGTAGCCCATCTCGGGCACGTCGTGCCCGAGGGCGTCATCGCGGGCAATGTGGCAGTCGACGAGGTGCTGCAGCGCTGCGGCCGTGAGGTGCCCCACCTCGTGGAAACGCACGCGTGCGCCCAGGGGACGGACCGCGCCGTCGGAGCCGCTGCCCTCGATGACGTCGACCGCCACGATGTCGGCGCGATGCGCGAAGGGGCTCTCGGCCATGTCCGCCTCCGACACGCCGACGCATGCGCGGGCCTCGGCGGCGACGAGCGCCGCTGACGTCCGCCGGTGTTCGGCCGCGGCGTCACGCTGCGCCGAGGCCCTCTGCAGGTCCGCGACGGCGGCGTCGGACAGACGCGGTACCGACCAGCAGATCTGCTCGGGCTCTCCCGCCACCAGCGGGCCGCACCGCGTCGGCGTCGGGTTCGAGAGTGCTTGCGCCTCGAGGACTCCTGCGGCGCGTTCGTGCTCGGCGGCAGCCTGCTGCTCGGCGGAAGCGCTCATGTGGCCTGCGGGGATGGTGCTCGCCGGTGCAGCGCACGCGGCGAGACTGCAGACAGCTGCGAGTCCTGCAATGTGACGGATCATGACGACGCCTCCTCTTGTTCCCCCCCTTGGAGCAAGGAGCGCGCCCGCGCTTCAGTGACGGACGTGGGCCTGAGTTCGCGCGCGGACGTGGTCCGCGGAGCGCACTTCGTTCGCGTCCCGGAAGGACTTGCGGCGCCAGCGGGCGAGCTTCGCAACCTCGAACCATGTGATGGCCAGGGCGCTCGCCGCCACGCAAACGGCCACGTCGAGGGGCCGCAGAGGCGCAAAGCGGAAGAGCGCGGCGAGCGCCGGGACGTAAATGACCAGCGCGAGGAACGAGAGGGCCCCGCCGACGACCGCCCACAAGGTGACGTCGCGCAGCGGAGACGCGGCGATGACCCTCGACCACGAACGGTTGGTGAAGATGAGCGCCAGGTTCGCCAGCAGGAACGTCGTGAACGTCAGCGTGCGCGCCACGGCGTCCGGGCGGCCCGAGCGCAGGGCGAGGGCGTACACGACGACCACCACGGCGAGGACGGAAAGACCCTGCACGAGGCTCACCCCGAGAACGCCTCGACCGAAGAGCGGCGCCTTCGGATCACGCGGTGGTCGCTGCATCACGTTCGGCTCCTCCGGCTGACCCTCGAACACGACCGAGCAGGCCGGATCGATCACCAGGTGCAGAAAAGCGACGTGGATCGGAAGCAACACCAGGGGCCAGTCGAACGCGATGGGAGCGAGCGTCAGTCCGACGATGGGCAGGTGCACCGCCACGACGTAAGCCAGGGCCTTTCTGAGGTTGTCGACGATCCGTCTGCCGAGCCGCACGCCTGCCACCAGCGAGCCGAAGTCGTCATCGAGGAGCACCACGCCCGCTGCCTCGCGAGCGACGTCCGTCCCGCGCGCGCCCATCGCGATGCCGATGTGCGCCGCATCCAGGGCGGGCGCGTCGTTCACCCCATCGCCCGTCATGCCGACGATCTCGCCGCCGGCTTGCAGTGCGCGAACGAGCCTCAACTTCTGCTCGGGCAGCATGCGTGCGAAGACGCTCGTGTCCTGCACGCGCTCCTCCAGCGCCGCATCGTCCATCGCGGCCAGGTCTCTCCCGGTCAGGACCGACCCAGACTCGATGCCGGCGCTGCGCGCCACGGCCTGCGCCGTCACCGGGTAGTCGCCGGTGATCATGACCACCCGGATCCCGGCGGTCCTGCACTGAGCGACGGCCTCCGGGACGCCGGAGCGCACGGGGTCTTCCAGCCCGACGAGACCGACGAAGCGCAGCGACCAGGTCTCGGGTTCGTCGGCCAACCGAAACGGTTCGAGCTCGGCGCGCGCGACCGCAAGGACTCGCAGCCCATCTTCGGCGAGTGAGGCCACTCCTTGCTTGATCCGCTCCGTCTCGCCGGCATCGCACCCGCAGAGTTGCTGTATCGCCTCGGGCGCGCCCTTGGCCGCGACGACGAGGTTCGCGCGATCGGGCGCCCGCCACAGGCGCACCATGGCGAGCCGCTGCCTCGACAGCGGGATCTCGCGGAGCAGCTGCCAGTCGTCGTGCAGGTGCTCGGTGCCCGCGAGCTTGCGCTCGCCGAGCTCCTTGAACGCGCGCTCCATCGGATCGAACGGATCGCGTCGGCTGGCGAGGATCGCGTACTCGATCGTCTCGTGCATCGACTCGGGAAGGTCGCTCGACTCGGCACGGCGCACGTCGAGGCTCTCACCCCCCGCGTGGATCCGACTCACGGTCATGTGATTGACCGTCAGCGTGCCGGTCTTGTCGACGCAGAGCACCGTGACCGCGCCCAGCGACTCGACGGCCGGCACCCGGCGTGCGAGCACGCGGCGTCGCGAGAGGCGCCACGCGCCGAGCGCCAGGAACATCGTCACGACCACGGGGAACTCGTTCGGAAGGATGGCCATGGCCAGGGTCAATCCGGCCAGCACGCCCTCGAGCACGTCCCGCGTGACCAGGCCGTAGCCGACGGCCGCCGCCGCAGAGAGCGCGGCCGCCATCCATGCGAGTCTCGCGACCAGCCGCCGCGCTTCCTTCTGCAGCGGCGTCTGCTGCGGAGCATGGCTGCGCATCGTCCCGCCGATGCGGCCGATCTCGGTCCGCGGCCCGGTCGCGAGCACGCGGCCGATGCCGGCTCCGCCCGTGAGGAGGGTTCCCGCGTACAGGAAGGGCTGGTCCTCCCCGCCAGGGCGCTGCAGCTCCGTGGCGCCGTCCCACACCGTCTTGCGCACGGGGGCCGACTCGCCGGTGAGCAGAGACTCGTCGGCGGCCAGATGACTGCCGCTCAGGATCACGACATCGGCCGGTACCCGGTCGCCCTCGGCGAGCACGACGACGTCGTCGAGGACCAGGTCACGGCCGGCGATGCGCACGCGGCGACCGTCACGGATCACGAGCGCTCGAGGGCTCGCGAGGTCGCGAAGGGCTTCCAGCGCGCGCTCGGTCTTGCGCTCCTGCGCCAGCGTCAGGACCATGATGAAGACGACGAACCCGAGAAGCATCGCCGCCTCGTGGGCGTCCCCGATGACCACGTAGATGCCGCCGCAGACGAGCAGCAGCAGCGACATGGGCTCGCTCACGATGGCCATGACGCTGGCGACGAGCCCGCGACGATCCGCGGACGGCAGCTCGTTGAAGCCGTCGATGGAGCGCCGCTCCTGGACCTGTCGCGACGTGAGGCCCTGCGGCGCCATGCTCGGCGGGTTTCGATTTCCGTGCCACGAGCGAAACCGGCAGCCGCTCGGGTCGCAGCTCCGGCGGGCCGGCGCAGAGTGGTTCAGCCAGGTGCAGGATTTGCGTCACCGGGGGTACTCGCGCGGATCTGCCTGCCCGGACAGGTGCTCGGGTACTTACCGGTGAAGGAGACCTCCACCTTGGGCAAACCCGGGCCAATCTTGTCTTTCCTCGTTCTTTCCATCGTCTCGTGCGGTGGATCCAGCGGCACGGTCGGCGGGGGGACGCCCAACGGCGGACCCGCCGTCCCCGATCCGGGCACCGGCATGCCACGCTCGAGCACCAGCTGCTCGAGCGGTGCTTGCTCCTGCTCCTCGGGAAACTGCGCCGGTAGCTGTGCTTCGTCGCCGTGCACCATGGACTGCTCGGCCGGCAACTGCGAGCTCACCTGTCCACCCAGCGGCGACTGCTCCCTCGACTGCTCCAGCGGCCATTGCCTGACCTACTGCGGCGACGGCACTTGCACCGTCGAATGCTCGAGCGGCCACTGCAATACATCGTGCCCGAGCGGCGCGACGTGCACGGTGGCCTGCTCATCGGGCGGCCGCCAGCTCGCGTGCGCGCAAGGAGCTACCTGCTCGTTCTCGACGTGTGCGGCCGGCGGGTGCTCGTGCACCGGCTCCGGCTGCAAACAATGAGGGGGCCGCGCGGCGAGGAGAAGGTGTTCGGGGTGACGACCATGCGCTGCTCGAGTGCGCGCCGGTCGCCGGTCACGATCGCGTCACACGGCGGAGCCGAGCGCACCGCGCGTCTTCCGAGCCTTAACTTGAAGCGCATGTCAGCGCTCGATCGCATCATCACGACCTGCATGGACGACGTGAAGACGCTCGACCGCGGCGATCGGCTCGACCCACGCCGGAGAGTGGCCCTGGCGCGCATCGCCCGAACCCGGCGCGCCTTCTGCGATGCGCTGTGCACGGCCGGGAGGACCTTGCACGTCACGCCTCGCGCTCAGGGATCGTGGCTCGGTGCGCTGCGCCGCCTGTGCCTCGACGCGCGCGTCCTCGCCGGCGGACCCCATGCAGGCGACGTGGTCATGGCCTGTCGCCGCTCGCGCGATCGCCTCGAAGACCGGGTGACCTGGGGCCTCACGCGCGGCTGGACGGAGGAGATCGAGCAGATCCTCGTCGAGGAACGAAGCCGGATCGCGCTCGACCGAGACGTGCTGGTCGGCCTGACGTACTGACCGACTACTCCCAGCGGTGGCCGTCGCCCTTGACGCTGGTTGGCGGCCGTCACGCGTCGATCTCCGCAGCCAGCTTCTCCAGAGTCACGAGGTGCTCGCGCGCGGCGTGGAGCTTGTCGAACGCCACCTGGAGCGCCTCACTGATCGTGATTTTCTCCGCGCGGAGCGCGCGTCGGATCTCGTGCAGCAGCTTGGCGAGGTCCCCCTCCGCTTCGCTCACGGCGTTCTTGGCCGCCCGGACCTCCACCAGGAAGCGCGCATCGTTCATCTCAGGTCCCCCTTTCAGATGGCGCGGACCGGTCACGCGCAAGGTCAGCCGCTCGCGCCTCACCCGTCGATCGGACGGATGCGCTCGCGGGTGGAGGAGGAACGGCGTGCGAGCGGCATCGATGCTTAAGTTCCCGGCGTGTCTTTCCGTTCTTCATCGATGCACGGAGCTTCGTCGATGCAGGGGCCGGCGTCGTTCGACCATATCTTCGTCGGAGGCATTCCGCGGGGCACGACCGAGCTTGAGCTGCGGGCAGCCTTTGCGCTGACCGGCGTGGCCGTGGGTGCGATCGAGTTCGTCGTGGATCGAACCACCGGCGTGCAGCGCGGCTTTGCGTTCGTGCGCCTCCTTGCACGAATCGACACGCGCACGGATGCGCCTGAGCTTGAGCAGCTCCGCTCGGCGATGCTCGACGGCCGCGCTCTCGACGTCCAGGGCGTCGAGACGCGACGCCTGTGCGCCCATTGACGGCGCCCGAACGCAGGCGCATACGCAGCTGGGGCGTGAGCAACTCCGCCCCTCGTCTTTGCGCCTACCCGGCGGGCGCGTCCGCTGCCGTGGTGGCATCGGAGCGCCCGCCGTCGTCGGATGGTCACTGCCCGTTCGTTCCAGGATGCGTCGTCGGAACGGCCAGTGCCACCGGTGCCGCCGTCGCCTGCGCCGCCCCGTTGCTCGGCGCCGCGGGAGCCGGAGCTGCCGAGGGTGCCGCCGCAGGTGACTGCGTCGGCTGCGCGCCCGCGTTCGACGTCGTGGCCGACGCCACGCTCTGAGAGCCGCCGTCCGCCGGCGTGACCACGAGGTTCACGCTGACGTTGCCCTTGATGTCCTTCTTCTGCACCTTGCCCAGAGTCTGACGCTTCGACCGCGTCGCCAGGCTCTTCGCGACCGCCACCGCCTTCGTTTGCGCGCTCTTCTTGCGAGGCTTGGGCAACGTGAAGCCGAACTTCAAGAGCTGCGCGCCGGTGGCGCCGAAGCGCGCCGCCACGATGCCCTTGACTCCCACGCGCAGCACCCGGACGTGCTGCTCCAGCCCGCGCTCCGTCTGGATGTCCTCGCGCCACTGGGCGTTGCTGTCCTTCGTGTTCTGCGCCGCCGTGACGAACTGCTGGAGTTCCGCGATGAGCTCATCGCGCGGGTACGTGCCCGAAGACATCTGGAAGACGTCGGTGGGCGCGTAGAACTCCAGGAGTCCTGCGATGACCGCCTGGTAGACGGCCTGAAGGTCGACCTTCGTGCCGTGGTTGCTGCCGTTGGCCGTCGCGGTGATGAGCGAGGCCGCCTGCTGCGGCTGCGCCGCAGTTTGCGACTGCGTCGACGCAGCCGCGGGAGCCGGAGCCGCTGCCGGAGGCGGCGACGCCGGTGCTGCCGTGGGCGGGGGTGACGCCGGCGCGGAGGCCGACGACGCCATCACCATGGGCAGCGAGGGGGTGTTCTTCTTACGAGCCACGACTTCTTCTCTCTTTCTTCGTTTGCGTCCCGCACCGTGCGGTCGCGCGAGGCCCCATCGCAACGGGTGGGCCAACGCGCGCGCGGCGTGCGACGGCGCGCAAGTGCGCGAAAGAGCGTGGCGCGCGATGCTCACGAGGATGCGCTCGCGCGGAATGCGCGCGCGAAACGCGCGGGCACTCAGGGCTCCTCCGGCTCCTCGATGCCGTACTCCTTCATCAGCCGATAGAGCTGGTGACGACTGATCCCGAGGAGCTTCGCCGCCTTCGCGCGGTTTCCCAGGCACTTCTCGAGCGCGGCCCGGATCTGCGACTCCGTGAAGGCCGCCTTCGGAGTCGCCCCGATGCCGGCAACGAGGTCCTCGACTTCCTCATCCGGCTCCGGCGGCACGATCGACGGCGGCGTGCGCCAGGGATCCAGGTTCGCCGGCGGCGAGAGCGTCAGCGCGTTCAGGTCGATGAGCGGCTCGCCCTTGCTCGCGCGCATCGCGTTCTCCGCCACGGCGGCGTCGTACGACTCGTTCATCGCGGCGAAGAGCAGGTTGCGCAGCCCGCGCGCGTTGCCCTCGTAGCGCGAGCGGACCATCGTCTGCACCATGGCCGGGGCGAACGCCACGTAGGGCCATCCCGAGGCGTCGTGCCGGACGAAGCGGGGCGCCAGGTCCGCGTCCTCTTTTCGCGCCTCCTCGAGCACCAGCGCACGCGCGATGAGCGGGATGTCCTCGACGCGCTCGGCGAGCGACGGCAGCTCGACGATGGTCGCGAACCGCTCGCGGACGTCCAGCTTGATCTGGTCGAGCGGCGCGTTGGTCGCGGCGACGACCAGGATGTCCACATGGCGGTCGCGCGATTCGCCGAGGCGCCTGGCCAGGCCTTCCATGGCGACGAGCAGCTTCTCCTGCAGCTTGGGCGTCAGCGCGCCGAACTCGTCGAGAAAGAGCACGCCGCCCTCGGCCTCGAACACGAGCCCCTCGGTCTCCGGCGTGCCGGGGTTGGGGTAGTTCTTGACGTTCCCGAAGAGGGTCGCGTCCGCCATGCTCTCGGTGAGGTTGGCCATGTTGAACCTCACGAAGCGGCCCTTCCTGCCGCTCAGCAGGTGGACGAGCCTCGCCGCCAGGAGCTTGCCGGACCCGGTCGGCCCGTGCAGGAACACGTGGCCCTTGGTGCGAACGCCCCGGAGGATCTGATTGCGCATCATGACGGCGCGCGGACCCTCGCCGACGATGCCGGCCGCATCCGGCTCGCCGTACGCGTGCGCGCAGATCTCGGGAGCGACGGGGGGCAGCAGGACGCCCCGGTAGACGAGCAGGTAGGTCGAGTGGCCGCGGACGTGGAGGAAGGTCCCGGGCGCCATGCGCCCGATCGCGTCCTTGGCGAGGGCCTGACCCCCGATGGACAGGACGGCCTTGCCCAGGCTGCGCACCTCGATGCCGCCGTCGACGAGCGCGATGGCCGCTTGCTGTTGCGACATGGTCTCGCCGATCAAGGGCCCACCGTCTACGAGGCCCGTCGGCGTCTGACGACCCAGGTGCAGACGCCTTGCGGAGTCGTTCGGCGAGTCAGGCCCCCGGCCCAGGAGCCATGAGGAGGCAATCTCCGGATCGAGGATCGCGACTTCTCCGACGCGCCGCGGCTCGAAGCGGCTCCAGACGAGCACCAGCACGTGCGCGAAGCGGACGAGCGGCACGTGGAAGGCGAGATCGTCCGTCGAGGACGGCGCCGTCGTGTTCCCGGACCCCGACACGATGGGTTCGGAATACCACGCACTTGGACCGAACGCCCTCGCTCGCGGAGGGAAGGGGATCTCTTCGTGAGCGAATCGACTTCGCAGCGCTGTGAATCGACTTCGCATGCGAGCGAAACGACTTCGCACGGCTGCGAAGCGCGTTGTTCGCAGAGAGCAGCCGTTTCGCACGTCAGTCAGGCGCTCATTTCACGGAGCGGAGAGGACCCCTCACCGAGCGAAGCCGACATCCTGCTCTGCGGATCCGTTCCGAGCGGAAGAAACGCGGTTCTCGCCGTGAACGAACGGCTTCCCGCCGTGAGCGGACGTCTTCGCGCCGTCTGCGAGGCGCTCATCTCCGTGACCGGAGCGCTCCCCGAGCGGTGCAAGCCGCGCCGGTAGCGAAGATCTCCATTCCGCACGCGTGCGAAGTCGTTTCGCAGCCGTGCGAAGTTGCTTCACTGCCGTGCGAAGTCGATCCGCAGCGTGAACAAAGCCATCCGCTCACGTGCGAGGGTCGATCCCATCGCGAGAAGAGCGATTCTCTTCCGTGGTGAAGCGGTTCGCTCTCGTTGCAAGGCATCTCGCACCGCCCGCGAAGCGTGTCGCTCGAGTCGAGGTCCGGTTTGCTCCGTAAGCAAGGCCGTCCGCTCACGAGGAGATCAGGATCGCTCACGAAGGGGTTCAGTCTCGTCACCAGATGGAGCACTTCGCTCCGCCGGAGGAATTCTTCGCAATCGGAGCCCCGAGGCTCGCTCCGTCAAAGGTTCACGTTGCAGACAGAGCGCAGCGCTCCGTTGCGATGCCGGATGATTTCGCACGCGAAGTGGTTGGGATGGCTGCACGCCAACCGCGGGTTGCACTGTCGGCTGGTAGGTTGGTGACGCGTACGTGGGTACGGGTAGCGGCGCGTTCGTCGGATAGACGGTCGGTCGAGTGGTCGCGGTCGGGTAGCTCGTCGGGTAGGTTGTCGCGTACGTCGTCGCGGTCGGCGCAGGTTGCGATCCCGAAGGCAGTTGCAGCACCTGCTTCGGGTGGATGGGGACATTTGAGTCTGCGAAGCCGTTGGCCTGAAGGAGCGCACCAAGCGTCACGCCGTGCGCGTCGGCAATCGCCTTGAGGCCGTCGCCCGGTTGAACCGTGTACGTGATCGGTTCGGCCGGAGGCGGCGGGGCTGTGTACGTGACCGCCGGCGGGGTGTTCGTCGCCACTGGCGCCGGCGCTGCGTCCGACGAGTGATGCCCCGACGTCGCCGCCACGTACGCAAGGAATAGGAAGCCCCCGATCACCAGCCAAGCCTTGCCGTGCATCCTCTGCCCCAACTGACCAGGCTAGCACTCGGCCGCACGTGCGCAGCCCGTTGAGAATCGACACCGGGCACGCAACTGGCGCGTGGACCAGCGGCAGCCGGCGACGAGCTAGAGTGAGAGGTATGAAGGGGTGGCTCGCTTTGGTGATGCCTGCGGTGCTCACCGCTTGCCCGGCAACGTCGGATCGGGTGCGCGGTCCTGACGGGGATTGGTGGTGGTCGATCAGTTGCCATCGTTCGCAGTCCGAATGCTGGGAGGAGGCTTCCGAAGACTGCCCGCATGGCTACATCACGGCGGACGAGACTGGCCATACGGGCGGCGCCGTCGCGGTTACGAACACGTACGGAAACACGGCCCTCACGACCGTCCACAACACCTATCGCGGCGAGATGCTGATCAAGTGCAAGAGCGACGGGGACGAAGGAGTCTCAAGTTCCGTCCGGCGTGAGGAACGTCAGGAGGAGGCCGTTGCGGCGCAGAAGGACTACACGCAGTGCAACACGGTCTTCGAGCACTTTGCGGACAACGCGGCGCTCTGGGCCGAGTGGTTCCCACATGGCCCCGTGCGCGACCGTAGTCCAAGCCGTTCGGCGTTCATGAGGGTCTGCGGCTCCATGAGCGACGACGCGCAGTTGTGCTTGGTTGCGGCCTACGCACACGGCCACGAAGACACCTGCAAGCCCCTGCTTACTGGGCTGCCCACCGCCACGCGCGGCCTGCTCGATCACTTGTTCCTGCAGGTCGACGACGCGAACTAGGTCGTGGCCCGAGTGCGGGGAGCAAATTCCCGCCTATCCCCAGCGCCCTCGTGGACGCGGCGCGAGAGCCCGGTTGGGGCACCCCTGATGGATCCGGGCCAGTGTCGGGAGTGGGCAGCGGCGGCGCCCCGAGAGGGGGGGACCGCCGTGAGGGTGCGAACGGAGGGAGTTGAACCCTCACGAGAGTTACCTCGCTAGAACCTGAATCTAGTGCGTCTGCCAATTCCGCCACGTTCGCGTCGGGCGAACGGAGGTGTATTCGGCGCGGCCGGACCCGTCAAGCAAAGGCCCGTCCGGGCCCGGGTTTTCACATGTGCTCGACGCTCTTCAGGAGCTCCGGGACGAAGGTGTTGCGCGGGTGCATCAGGTCGAACCGGCGCGGGGGGTGGAAGCCGGTGAGCTGGGCGCCGACCGGGTTGCCGGCCAGCGCCGTCATGGGGTCGTCCCGGAACCGGATGTCCTGGCCGTCGCTCGACTTGTGCTCGACGTAGCTCGTGTCGGCCGGCGGCTGCGGCTGCGGCTGCTGCGCCTGCGCCGTCCCCGCCAGCACGAGGAGGGCGCCCCCGAGGAGCACGCTGAATGCGGTTCGCATGCCCCCTGGGACACGCCGGCCCGCGCACCCCTTGGCCCCCCTTCAGCAGTGGACGAAGTGCGCCGCCATCGCGATGGCCACGATGAGCAGCACGAAGGCCGCGACCAGCGACGCGCACCCCACGCCCGTGATCCCCAGGAGCGAGCTGCTCGAGCGCGCCCCCGCCCCGCGCCGCGCGTCGGCCGAGAGCATCGACTCGCCCTGCACGATGGGGACGACCGCCTTGTACGGCTTGCCGTCGCGCGTGCCGTCGACCCTCACCCCGAGCTGCACGCGCCCGCCCTCGCGCTCGACCCACGTGACGGCGCCGCACGATGCGCACTTCATCGCCGGATCCCCCGCCGGCGTGGGCGCCCCGCACGCCGCGCAGCCGGCGCTCGTGCCGCGCGCCCCCTCGAGCACGACGAGACGGTACTCCAGGTCCACCACGTCGCCGTCGATGCGCGTCCACGGCTCGGTCCACTGGTCCACGAGCACGCGCCCCGCCGGGCCCTTCACCGGCTCGGCGCAGTGCGGGCAGGGCAGGGCCATCTCTTGCCGCGACGACACGAGCAGCGGCGACCCGCACCCGTCGCACGCTCCGACCGCCACCCCGGGCGTGCCCGCGCCCATCGCGCCGCGCGCGTAGGCGAGCCACTCGAGCAGGCGCGCGGCATTGAACATCGGGTCGAACCCCGCTGGCTGTCCGTCGGCCGCGATCTGCACGGCCTTCTCCCGGCCGCACCGCGAGCACCGCACCGGCACCGCCGTGGGCGGCGGGTCCCCCAGCGGCAGGGAGCACGCGGGGCACCTCGAGCGGGCGAGCGGCATGCGTCTGCCCTCGGCTACCACAAAACACGAGAGGCCGGCCCCCGTACGGGGACCGGCCTCCGCGTCGTTACGAAGAGTGGCTCAGTGGCCGCCGTTCGTCGTCGTCACCGGCTTCATGCCGGCGCCGCTCGTGTCCTTCGCGACGGGCTGGCCGTTGAAGCCGAGCACGTGGAACTCCACGCGGCGGTTGAGCGCCTTGTTCGCGGGCGTGTCGTTCGGCGCGACGGGGTTGCTCGAGCCGTAGCCGATCGCCTGGAGGCGGCCCTTGTCGACGCCCGCCTTGGCCAGGGCGTCCACGACCGCCTGGGCGCGCGCCTGCGAGAGCGCCTTGTTGTCGAACTTCGGCTCACCCTCGTTGTCCGTGTTGCCCTCGACCGACAGCGTCGTGATCGACGGGTTGTCCTTGAGCACCTGCGTGAGGGTGTTCAGGACCGTCTTCGAGTTGTTGTTCATCTTGATCGTCGCCTTGCCCGAATCGAAGTCGATCGCGCCCGGCATGTCGATCTGCGTCGCGCTCTTCATCTTGATGCCCTTGAGCGAGATGCTCGGCGCCGCCGGGGGCG
>DASVWO010000169.1:0-15754 GCA_036393165.1 Polyangiaceae bacterium | reverse complement strand
AGATGCTCTCCGGGGGAGCGCGGCCGCTCCCCCCGTCCCCCACCCAACGACCGAATCCACCGAGCCCGCTGGATTGCGCGAGCGGAGCCCGCTATTGCGGGCTGAGCGAGTGCCCATGTTGGAAGGGGTCATCCAGACATGAACGACCTTCGCGCTCCCTGGCAGGTGCCGCCCGTCTCGTCGCGCATCCTGACGGACCGGCTCGCCCTGCGCCCGCCGCGCACGACCGACGTGCCGGAGCTGCGGCGCGTGCTCCGCGCCAACAGCGAGCACCTGCGCCCGTGGAGCGCCGCCCCGGCGCCCGGCGACGACCCCTATTCGCTGACGTCGGTGTCTCGCGCCGTGCTGCGCCACCGCCGCGAGTGGAAGCGCGGCCAGGCCTTCGTGCTGCTCGTGGCGGCTCGCGAGAACGAGGACCGCGTCATCGGGCGCATCGCCCTCGGCGGTGTGCTTCTCGGGGCCTTCCGCAACGCGTACCTCGGCTACTGGATCGACGCCGAGCACCAGGGGCGGGGCCTGATGACCGAGGCGGTGCGCGCGACGACGACGTTCGCGTTCGTCACGGCGGGCTTGCACCGGGTGCAGGCGGCCGTCATGCCGCGCAACGCGGGCAGCCTGCGCGTGCTCGAGAAGGCCGGGTACCGCAAGGAGGGCCTCGCCGAGCGCTACCTCTGCATCGCCGGGAGCTGGGAGGACCACGTGCTCTTCGCCGTGACGAGCGAGGAGTGGGGTTCGACGCAACCGGCGAGGGAGAGCAGCCGATGAGTGGGCATGAGTCGCCTCGCCTCCGTCGCGCTCGACCTCGTCGCCGCCTTCCTCGCCCCGCCGCGCTGCGCCGCGTGTGACGGCCCGGTCCCCCGCATCGCGGTCTTCTGCGCGGCGTGCGCCTCGACGGTGCAGCGCGCGGAGGACACGGGCGACCCGGACGCGATCGCCGCGTTCGTCTACGGCGGCGCCATCGCCGACGCGATCACGCGCTTCAAGTACGGCGCCCGCCCGGACCTCGCGCGACCGCTGTCCCACCTTCTCTGGCGCGCCGTCGCCGGCCACGCGCCACGGCTGAGCAAGAGCGTCGTCGTCCCCGTCCCGCTGCATCCGTCTCGCCTCGCCGAGCGCGGCTTCAACCAGTCGGCGCTCCTCGCGCGCCCCCTGGCGCGCAGACTGGGCGCACCTTTCCTCCCCCTCGCCCTCGCGCGCATGCGCGACACCCCGCGCCAGGCCTCCCTCGGGCGCCAGGACCGCCTCGGCAACGTCGGCGGCGCCTTCGCGGCCCGGCAGCCCGAGCGCATGCGTGGACGCCCGGTTCTGCTCGTCGACGACGTCCGCACGACGGGGGCGACCCTCGCCGCGTGCGCCCGGGCGGCCCTCGAGTCCGGAGCGGGCCCGGTGGTCACTGCGGTGCTCGCTCACGCGACGTGATGTCGTCGAGAGGCCTTTTTCTTCGCGGGGGAGTATCATCCAAACCAGTCCGTGAGCGCCGACAAGGACAAGCCGGATCCGCCGGCGGGCGGCGGGGGGAAACCGGCCACGAAGACCGTGGTGGGCGTGCCTGCCCTGCCCGCCAGCGTCCCCGGCGCGCCCGCCGCGGCCGCCGTCCCCCCCGACGAGCCCAGCGACGCGGCGATGACGCGGCAGATGCCCGCCATGCGGGCGGACGACACCGCGCCGCGTGAGGGCCCCACGGCGATCGACGTGAAGGCCATGGGCCGGGCGGAGGCCGAACGCGTGCTCGCCTGGACCGGCTTCAGCCAGGAGGAGATCCCGACCGCGCAGGGCACCCCGACCCACGGGAGCGGCGCCCCGCAGAAGGAGCCGTCGGGGGCGACGAAAGCGGCCGGGACGGCCGGAGCGCTGCCGAAGCCCATCACGCAGAGCGTGCGCCTCAAGACGCCGTCGCCGAGCGGCGGCGAGATGTTCCCCGGGCTCGGGCGACCCGCGACGACCCGCGGCATCGGAATCGAGCCGGAGAAGGGCACACGCTCCGGAGTCGCCCCGCAGGCGCCCGTCGCACCGCACGGCCGGTCCACGCTGCTGCTCGACAACTCGGCGCCGCCCGGCCACGGGCAGCACGACGACGCCGAGCGTCCGCCCATCGTGGTGCCCGGGTCGGGCACGACGCCGCCGAAGGCAGTGACGCAGCCGCCGCCGTGGGGCGAGGGCGCCGCGCGCGTCGCGCCGAGCATCCCGCACGCGCCGCCCCCGGTGCGGCCGCCGGAGCCCTCGGTCGAGGAGCTGAGCGGATCGCTGCTGCTGCCCGCGGAAGTGACCGGCGAGCTCAAGGCGCAGGGCGGCGTCGAGGAGCTCAGCGGCTCGGTGCTCATCGAGGACGCGCCCGACGGGACGCCCATCGTCAAGCCGGTGAGCCCCGCCGGTGCGCCGGTGCCGCGCACGCCGTCGGTGAAGCCGCCGGTGCCCAAGTCGTCGACGCGCCCGTCGGCCACGCAGCCGGTTCGCCCGCACCTCGGCGGCATGCCCGAGCTGCCCAAGGCGACGCCCGCGCCGAAGCTCGACTACGTGCCGAACGCGTCCGGCGAACCGATGGCCATCCCGGTGCCCGACCCGGTGCCCGATCCGTTCGCGGACGTGCAGTGGCTGCCGCCGTCGGCGCAGGCCGCGCAGAACGCGGACGCGCAGGGCAACGCGCAGCCGACCACGTCTCCCATGACGGGGGACATCGAGGTCAACCAGCTGCCGCGCGGCGGGATCCAGCCGCTGCTCGACGCGACGAAGCGCCACTGGAAGCGGTTCCTCGAGGCGTCCGGTCCGGTGTCGCGACGGCTGCTCGAGCAGACGAAGACGCTCCTGAAGCGCGCGCAGGCGGCGCTTCCCGAGAACACGGTGCTGCGGTCGGAGTCGCGTCCCAAGTGGTTCTTGCCGGCGGTCGCGGTGGCGGGGCTGGTAGTCGGCATCGGCCTCGTGGGGCTCATCGTGTCGGCGGCGCGCGGCAGCACGCGCGCGGGCGACCGGCCGGCCGCTTCGGGCTCGGCGTCTAGGTCGCTCGCGGCGAGCGCTGCGCCCGGTGGTGCGCCCGCGGCGGCGCCGGCACCGGCGGCGCCGGTCGTGCTCCCCGCCTGCACGGTGGTGGGCCCGCCGCACGTCATCGGTCCCAATGCGACGGTGTCCGCAGGCGTCGAGGTCGTGCGCGCTGCCGACGATCTCGCCATCGGCTTCGCGCCCAGCGATCACGATGCGATGGCCGTGCGCGTCGACCCCGCGTCGGTGTCGGCCATCACGAGCACGCGCGCGACGTCGCACGATCCGGTCAAGCGCGTCACGCCGACCGTGAGCGGCAAGGGTGCGCTGTCGCTCGTCGTCGACGCCGATCGCAAGAACGACCGGCTGCAGGGGCGGCGCACGGTGCTCGCGTCGCCGGCGGTGCAGCTGGGCGCGGGGGACGGGCATCTCGCGTGGTCGCGGCTCGGCGGTCCGCCGGCGGGCCAGCTCTGGTCCATCGACACGGGGGATCCGGTCGATGCGCTCCGCGGCGCCGTGGAGAACACCGGCTCGCAGACGATCGCGCTCGCGTTCCGCAAGGGCGCCTCGGTCTGGCTGGGAACGCTGGACGACTCGGGGAGCAGCCTCGCGGTGCGCGGCGATCTCTCGCACATCGACGGTCTCGGGACGGTGGTGGGCTCGCCGGTCGTCGCCATCAGCGACGGCATCGTGCTCGCCGCGTGGTCCGATCGGCCGTCGTCCGACGTGCCGTGGAAGCTGCGCTGGGTGCGCTTCCAGGCGGGCCAGCCGGCGGGGCCGGCGAACGCGTTCGCGCCGCCGGCGGGAGGCAAGGGCGAGCAGACGATGTCCCCGGGTCTCGCGGCGCTGCCGGGCGGCCGCTTCCTGCTCGTGTGGACCGAAGGCCCGCAATCCGGTCACGACGTGCGCGCGCTGACGCTGGGTCCGGACGGCGCTCCCATCGGCGCGCCGCTGACGATCTCGACGCCCGGCGTGAACGCCGGACAGGGGCAGGCCGCCGTGACCGAGAGCGGCGCAGGAGTCGTCGCGTTCCTGCAGACGGGCGGCAGCGGCTTCGAAGTCGTCGCGACGCCGGTGTCCTGCGGGAAGCCCTGAGCCGGATCCGAGTCGGTGTGGCTCGACGCACGCCGCTGAACTGCGCGTTCCCGGCTTCCCCGCTTGCCGCGATGCGCGACGCCATGGGCGCCTCGCTCGTCCCCACCGATCCCTCGAGCGACCGCCTCGCCGTCCGGATCGCTTCCCTCGCGCGCTCGCGTGCGGGCTTCCGTGGCTCCCGCATCGGCGGCCCGCGCGAGCGGGACCCTCCTTCGCCGGGGTGTCGGCTTCGCTCGTTCCTGCGGGGGCTACGCTCGCTCCAGAGCCCGCGAGGGGTGCGCGTGCGGCAGCAACGCGGGGACATGGCGCAACGAGGCATGCCCTCGCGGGCGCGAGCGACGCAATCGCGTGAGCGAGGCTTGCTCCCGAGTGAGCGGGCGTTGCTCTCGGGTGGGCGAGCCTTGCTCTCGCATGGGCGAGCGTTGCTCGCGCGTGGGCGAGCCTTGCTCTCGCCTGGGCTCGGCTTGCTCTCGCTTGGGCGAGCCTTGCTCTCGCGTGGGCGAGCCTTGCTCTCGCGTGGGCGAGCGTTGCCCTCGCCTGGGCGAGCGTTGCTCTCGCCTGGGCGAACCTTGCTCTCGCCTGGGCAAGCCTTGCTCTCGCCTGGGCGAGCATTGCTCTCTCCTGGGCGAGCGTTGCCCTCGCCTGGGCGAGACGAGGAAGTCCAAGAGGGTCGACCGGAACTCCGCCCGTCACCGACGCACGCGCTCGAGGTGCACGAGCATGGCGCAGAGGTGACCGAGCAGGGCGTCGCTTCCGACTGATGTCACTGACCAGCAACCGGTCACCGGACCGTCCATCTCGGGGGCGTGCTTACGCCGGGAGATCGACCTCCGCCCCAGGCACGAAGGGTGCTTTCACACATTGTATGGGCCGCGAAAGAATCAGCGATACGGACCCGACAATCACGAGAAGGATCGACACACCCACGCACCCCGTGGCCCACACACGGGTGCCTTCCCAGCCGCCGGCGAACGTCGTCGCGACGAAATCGTCTACGAGTCGCCCCCCTGGGCTTGCCCGACCGATGCCGTCGACGGCACCTGCCGCGCCGCGTACGTCGACGGCGCCCCCATCCGCGGCACGCGCATCGACGGCACCCCTTTCCGCGGCGCGCCCATCGACGGCGCCTCCTCCCGCGGCCCGCACATCGACGGCGGCACCTCCCGCGCTCCGCACGTCGACGGCGCCGCCTCCCGTTGCGCACGCGTCGAAGCCGCCTCCTCTTCCACCGTCCGTTCGCCCGGTACCTCTCGCGACGCCGAGTCCGATCGCGACGTCGTCAGCGTCCGCGGAGCCGATTGCCGAGCTCGAGCCCACGGAGGCGGAGCTCATTGCCGAACCGGAGCCGGTGAGTGCGGTGGCGGCCAAACCGCCGGAGCCAGCACCGCCGGCCCCTGCAGCGAGCCCGGTTCCCGCAAGTGCGTCCGTGCGGGTTCCGCCTTCGACGCCCGTTCCGCCGGTCGCCGTTTCGCAGCCGCCGGTCGTCGACGACGCGCTGCAAGAGTCGTTGGCGAGCTCCCCGTTCCGTAGCGGGCTTCCGACTTGGGTCAGGCCCGCAGCGCTCGCCGTCTCGTTGCTCGGAATCGGGTTCCTCGCCGGACGGATGACCGCACCTGCACCGGCATCTCCTTCCGAAGCTACCGCGCAAGCGGCGGTCGCCGACGTCGCCCCGCAAGCTCCGGCTGCCTCTCCCATCGCGCCCATCGAGACCGCGGCGGCGGCGCCGACCGCAGCGCCGGATCCGATGCCGACCAACACCCCGATCGCGACAACGCCGCCGGCGACGGCAACCGCAGCGGCAGCGGCAACGCCGCCCTCCCCGCAATCCGCGCAACCCACGCAACCGGCGGCGACCACCCGAGCGGTCGCGGCGGTCGCGATCCCCAAGCCGCCGCAACAGATCGACCCGTTCGTCCAGGCGGTCCAGCAAGACATCCAGCAAGAGCTCGACTCTCGCAAGAATCGCTGAGGCTACCGGCAGGGCGTCCGGAGCCGGGGGTGGCTTACTGGACGGTGAGCGTCGTGCTGATGTTGCCCGAGGTGGCGCTGCTCTGTGTGGTGCCACTGCAAAGAAGGGGCGCAGAGGGTGCACGATTCGACGCTAGTAGCCCGGGAGGCCAGCCTCACGCTCGCAGCAGCGGACCCAAGCGACGAGCAATACCGGTTGCGACCTCCGAACCGGCGTTGCCGAACCGCAGTGAGAGGCCTGTCGCTACGGGAACGGCCACCGCGTCCACCAGGTCCCGCGTGGCTCGCGCACGCGCGCGAGCCACGCGTTCGCGCGCGGCAGGTTGGAGCCGCGGTTCGATCCACCGTGCCACGCGCCTCGCCAGCTCGGCATGCCGCAGCTCGTCAGGCGCAATCTTGCGCATCGCGGACCGGACGTCGGGGTCGGCCGCGGTGAACGCCTGCGCCAGCACGATGGCCGCACCGAAGGTCTCGCGCACGCAACCCTCGACCGCATTCTCGAGCGCGATGGCTTCTAGCGATCGCGGGCGCGTCCTCCGCAAGCGGGGACGCTGCGTCGAAGCGCCCGCCTTTCGCGCGAGCGCCCCCATGCTGTCGGCATGTCGCTCTTCGTCTCGTGCCGCGCGGTGCAGGGCGCGAAGCAGACGCTCGGGAGCGCCGTGATGTGCGAGCTCCCGCGCCAGGCGCTCGAACGCGAGCACGGAGGCTGCTTCGAGATACGCCGCGCGCGCGAGGAGCGCGCCCTCAGCATCGTCGGGTCGTCGGACACGCGGCGATCGAAGGCCGCGGGTGGTGCGCCCCGTTCCGCAGAAGTTCCACTCGCACTCGAGCTGACGACCGTAGGCGTAACAGCCAAACGGGGTACTGTTCGGGGCGATACCCGCATCGCTCGGAGGGGGCGGGCACAGCGAGGCACACGTGGCCGCCGAAAGCGTCGAAGCGGCGGCGTCCGCGGGCCCCCAGCAGCTCTCGGCCGTGCCGAAGATCGCATAGTTGAAGGTGATGCAAGTCCCTCCGCTGGCCAGCATCGGAGGCACGCAAGGGATGATCGTGCAAGGCGGACCTGCGTCGATCGCGTCGTTGCAGATACCGGCGCCGTCGGCTTCGCTCATGGAGCCATCGGCGGCGCTCGCGTCGCTCTTCGACCCCTGATTCGGCGTGGTCTGCCCACCGCACGAGACGAGGGCCGGCGAGAGAAGTGACACGTGCAGCAGCACTGCCGCGCGGATCGTGTCGCGGAGACGCTTGCGGGAGGTCTGCACGATCGCGCGTCCCCTCCCCGGCTAACAGCCCGGCACGCCGGTCGGGCAAAGCAGCGTGGGATCGATGTTCACGCTCGCCGTCCCTGTCCCGACGTGCCCCGCTTGGTCCGCGATCTTCACCGTGATGTTCAGCGGCTTGCCCAGGAACAGGTGGTAGTCGGTCCCGTCGATGTCCAGCTGATACCGCAGCCCCGAGAGCTTGCAGAAGCCGCCCTGGTCCTGCTCGAAGGTGAAGACGAAGGCCATCTGCGGGCCCGCGAGGTTCGTCCCCGGCTGCACGCTCGTGATCGTCGTCGTCGATCCCTGCTGCTTGATGTTCTCCTGCCGCACCGCGAGCCAGATGTGGTGCCCGCCCTGCGGGCCCTGCTCCATCTGCACCGTCTCGCCCGACGTGAGCGGCAGGTAGTCCGTCTGCCCCTCGCCCACCTGCACCACGGGCATGCCCGCGTTGAGCGGCCGGCACACATCGGGCGCGTCGTTCGCCCAGCCCGGCTCGTAGCTCTCGAGCGCGCCGACGGGCACGACGTCGCTCGCGCACCCGCCGTTGATGCACGTCTGGGGCGCGTTGCACGTGGGCGCGCCCGGCGGACCGCCCGGCAGCGCGAGCAGACACTGGCCCTGCAGCAGCACGCGCAGCAGCTTCGTCTCGTTCGGCACGAAGCTCGTCTCCGCCGTGCGCACGAGCGCCGGCATCGCCGCCGACTTCGGCGTCCACCCGGCCTCCGTGTATGCGTCGATCTGCACGTCGATGGGCGCCGTCGTGTTGCCACCGGGCGGATACACCTTCACCTCGTGCGGGAGCGCCGACGGATCGATCACCTCGTCGCTGTTCGTCTTGCCCGCGAGCTTCGTCACGACGTGCAGCGATCCGATCGCGCCGTTGAGCGGCTCGCTCTGGATGCCGACGACGACCTCGGTCGCCGGGACGGTCGGCCCCGACGACGAGCAGGCCGCAACGGCGGCCGCGAAGACGAGCGCCGCGCTACTGGATGGTCGCCAGCGCGTTCGCGAAGCAGTCGGGCCCGACGAACTCGGTGAACCGCCGCTGCTCCTGGCCCTTGCTGTCGAGGAAGACCACCACGGGAAGCCCTTCGGTCGCGTGGTACTTCTCGCGGACCTTCGCGATGGCCGGGTCGTCGTCATTGGTGGCGTCCACGTGCAAGGCAACGAAGCGCGACCCCTCCTTCTGCACCTTGGGGTCGGGGAACGTCTTCTCGTCCAGCTCTTTGCACGCCCCGCACCAGCTCGCCCCGAAGTCGACGATCATCGGCCGGTGCTCGGTGGCAGCCTTCTGCACCGCGACCGGCTCGTTCGTCTCCCAGTGTAGCTCGGGGGGGAGCTCGTACCACGTGATCACCATGAAAAGCCCGGCGATTGCGGGGAGGATCGACGCGAGCTTCGTCGGCTTGGACAGGTGGGCGATGGGCGACTTGCGCCGCTCGGCCGCGATGTGGATGCCGCCGAGGACGAGACCCACCAGCAGGACGACCGCGGCGACGATGCCATACCCCGCCGTCGGCTGCGCCAGCTTGTGCACGAAGTCCTTCGGCAGCGCGTCGCGGATGTAGCCGAGGGCCATGTAGGCGAGGCACACCCCGCCGATCCACTTGATGCCCATCATCCACGCGCCGGCCTTCGGCAGGTTGACCGCGAAGGTGCCGACGACGAAGAAGAGCGTCCCGAGGCCCAGTCCGTAGGAGGCCATCGCCGCCGAGCCGAGCGCCACGTTCTTCGTCGTCGCGATCCAGCCGAGCAGACCGAAGAGGAACGGACCGACGCACGGCGCCGCGACGAGCCCGCACACGAGACCGAGCAGGAAGGCGCCGCGGTATCCGGTGCCGCCGACGCTCGACAGACGCTGGTTGAGCCCCGCGGGGAGAGCGATCTCGAACGCGCCGAAGAGCGACGCCGCGAGCGCGACGAAGACGAGCGCGATGCCGCCGACGACCCACGGGTTGCCGAGCGCCGAGCCGAAGCCCTTGCCGGTCATCGCCGAGATGACGCCCATCGGCGTGAAGAGCGCCACGATGCCGAGCACGAACGTGAGCGAGAGCAGCGCCCCTTGCGCGCGGCTCTTCGCCTCCTTCGCGCCGAAGACGGACACCGTGATGGCGATCATCGGGTACACGCACGGCGTGAGGCTCGTCGCGAGGCCGAACACGAAGCTCGCCCCGATCGCGACGACGGCGCTCTGCGCCAGGTACCGCTGGAAGGCGCCGGTGTCGGACGCGCACGAGTCGTCCCCCGCGAGGGCGAGGACGGGCCAGAGCAGCATGAGCAGGGTGACGACGGACGCCAGGGCCAACTTCGTACGCGGTCTCACGGGTTTCCTCCGAACTGCATTCTCCGCGCCTGACGCTACCGTTTCGTCCGCGCCGGCTGATTTGCAATATATCCAGCGCTCAGTTGGCAGCCATCTTGGCGAGGGTGGATCGGGACATCTCCACCTCTCCGCCGAGCGCGATCGCCAGCGGGGGCGCGTCCGAGGTGCGTCGCACGAAGGCCTCGAGGTACCGCCGCGCCGCCGTCCACTCGCCTGCCGCGTAGGCCAGGTGCCCGAGGACGAAGCGCCCGTAGCCCTGGCCGCAGGGCGCGGAGGCGAGCTCGTCGATCACCTCTTGCAGGCCGTCCACCTGCTCGCCGGACGCGATTCGGGCGAGGGCGAGATGCGCGCGATAGAGCGGCTTGTCGCGCGTTCCCCAGCGCACGGCGCGCTCGAGCGCGGCGATGGCCTCGGCGTAGCGGTGCCCCAGAAAGAGCGCGCTGCCCAGCGTCCACCAGTGAAACGGCCGCCGCGAGGCGGGCCCCCGCCGCGCCGCGACGCGCAGGTGGACGACGGCGGCATCGAGATCGCCCGCTGCGATGGCGGCACGGGCCGCGTCCTGTTGCAGCACGTCGACGAGGACGCCGAGCTCGATCGCCTGGAGTGCGATTTCACGCGCACGCTGGAATCGACGCGATTCGTACGCCGACAGGTAGAGCTGGCGCAGCAGCATCGCCTGCGTCGTCTTGTCGAGCGGAGCGCGCGTGGCGAGGCCCTGGCGCGCCCAGCGCGCCCGCGACGCGGCGGATCGGGCCGCCATCGCCTTCTGCAGCAGCTCCTCGGCCGAGGGCCCGCTTTGCTCCGCTGCGGCTGCGCCGCGTCGTACTGCCGTCACCTGCCCGAGGGTACCATCCGCTCTGCGCCTCGGCCAAAACGTGCTACGTCGGCGGCGCGTGAATTCGCTCGCGCTTGCCCTCGTGGGCCTCGCCCTCGCATCGTGTGTGTGTGGGTGCGGGCGTCACGCGACTGCGGCGGACTGCCAGCTCCTGGTGGACAAGAGCGTCGAGCTGCAGATGAAGGAGATGAGCGAGACCGACGCCGCGGCTATCGCCGAGCGCGAGAAGCACATCCGCGACGAGCTCGAGGATCAGATCCAGTCGTGCCAGTCGCGCCGTGTCACCGACAGGACGATGGCGTGCGTGAAGGGTGCGACCTCCACGCAGGAGCTCGACCGGTGCCTGCGCTGATGCGAGGCGCGCTCGTCTTCGTCGTCGTCGGCTGCGCGGCCTTCGCCGTGCTGCCGTCGTGCAAGCCGAAGGTCACGCCGGCGCAGTGTGACGCGCTCATCGACCGCTACGCGCAGCTCGTCGTGACCGAGAAGCTGCCCGACGCGGGACCGGCGACGATCAAGACCGAGCAGGAGCGCGAGCGCGGCGAAGCCCGCGGGGACGACTCGTTCAAGAACTGCACGTCCGAGGTGAGCCGCGCCGAGTTCGACTGCGCGATGCGCGCGCCCACGGCGGACGCACTCGAGAAGTGTCTCGAGTGACGCGCGCCGTGGGCGCAGGCCACGTCGCTACTTGGGCTGCTTCTCGGCGGCGCCCGTGGCCGGAACCTGCACGTGCGTCACCGAGGCGACCGTGCGCAGGTGCGTGTCCATCGCGGCGAGATCGCGATCGATGACGGGCTTCACGCCGGTCCAGTCGTTGATGCTCGCCTTGTCGATCTTGTCGAGGTCCTTCTTGAGATGGTCCTGCAACATCGACAGCTGCTTCTTGTAGTTGTCGTCGCGGGTCTTCTCGTTGCCTTTGTCGCTCTTGCTCATGTTCTTGAGCGCGTCGATCTGCTGGTCGGCCGCGTTGATGTTGTCCTGGACACGGTCCTTGAGCGTGACCTTCTCGCGGTCGAACTGCTCCTGCTTCGTCTCCTTGTCGGTCTTCGGCTGCTCTGTCGGAGCGTTCTGCGGAGCGCTCTGAGCGGCGGCGATGCCGGCGGTGCCGAGCACCAGCAGAGAAGCGAGGACGGACGCTACGGAATTGCGGATACGGATCATCGGTGAATGCCTCCTGCTGCTGAGGCGCGGCCCGGGCGGCCGCGCTCGCAGCGGGGGACATCAGCAACCGAGGTGCCACCGCGGCTCTGCGGCACGCAGCTTTCAGGCGCGGGGCTTCGAGCTTCGGTTCACTTGGAGTGCGCGGCGCGACCGTGCATCCGTTGCCGCGTGCCACCCGTGCCTGGGTCGGGCTCGGGCGACGGGCCGTCGACCTGCCACACCGTGTCTCCGCCGAGGAGGCACACCTGATCCTCGAGCTCGCGCATGCACGTGTCGCGCGAGTCGTCCTCGGCGCACGAGGCGGTGACCGGGCCGATGTTCTCGGACGACGGGGGCGCGCTGTCGTAGACGCGCACGTTGCATCCGCGCTGCCCGGAAGCAGGCGCGGCGTGCCTGGTGTGCGCCGCGTGCGCGACGAGCACGGTCGCGGTGAGCGTGTTGTCGGCGGTGCCCCACGCGACGTCGCCGCCGCGCGCGCACACCGCATCCAGCAGCTTTCGCTCGCAGTTGCCTCCGGCCGAGCACTCGACGCGCACCGTGCCGAGATCGTCGACGGGCACGACAGCGTTGCCGGGGTACACCTTGACGGGGCAACCCGACTCGCGGGCCGGATAGCGCGCATCCGGCGCGTTGCCGCCGCAGGCGCCGACGAGCAGCAGGAGCGGGAGGGCGAGGCGCGCGCTCATGCTCACTCCGCCGCCGCGCGCGTCTTGAGCAGGGGGAAGCCGAGCGCCTCGCGCTGCGCGAGCCACGCCTCGGCGACGCCCTTGGCCATCCCGCGCACGCGCCCGATGAAGCGCGCGCGCTCGGTGACGCCGATGGCCCCGCGCGCGTCGAGCACGTTGAAGGCGTGCGCGCCCTTCACGACGAAGTCGTACGCCGGCAGCACCAGCTTCTTGAGCGGATCGTCGCCGCCCATCGTGAGGAGTCGCTTGCACTCGCGCTCGGCCTGGTCGAACGCAGCGAAGTGCGCCTGCGTGTCGGCCTGCTCGAAGTTGTACGTCGACCACTCCCACTCGGCGCGCTTGCAGAGCTCCCCGTACGTGGTGCCCGGCGCCCACGCCACGTCGTAGATGCTCGCGACGTCCTGCAGGTACATGCAGATGCGCTCGAGGCCGTAGGTGAGCTCGCCGCTCACCGGCTTGCAGTCGATGCCCCCGACCTGCTGGAAGTACGTGAACTGCGAGATCTCGAGCCCGTCGAGCCACACCTGCCAGCCGAGGCCCCATGCGCCGAGCGTGGGCGACTCCCAGTCGTCCTCGACGAAGCGTACGTCGTGCTCCTCGGGTTTCGTGCCGAGGACCACGAGCGACTGCAGGTACTGATCCTGGATGTCGATGGGCGAGGGCTTGAGGATCACCTGGTACTGGTGAAACTGCTGCAGCCGGTTCGGGTTGTCGCCGTAGCGCCCGTCGGTCGGGCGGCGCGACGGCTCGACGTAGGCGACGTTCCACGGCTCGGGGCCGAGCGATCGCAGGAACGTGGCCGGGTTGAACGTCCCCGCGCCCACCTCGGAGTTGTACGGCTGCACGATGAGGCAACCGCGCTTCGCCCAGAACTCGTGCAAGGCGAGGATGACTTCCTGGAAGTACATGGCCGGGCCCAGTCGTAGCACGCCCGGCGGGCGACGATCCGTCAGCGCGGAGGCCGGCGGCGCTCGTGGAACCAGGCGCGATAGCTCTGCATCTTGGCGAGCTGCTCGCTCGGCGCGTGGGCCTGGCACGTCGAGAGCTCGTCGCTGCCGCCCCGGGCGCCCCACCGCTGCTCGACGCAGTCATTGGGGTTGTATGCGACTTCGAGCGACTCGGCGCGGTCGACCACGTCCTGCAGCGAGAGCGTCCACGGCGAGCCGTCGGTGCGCGTGTACGTGAACTTGCGGGTCTTGAGCTCCGTCGCGAGGCGCGCCTCGAGATCGGCGCGCACCTGCTCCGGCGTCTTTCCGGCGGGCATCGCGTAGCGCTCGGGACGGCGCGCGACGCGCGACGGGATGCCGCGCGCGACGTCGATGGCGATGAGGATGCGCAGATCGCGCGATGGCGTCGAGAAGTCCTCCCACTCGCCGGTCGTCTCGAAGATGTGCGCCCCGTCGGGCATGTCGGCGGCGGCCTTGGCGCTCGCGAGGAACTTGCGTCCGTTCTCGACCGAGTTGACGCGCGTCTTCACCTGCTCCTCGAGCGCGTCGATGGTCTCGAGCAGCGCCTGCATCGGGTCGAGCGGCGCCGGCGAGAGCACGTCGTCCATCTTGTCGTAGAAGCCGTCGACGCCGCCGTCCCACTGCGTCGTGGCGTAGTCCGGCAGCTCCGCGTTGTTCAGGTGCCGCCACTTGCCGGTGATCCGGTCGCGCAGCACCGGGCGGAAGCGCTTGAACCCTGCGGCGCCGAGCGACGGGTCGATGGCGAAGAGGAAGTTGCCGCGCCAGAACCGCTTGCGCGCGACCGTGCCGTCAGGCTGGCCGTCGACGGCGTAGAGGATGCCGCCGCGCGCCGCCGTCTGCGCCAGACGCTTCGCGAGCACGAGCACGTGTCCGTACGGATCGGCGTAGATGGTGCCTGGCCGCAGCTCGTCGGTGGTGAGGGCGACCGGGTAGTAGTCGCCCGTTTCGTCGTCCGCGGGCGTGCGGCCTGCTCCCGATTGCGCCGCGTCGGCGAGCGTCGTGCGGAAGAACTCGCCCACGCGCTTCACCTGGTTCTCCCACGGGCCGCTCCGGTCGCGGTCGGGATCGGCCCACGCCGGGAGCACCTGAGGGGCTGCGTCGGCTCCTGCATCCGCCTCGGGTTTGGGGAACGGATCGCTGCTCGTCGCGAAGTCGGTGCACGTCGGCGGGGTGCCGTTCTCGCCGCGCGAGCAGTGCGACCAGCCGAAGGGGAGCCCCAGCTTGAACGAGAAGTACGCACGCAGGAAGTACGGGAGGTCGGCGCAGTCGGGCCGCACGATCATCCCCTGCTCGTCCTCGGCCGCACCCAGGTGGTCGAAGAGGAAGTTGCGCCCCTCGTCGCGGAGCACCTCGTGCAGCGCCGGCCAGCTCGGCTGCGCGCCTTCGGGCGCGTCGAACATGTGCTGGATCCACGCCGAGTAGAGGTTCTCGAGCGACGGGGTCCACGCGGCCCGCGTGAACCACAGCGCGGTGCGAGGCGTGGCGGGCACCATCCCGGGATGCGTGCCCACGACGACATCTCGGCTCGCGATCTCGGCGTCCCCGCATGCCTCGTCGCGCGCGAGCGTCGCGTGCCACTTGCCCTTCGCCGGCGCCTCGACGCGCGCGACCCAGGCGTAGGGCGGACCTCCCTCTCGAGGCGCCTCGACCGGCGCCGTCTTGCCGTCGGGCGAACGGAGCGCCAGATGAGCGTCGACGACGTGATCGGCCACGGCCACGATGCGCATCGGCTGGCCGCGCACGGGATGCTCGGGCGAAACGAAGAGCAGCACGTCGCCGGGCGACCCGCACTCGGGTGCAGGCGGTGAAGCCGGGGCTGCCGAGCTCGTGGCTGCGGAAGAGGCGGAGGGCGCCGCCTGCGGGTCGGCAGCCGCCACGACCTGCGGCTGGGGCGCCATGGGGCTCGGCCGCGCATCGCTCGTCCCGCGCTGGCACCCCACCTCCACCATGCCGAGAACCCCTGCTCCCGCGAGCAGCACGGTCCCTAGCGCGATGACGTGGTGGCGACCGTTCGTCATGTCCGAGCAACGCGCACACGCCCCCGAGCGCGTCCCATCCGCCTTCATCGTACCGGCCGAATGCCCCCCTTACGAGCACAAGCACGGGTACATCCGCGCACGCATACCCAGGCCATGCTTGCTGGCCTCCGTAATTCGGCTCGGATACGCTTCACGGGGAGCATGGTCAGTCCCGGCGCCCCTCGGCAGATCGGGCGATACCTGCTGTTCGGCGAGATCGCCGCAGGAGGGATGGCCACGGTGCATTTCGGCCGCCTGAGCGGACCGGCGGGCTTCTCGCGCACCGTCGCCATCAAGCGCCTGCACGCGCAGTACGCGAAGGATCCGGACTTCGTCTCGATGTTCCTCGACGAAGCTCGACTCGCGGCGCGCATCCGGCATCCCAACGTCGTTCCGACGCTCGACGTCGTGCAGACCGACGAGGAGATGTTCCTCGTCATGGAGTACGTGCAGGGCGAGTCGCTCGCG
>DASVWO010000168.1:0-8190 GCA_036393165.1 Polyangiaceae bacterium | reverse complement strand
GAGATCGCCGCGCCTCAGGTCCGCCAGACCGCGCGGGTCGAGCGGGCGCGCGTGCTCCGCGACGCGCTGGGCCACCTGCAGCTCGTCGAGCTCCGATCGGTCCGCGTCGATGCAGCTCGCCGCGCTCGCGAGGGCTCCCGCGATCGCCGCCGCCTGCGCCGCTCCCTCCTTCGGACCGACCCACGAGCGCAGCCGCGAGGCGCCGACGACGAGCCCCACGCGGTCTCCCCGCCGCAGATGACGCGCGGCGATCGACGCGGCCTCCTCCACGACCCGATCGAGCGGCGCGGCTCCCTTCACGCCCGCCCAAAGCTCCACCGACGCGTCGATGACGAGCCACACGACGTCGCGCTCCTCGCGCTCCATCTCGCGCGCGACGAGCTTGCCTCGCTTGGCGCTCGCCTTCCACGCGATGCGCTTGAAGGGATCGCCAGGCACGTGGTCGCGCAGCTCGCGGAGCTCGTCGCCCTCGCCGGCCAGGTTCGCCGGCCGTCCGATCTCGGAGGCGTGCCTGGCCCGTCCGCCGACGGGCGACGCGAGCATCGCCGCGAGCGCCTGCGGCAGCACCTCGATGCCCAGCGGGTTCGCGAAGAGCAGCGGCACCTCGTAGAGGCCCTCGCCGCCCACCGGGGTGCCGCGCACCTCGAGCGCGACGCCGTGCACCCCCCACCGTCCGACACGCTTCGGCCGCACCGTGAGGTCGATGCGCGCGCGGGCGCCACCCGGCATGTCGATGACCGGCGGGGTGACCTCCACGTCGAGCATCGTCGACGCGAGCGGCCGGAGCGCCACGCCGCGGACCGGCTCGCTCCCGCGGTTGCGCAGCTCAGCCTCGACCGTGACGCTTCCTCCGCGCGTCGCGCGGTGCACGCGCAGAGGGCCCGACCAGACCATCTCGAATCCGGCCGCCCGCAGCCTCGTGACGGCCACGAGCGCGACCGCACGCCCGATCGCGACCGCCAGGATCATCGCTCCCCCGAAGGCCACGACGGGCGCGAGGCGCGCGGCGGCTCCCAGCGCCACGAGGCCGGCCCCGGCCACCGCGACGTGGAAGGTGGCCCGGGTCGGATGGAGCTGCATGTCTGCGGCGCCATTGTACAGGTTCGGCCTCGCCCGGCCTCGAATCGACGCGCGCGAGAGACGAGACCTCGTGGCGAAGGCCTTGCTATGAACGCGCGCGTGACGCGGGGGCAACAGATGGCTGCGGCCAGTCCAACAAGCGGGTGAGTCTCATGCGTGCGAGAGAGCTTGCGAGATCCTTCCTTGGTTTGTGCGTGCTCTGCATGGTCGGCGTCATCGCCGCGAGCGGGTGCGGCGGGCGTGATGAGCTCATCGGCTCGGGGGACGACGGCGGGGCCATGAACGACGGCGCGTCCAGCGACGTGATCGACGAGCTGTTTCAAGACAGCTCGGGGATGGACGTCACGACCGACGCCGTCGTCGTGGACGTCGTGGTCGACCGCGTCGGGACCGACGCGGCCACCTGCCAGCCCGGGTTCACGATGTGCGGCGGCGCCTGCGTCGATCCGAACAGCGATCCGAAGAACTGCGGCGGCTGCGGGCGCGTGTGCACCGGCGGCGACGTCTGCTCGCTCGGCACGTGCACCACGTCGTGCGCCTCGGGCCTCACGCAGTGCGGCCAGGCGTGCGTCAACCTCACGAACGACCCGCAGGACTGCGGCAACTGCAACACCGCGTGCGCGCCGACGCAGCAGTGCGTCTCCGGCATGTGCGCGTGCACTCTCGGGATGAAGCCCGCCCTCTGCAGTGGAACGTGCGTGGACCTCGCGTCCAACCCGGCCGACTGCGGCGGCTGCGGCAACGCGTGCCCCGCGGGCGACGTGTGCTCCAGCGGCCAGTGCGCGTCGACGTGCGGCACGGGCCTCACGAGCTGCGGCGGCCAGTGCGTGAACCTGCAGTCGGACAACGCCGACTGCGGCAAGTGCGGCAACGTCTGCCCGGCCGGGGCGACCTGCGCGATGGGCAACTGCCTCTGTCCGCCCGGCCAGAGCGACTGCAACGGCCAGTGCGTCGACACGACGAGCGATCCGAACCACTGCGGCAGCTGCACGAGCGTGTGCGGCCCGGGCCAGCTCTGCTCGAACGGGATGTGCACCACCACCTGCATGCCCCCGCAGACCGCGTGCGGCGGCGCTTGCGTCGACCTGCAGACGGACAACGCCGACTGCGGCTCGTGCGGCACCGTCTGCAGCGGCGGCACCACGTGCCAGAACGGCACGTGCGCCTGCTACAACGGCGGCCAGCGCTGCAACGGCGTGTGCACCGACACGCAGGGCGACCCGAACAACTGCGGATCGTGCGGCAACAAGTGCCCCGCCGGCGACGTGTGCTCGCTCGGCGCGTGCACCGTGTCGTGCGCGTCGGGTCTCACCGACTGCACCGGCGCGTGCGTCGACCTCACGAGCGATCCGTACGACTGCGGCTCGTGCGGCAACGTGTGCGCGGCCGGCGCGAGCTGCGTGATGAGCACGTGCCAGTGCGCCGCCGGGACGACCAGCTGCAACGGGCTGTGCGTCGACACGCAGACCGACCCGCGCAACTGCGGCATGTGCGGCAACCGCTGCGGCCCGGGCAACCAGTGCGTCAACGGCATGTGCACCATGGGATGCCCGACGGGTCAGACGTCGTGTCCGCCCAACGGGACTTGCGTCGACTTGCAGACGAACAACCGCGACTGCGGTTCGTGCGGCAATCAGTGCCCCTTCGGGGCGACGTGCACGGGCGGCATGTGCGACTGCGGGCCCGGCGAGCAGGTCTGCGGCATGGCCTGCGCCGACACGAACAGCGACCCGCGCAACTGCGGCTCGTGCGGCAACCGCTGCATGCGCACCGAGGTGTGCAACCAGGGCACGTGCTCGGTCAACTGCGCGCAGGGGCTCGCCGACTGCAACGGCGCCTGCGTGGACCTGCTCACCGACAAGAACAACTGCGGCTTCTGCGCGCAGGTCTGCGGCGGCAACCTCGTATGCACCAACGGCAACTGCGCCTGCCCCAGCGGCACGGTCGACTGCAACGGCGTGTGCGCCGACCTGCAGACGTCCAACGCCGACTGCGGCTCGTGCGGCAACGCGTGCGCCGCCGGGCAGACGTGCGTCTCCGGGAAGTGCCAGTAGTAGACCCGCTCATCCGTTCGCGTCGTTGGTATGGTGCGGCCGCGCCATGCCCGTTCGCGCCCTGAAACGCGTCGCGTCACGGCATCCGTGGCTCGTGGGCGGGCTCGTCCTCGCGGCGACGGCGTGGGTGTGCCTGTACGGCAAGATCTGGTGCTTCGACACGTACGAGGCACACCGCTTCACCGCGCGCGCGATGCTCACGGGGACGCTCCGGATGCGCGGGATGGTGACGCTCGCCGGGCACGACGAGCAGGTGCACCACGGCGCTGTCTTCACCAACTGGGGCTACGGCGCGCCGGTGCTGGAGCTCCCGTTCCACGCGCTCGCGGGCGCGCTGGGCATCTGCCACGGGTTCTTCCCCGACCGCGCCATCTACTTCGCGTACCTCGTCGCCGCGATGCCGCTCGTGTGGCTCGGCTTCGACCGGCTCCTGCGCGACGCCTCGCCGCAGACCCCCGACGGGACGCGGCGGCTCGTCTCGTGGGCGACCACGTGGATGGTGCTCCAGCTGACGCTCTTCCCGCTGATGGAGGACCGCTTCGTCATCTTCGAGGTGACGCTCGCGTACATGGCGATCTGCGAGATGCTCGCGCTCGCCGCGTACCTCCACGCGCGCTCGCAGGATGCCTGGCGCCCCGGGTTCGTGGCCCTCATGGGCGCCGCGGCGGGCATGGGGCTGCTGGTGCGGCCGATCGGGGTCCTCTACGCGGGCGTCTGGGCGGCGCTCGTCGCGATCGAGGCGCGCTCGCGCCGCGTGCGGTCGGTGCTCGTCTTCGCGGCCGTGTGCGCCCCGTTCGCGGCGTTCTGGCTGTACACGAACTGGGTGCGCACGGGCTCCGCGCTCGGCCTGGGGTACGCCAACTCGAATCCCGCGTGGACGCCGGAGATGCCGGTGCTGCGCTTCGGCAGCAAGTGCATCGACTCGGGGGCGCACCTCGCGCAGGCGGCGCTGAGCCTCTTCTGCGCCCTCTTCTTCGTCGTGCGTCACCCGCCGCACGGCAGCTGGCTGCGCAGCTGCTTCTTCGACTACGAGGAGCGCGACGGGACGACCGAGCCGTTCCTCGGTCCGGCGGTGCTGCTGCTCCTCGTCGTCATCGTCTGGCGCTTCGCGAAACGACGCGAGCGGCGGCTCGAGCTCTGGGTGCCGCTGGTCGCCATCGCCGTGCTGCTCACGGCCTTCGTGCGCCGCGCCGAGGGGTTCGCGTGGCGGTACGAGGCGGACTTCTGGACGCTCCTGGTGCTCGCGGCGGTCGGCTACGTGCGGACGCTCCCCTCTGCAGCGCTGCGCATCGATCCACGCACGGCGAAGCTCTTCTTCTGGGTGGGCTTCGTCGCCATGTGCCGCTACCTGGTCCCGTGGCAGTGGTCGAGCGGGGGGCCGCACGGCGAGGGGCGCGCCGAGGTGCTCTGGCCGCGCAACAGCGCCGCCGCGATGGACGAGGCGTTCCGCGCTTCCCGCTGGGGGGCCGATCCGCCCATCCCCTCGCGCCTCGCGTGCGAGACGCGACCGCACGGCCGGCCCTACGAGGACGGCACCCTCGACGTGCCCTACGACGACGGCGCCGGCTGGGAAGAAGGCTGCGCCGTGGCCGCGGTGACCAACGTGTACCTCGGCATCCCGCGCAAGGAGGGCACCACCGCCTACGAGCTCCGCTTCCGCACCGAGGGGCTCGCCGCGAGCGAGGTAAAGGTGTACCTCGACGGCAGCTACTACACGGCACGCCGGACGGCGGACGAGGGCGTGTTCGCGGCGCCGGTCACGATCGACGCCCGCGCCTTCCACTCGCCCGTGGTCGTCGCCGCCGTGCAGTGGACCCAAGGGATGACGCCCCCGCCCGCACGCCTCCTCTGGATCGAGCTCCGCTGACCGTGGAAACCGCCGATCGCTCCGCCTTCCCCTCGTGGCGCACGCTCGCCCTCGTTGCAGCGATCGGCGCGGTGTACGCGACCTTCGCGCGGCTCGCGCTCCACGCGTTCCCGTACTCGGGCGACGAGTACTCGTACTTCCTGCAGGCGGAGCTCTTCGCGCGCGGCGTCCTTCACGCGGCGACGCCGGCGCACACCGAGCTGCTGCGCGTCGACCACGTTCTCCTGGCCCCGTGGGTGTGCAGCAAGTACCCGCCGGGCACGTCGGCGCTGCTGGCTCTCGGGGTGCGGCTCGGGGTGCCGTGGATCGTCACGCCGCTCGAGGGCGTCGTCGCGCTCGTCGCCATGCGGGCTGCGGCGCGGCGGCTGCTCGGCGAGCGGGACGCCTTCGTCGCCGTCGCGGTGCTCGGCGGCGCGCCGCTCTTCGTGTTCCAGGCGGCGAGCTTCTACTCGCACACCGCGTCCCTCATGTGGCTGGCGATCGCGTTCGCCCTCGCCGTCGCGTTCACGGCGGAGGGAGGAGCCTGGCGCATGCTCGTGGCGGGCGCCGCGATCGGGTGCGCGTTCCTCACGCGCCCGCTCGACGCGGTGCTCTTCGGCCTGGCCTTGCTGTCGCTGCGCGCGTGGCGGCCGGTTGCTCTCGCCGCCGCCGGCGCGGTGCCGTTCGTCGCGCTGCTCCTCGCGTACCAGGCGGCGCAGTTCGGGTCCCCCTTCACCGACGGTTACGCCGCGTACCAGCCGGAGTTCACCGCCATCTACGGCGCGAGCACCGCACGCCCCGCGTTCTCGCCGTTCAACGCGATCGACCCTCCGCAGATCTGGCACCACCTCGACATCCTGCGCTCCTTCCTCGTCGACTGGACGGTCCCCTGCACGGCGCTGCTCGCGCTCCTCGGATGGGCCGTGCTGCGAGACGACACGCGCGTCGCGGGCGCGCGCAGGCTCGCCGTCGCCCTCGTGGCCATCTTCGCCGTCACGCTCTGGGTGACCATCGGCGACACCGATGACGGCGCGCGACCGCGCTACCTCACGACGACGCTCCTGGGCCTCGCATGGCTCGCGGCTCCCGGCTGGCGGCGCGCGTGCGACATCGCCCAATCGAGCGTCGGACGCCGGGCGGCGCGCGCCGTCGGCATCGTCCTCTGGGTCGTGCCGGTCGTGCAGCTCGGAGCCTTCGTCGTCGAGCGCATGCCCCAGATCTGGGTGCGCGAGGGGCTCGCCGAGGGCGTCGCCCACGCCGGCATCGAACGCGGCGTCGTCGTCGTGCGCGCGAAGTATCCGACGCGCTACGCGCGCAACGGCCCATTCTTCGACCGCCCCGTCCTCTACGTGTCCGCCCCTGCCACGACGAGCGCCGACGAGGTCGCCGCCGCCTTCCCGGGGCGCGACGTGTACGAGGCCCACGAGGCGCCGCTCGGCGTGCAAGACGGCTGGCACATCGACCGCGTGCCACGGTAAGGTCGCCCGCGCCGAGCGTGTCACCCGCGTCGCTGTGGAAGGACCTCTGGGCGCGGTTGCCGCGCACGATCCCCGGGTGGCTGCGCGCCGCGGGCATCGTCGCGGCGCTCGTCTCCATCCCGGCGATGATCGCGATCGTCGTCTCGCCGCTCGTCGAGCGGCCGTGGACGCTGGGGCAGCGCAACTGGGACCAGATGGACGCGCATCGCTACGTCGTCCTCAAGTCGCTCCTGCGCTTCCACCAGTTTCCCTTCTGGGACCCGTGGTCGTGCGGCGGGCACGCGGCCTGGGGCGCGCAGGAGGCCGCGCCCATCGTCGTCTCGCCGTTCCTGCCGGCGTACCTCTGGCTGCCGTATCCCATCGCCCTGCGGGTCGAGATCCTCGGCTGGGCCGTCGTCGGCGCCGTGGGTGCGTGGCTGCTCGCGCGTCGCTTCACGAAGAGCGTCGCGGTGGCGGCGCTCGTGGTGCTGGCGTTCGCCGTCGACAGCCGCTGGTCGATGCAGGTGGCCGTCGGACACTCGTGGCACCTGCTCTACGCGCTCATGCCGTGGGCGCTCTACTTCTTCGATCGCGGCAAGCTCCGCGACCTCGTGCTCGCCGCGGCGTGCATCGCGCTCATGGTCTACGGCGACGCGATTTACCCGGTGCCTCACACGGCGTTCGTGCTCGTCGTGTACGCCTGCGTCACGGCGCGGGCGACGCGCTCGTGGCGGCCCGTGGGGGCGCTCGCGCTGTGCGGCGCGCTCGCCGCCGGGCTGTCGGCGCCGAAGCTCCTCCCGCTCTTCGAGCAGATGCAGCGCTTCCCCCGGTACATCAAGTCGGAGGAGGCGATCTGGCCGTGGCGCATCCCGGACCTCCTCACGCTGCGCCTCGGGGACTACACGGCCGTCTCGTCGTGGACCGTCGGCATGTGGCACGAGTGGGGCCTCTACCTCGGGTGGCCGCTGCTCCTCGCCATCGTCGCGGGCGTCGTGGCGAGCCGCGGCCCGCGCGAGCGCGCGCTCACGTGGGCCGGGATCGCGATGATCGTGTTCGTCATCGGCGGCTTCCACGCGCTCGCGCCGTGGCGGCTGATGCACCTCTTGCCCGTGTTCAAGTCGCAGCACGTTCCCTCGCGCTGGCTGTACCCGGCGGTGCTCGTGCTCGCGTGCGCGGCGGCGTCGGGCGCCGAGCGGCTGCTCGAACGCGCCGGGCCACGGCGTGCGTTCCTCGAGGTGCTCCTCGGCGTGGGCGCGATCGCGTGCGCCGTCGACATGGGCCTCGTCGCGCGCCAGCCCATCGCCGACTCCTTCACCGCGTCGGCGCCCGAGTTCGCCGACTCGGTGAAGCCGTTCCACGTCGTGCACCGTCTGGAGCCCAGCGGCTACGAACCCAAGCTGTGGGACGTGGCGACCCTGCCGGGCGTCATCGACAACGTGGGCACGATGGAGTGCGTCACCTTCGCCGGCTACCACATCACGCTCCGCGACATGTTCGGGCGCATGCCGGGCCTCGGCGCATGGGGTGAGGAAGACGCCGACTACCGCGGCGAGGCGTACGTCGCGGAGGGAGACGGAAGCGCGACCATCACGTCGTGGACGCCCAACGAGGTGGTGGTGAGCGTTCGCGGCGCCCGCGCCGGCGATCATCTCGTGCTCAACCAGAACTGGGACTCGGGGTGGAGCGCCGACGGCGCACCGGCCATCGCGCTTCGCGATGCGGTGGCGACGACGCTCGGCCCCGCCTCGCAGGC